>JAJEGW010000041.1 GCA_022819605.1 Silicimonas sp. | reverse complement strand
TTCTGGAGGCCGACGTGTCGCGCAGACGTCGCGGCCAAGTCATTGATCACGTTGCCGCCTCCTACATTCTGCAGGGAGCGCTTGACCGGATCTGCCATTTGGGGGCGACATGAGCGACGACCTCTGGAAACGCGACGACATCGAGAGCCCCTGTGTCCAAGTATGCCTCATACATCCAGATGCCGGGATCTGCCTCGGCTGTCACCGCACGGGCGAAGAGATCACGCTTTGGGGTCAGATGACCCCCGCGGAACGCAACAGGATCATGGCCGAACTACCTGATCGAAAGTCGCGATTGCCTGGACGGCGTGGCGGCCGCAAGGCGCGGCTGCGCAAATAGTTGCCATGTGATAGGCTCGCCTTGGCACGCCGCACACCCCGTTCCGGACTCAATTGAAGATCGCGACCGAGCTCCTGCCGAATCGTCCGTCAGATGCCGTAATGGGGCGGCGAATCAGGCCGATGCCGGTCGGATTTGAAAGGTTGCCGGTTTGGTGTCGTTGTCCCTGCCGCACACAACATGTGCTATTGTGAGCGGCGGAGGCGTTCCGGAAGGAACGCTTCCTGAACCAAGTGAAACGGAAAGGACAACGACAATGGAATTCTTTATCGGACCGGACGCCGATGCCGCTCCCGGCATGAACGCCGCGCCGCCTTGAGGCCGGTGCCGGGACAGTCTTGTCAGGTTCGCGCCTCGCGGCCACACATGCACCGGAATCGGTGCTTGACTTCGAGGCCCCATTACGGAAGGCCGCTCGGCCCGTCAGTCCCGCCATTGCGTCCGTGAGTGTCACCGCCGACCGAAAAGCCTCTCAACATCCCGCATCTTCAATTCTACATATGTCGGCCGTCCGTGATTGCATTGACCTGAGTTTGGCGTTGCTTCCATTTCGCGCAAAAGGGCGTTCATCTCTTCGGCCCGCATCAACCGACCAGTCCGAACCGATCCGTGACAAGCGATGCGAGACAGGACCGCATCGATCCGCTTCTTGAGTGTCTCGCATGTCCCTGCTGCCTCAAGTTCATCGGCAATGTCCTTCAGAAGCCGTGAGGCATCGACCTGACCAAGGATCGCCGGTGTTTCCTGAACGGCAACCGCTCCTTGCCCGAACGGCTCGATCGAAAGCCCGACTGCCTGCAGGTCCTCCGCGCACTCCAGGATTTCCGCAGCCGACTCACCGAGCTCAACGATTTCCGGGACGAGAAGCGCCTGCCGGGCGACCCCAGTCGCGGTCATCTGGGCCTTCAGCCTTTCATAGACGAGGCGTTCGTGGGCGGCATGCGCGTCCACCAGGATGATGCCGTCTCTGGTCTGGGAAAGGATGAAGTTCTCGTGGAATTGCGCACGGGCCGCACCGAGCGGAAAGTCAAGTTCCTCGCTTTCGGCATCCATGGAGTCGACGCGACCAGCGGCGACCCCGGCCATGTCGCGCAGGAATCCACCGTCGCCATGAGGCTCCTGCTCGACAACTTGCGCCTTTCCGAGTCCGGGCCTGTGGTCCATTTGGTAGACACGCGCTTCTCCTGACGGTGCGCGAAAAGCGCCAAGCGCATTGGTTCCGATCGTGCTTGACGACCGGTGGCCAGCCTCCGCAAGCGCATGTCGAAGTCCGGAAACGACAAGCCCACGGGCCGCCCCAGGTTCGCGAAATCGCACCTCGGACTTGGAAGGGTGAACGTTCACGTCCACCAACGTGGGTTCGCAGTCGATGAAGATCGCGGCAGCGGCGTGCCGTTCCCGGCTGAGCACGTCCGAATAGGCAGCCCTGAGGGCGCCGATCAAAAGCTTGTCGCGGACGGGGCGGCCATTGACGAAAAAGTGCTGATGCACTGCGGACCCACGCGAATAGGTCGGCAATGCCGCGAATCCGGTCATGTGCAGGCCGGCGCGCTCCGCATCGATGGAAATGGCATTCTCGATGAATTCCTTCCCGAGAATGGCCTGAATCCGCCCCGACAGCGCCTGAACAGGATCGCTGGTCTCCGCGCGAACGGCGAAGACCTTGCGCGGTGCGTCGGTGTGGTCGACGAGATCGAAGCCGGTATAGGGCTCCGACATGGCCAGCCGCTTCACTGCATCAGTGACCACCCGCATCTCGCCGCGCTCGCTGCGAAGGAACTTGAGGCGGGCCGGTGTGGCGAAGAACAGGTCCCGCAGTTCCACCGTCGTGCCCAGCCCACTCGCGGCAGGACGCACCGGTTCCACAGTTCCGGCGGCCGCATGGATGACAGCGGCATCGCATCCCTTGGGTCGGGACGTGACGCTCAGCCGCCCGACTGCCGCAAGCGACGCCAGCGCCTCGCCGCGAAAACCCAAAGTGTGAATGTTCAGCAGGTCCGACCCGTCTGTCTTTGACGTCGCATGGCGCGAGAGAGCAAGCTGCAACTGATCCTCAGCGATGCCGCAACCGTCATCTTCCACTCGTATCAATCGCTTGCCACCTTCGGCGACAGCGACCGAAATGTGGCGCGCTCCTGCATCAATCGCGTTCTCGACGAGCTCCTTCACCGCCGAGGCGGGTCGTTCGACGACCTCCCCGGCCGCGATTCGGTTGATCGCCGCATCGTCCAGACGTCGAATTATCGTCTGCGAGCCACTTATCTTGGGGTCTCTGGCATTCACCATACAATTTGTAGCAGCACTTTGCGTTCGGGTCCATAGAAGGCGATTCCTCGGCCAGCAGCATGCTGCTCAGGGTCATCCTGCCCTTGCACGCAAGCCGCCACCTGCCATATATCCTCGGCCAACCCGCGAGGTGAAAGGGACCGAGACTCGATGGCCGGCCACTCCAAATGGGCGAATATCCAACACCGCAAGGGACGCCAGGACGCGGCCCGATCCAAGCTGTTCTCGAAGCTCTCCAAGGAGATCACCGTTGCGGCAAAGCTTGGTGATCCCGACCCGGAAAAGAACCCGCGACTGCGGCTGGCCGTGAAGGAAGCGAAGGCGAGCTCGGTCCCCAAGGATGTCATCGCTCGCGCGATTTCCAGGTCCCAGGCCGGGGACGGCGATGAATTCGAGGAAAT
>JAJEGW010000203.1 GCA_022819605.1 Silicimonas sp. | reverse complement strand
GCGACGAGACGCGTTCGGCACCGCTCATGATCGATAGACCAGTTCCGGCACCACCACGGGCCATCGGTCCCGCCTGACGTGCTCGCGATACTCGTCGGCGCTGTCTTCGCGAAACCAAATGCAGACCGCGTGCACGCTTCCGCCGATAAACTCGGCGTCTTTCGGAGGCGTGAAGCTCTTGGAAAGGCGCCCGACCGGAACGTCGTGTTGGTCTACGACCAACCAACTTCCGCCGTGCTGCCTCAACCCGATGGGGTCACCGGCATTCAACCGCTCAAGCGCATCGAGTGCCCTGTGACCATTCCGGAGACGTCCGGCATAGCTCAAGTCAACATCTGAAAGTTCAAGCGTCCGGTAAAGCTTGTCGCTGTCGGAGACATCGATCGACTCCGGGCCTGATTCCCGCCACAGCAAGGCCGGATCATCAAGATCGCCGATGATCGGATGTCGCCGCTTCATCGACAGCAGAGCAAGCCCACGCCGTGCCCGGGTCATGGCGACGTAATACAGTCGGCGCTCGGAATCCGGATCCTCGTTTCGGGACCGGCCTTCCCAGCCACCGTCAAGAACGACCACGTCATCGAATTCAAGGCCCTTCGCCCGGTGTGCCGTCAGCAGCAGCAGCCCGAACTGGCGCCGACGCGCGTCGTGGCTCCATTCGGCAAGCCACTCCTGGACGAACCTTGGGCCTATGGATGTCTTGCCGCCGCCGAGCTCGGCTACCAGCGTGCCCACGCCCTCCTTCAGCAGCGTCCACCATTTCCCATCCGGTTGCTGCGCCACCCAGTCAGCAAGTGCCAAGGCACTCAGATCTCCACCCCCGTGCACCTTCAGCCAATTGATGAACGCCTGCGTTTCGCGCAAACGCCAGAAACTCGGCGGCTTCTCATTCGCGAACTGGGCCGGGATGCCCTGCGCCTCGCAAAGGCTACGCACCGGATCGAGGTATTCCCATTCTCGCGCGATCACAGCAGCCCTCGCCCAGTCCCAGCCGGGAAGATCCAGAGCCTCGATGCGCTTCAGTTCCTTGATCGCAAGCGCCGCCTGCTCACGCTTTGTGGATGCGTCTTGGAGGATCTGCACCTGGCCACTTCCGACCGCGTCCAGTTCTTCAAGCTCGCCGCCCGGAGGGTCCGACGTTCGTGCCGAGTTTGCGACCAGGTCTTGGTCGGCCTTCATGCGTTGGCCAGCCAGCTTGATCACCCGGCTGGAAGCGCTGATGATGTTTGCCGTGGACCGATAGTTCTCGACAAGATGAACAGGACGGGCCTTGTAGTCCCTTTCGAACCGCCTGATGTATTCGACGGACGCGCCCGCAAAGGCATAGATGTTCTGATCATCGTCACCTACGGCGAAGAGGCTCAGCCGACTGTCCCTGTCCTCGATCGAGCGGCCTGCAACAGATGCAATCAAGTCGTACTCGCCGGGTCCGACGTCTTGGTATTCGTCAACGAGAATCCAGCGATACCCTTCGGTCAAGGTGTCGCGCTGCGCTTCAGCCTCTTCCTTCGAAAGGCCCTTGCCTTGAAGAAGGTCGACCGCCTGTCGAAGCACTTCGTCGAAACGTCTTGGATCAACGTCCACTCTGTCGGCGTCTCTCGCAAAGCTCGCGCCCACAAGTCGCATCGCGAAACCATGGCAGGTCAGGACAGTCACCCCCTGGGCGTCTCTTCCAAGGAGCGTGATCAGCCGCTGCCGGATTTCGGTCGCCGCATGGCGGTTGTAGACCAGGACAAGAATTCCCCGGGGATTTTCCCGGCGAACACGGATGAGATATGCAATTCGGTGAACCAGAATGCGCGTCTTGCCCGACCCCGGACCTGCAAGGACAAGCACGCTCGTCTGTTCGCGTTCATCGGCAACGATGTTTGCCTGAACGGGATTCCCAAGATCTTCGATGATCGCCTTCCAGGATTCCGGTGTCGTCTGCCGCTGCAAGACTGTCGCCGAATGCGGCAACCATTTCTTGACAAAATCCTGCCGGTCCAACGTGAAATAGTCATCAACCAAGCGGAGCGCTTCGGATATGGATGTCAATCCGCGCTGGGCGTAGGCGGACATGATGTGGGTCTGCAGGGTCTGTTCCCGGTAGTGCAGGTCCAAGGGCTTGAAATCCGTATCCGTGAATCCGCGCCTTTCCGGTTCAAGGTGAACCGTGATTGCCGGTCGAAAGATCGTCAGGCCACGGCCAAGCGCGACGATGCCCTGTTCATGGAGCCAGAGAAGCGCCCGGTCCAGAAGCTTGGACGGATCGCCAATCTCTCTCTTGAGCTCAATGTCGCTCGAAAGGGCTTCGGTCAACTTGCCAAGCGTCGTGCAGACCTGAATGTCCTTGCCGCGCGCGCCCCTTGGCGCAAGGCGAATCAATGCGCCAAGAATGACCGCCGCGCCCGTCCGGCGCAATTCGGCGGTGCGCGACAGCTTGTCCCAGTTTCGCAGCACGCGCACGGACAGGATCTCGCGGTTGACCTTGCGGACCTGCAAGCTGCCAACGCCTTCGTCGTCGTCGCGTCCGTCCTGCGCGATCCCGCGAACCAGGCGTTCAACGATGTCGGGTCGAACGTTTGCATGCCCCGCATCTCTCAGTTCCTGCGAGGCGTGCCGGAGAAAGAGCTGCGAAGCTTCATGGGACGAAATGTCCGGAGCCGCCTCGCGCAGGTTCATGACAAGGTCAGCTTCAAGGCTCGTAAACTCCGTCAAGCGTCTCTCGGACGAATCGTCCACGCCCAGATGCACGAACACGGTGACCGACGTGTCGTTGGACGCGATCCCGAGCAATTCGAGATCGTTCAATGCGCCACGCAGCCGGCCCGGCGACATCCCGGTCCGCCCGCAGAGCTCGTCGGTTGAGACTCCCGTGTCCGGCGCTGCCTCGATGAGGCATCGAACAAGTTCGAGAAGCGGTTCGCGACGATGCTTGGGAATGGAATCGTTGTCGTTGATCCGCTTGGTCGCTTCGTCGAGCGTGCGTATCTTGAGCGACGACGGGAAAATCCGCACACGGTTCTCTTCGCGCTTCAGAAGCACCGCATCTTCAAGCCATGCCACGGCAATCTTGACGCGGTGATCATCGGTCAGCGTATCCCGAACAAACTCATTGTCATCATCTTCCCTGACGATCTCTCCTGGCGACGCAATGACCTCGCCGGATTGTCTTGTGCGCTGGTCGAGTCGCCGGATCGCCTTCAGAATTGAGCTGATGTCACGCCGATCGAGACGAGAC
>JAJEGW010000061.1 GCA_022819605.1 Silicimonas sp. | reverse complement strand
GCAGACGCGGCGCGGCTGGTCGCTGGCGGCCAGGCACGCGCTCGGCGGCGCGTCGACGGGCGGCGTCGACGCGCTGCTCGGCCCCGAGGCCTTCCCCGGACTGGAGGGGACCGAAGGCGGAGGCGACTGGTCGCTGGAAGTGGCCCACGGCACCGGCCGCGGCCGGGGCATGGTCGCCAGCCGCTACGGCCGGGCCGGCGGGGAGGACGGCCTCGACGAGCTGCGCCTCGGCTGGCGAATCGAGCCGGACGCGGCGCATGCCGCCGACGTGAGCCTCGACCTCTGGGCCGGGCCGGGCCTCGACGGCGAGGCCCACGAGACCGGCGCGACCCTGGAATGGCGGTGGTAGGCGCGATGGCGGCGGTGCGATCCGATTCGGTGACTATTCGATTACGGACCGGAAGGCGCTCGGGCGGAACGTGACGCCAAAAACGTGAAAAGCGTTCTGAGTCAATACGATAAGTGGCATGGTTCGCGAATCTTTCAACAGGTTGTGCAAAAGAATGGCAGCGATGTCGTCGAGGGTTTCGCAGGGCTGCTCGAACATGACGCGAAGATCCTCTGTCGCCTGCATCACGCGAAGAGCCTGTTGACGGGTCCAGCCTCGGTTCACGTCATAAAGAATGACCTCGTTCGGTCCACGATGTGCTTCCACGTCCCGGATTCGAGCTATGTCGAGATCGACGCCGCCGCCGATCTTGACGGAATGGGCCACGTAGCCGCGCTCGCGATACCGGTTCATGACGTCACGAGTGTCTTCGACTGTCTTGGCGCCGACCGAAGAAGCGATGGGCGCCGGCGTCCGGGAGCCGCCTCCCATGAGGTCCGAGATCGGAAGTCCCGCGGCCTTGCCCGCGATGTCCCAGCAGGCCATGTCGATGGGAGCCTTGGCATGGAGATGCCCCGGCAGGGCGAGGTCCATTGCGCGTTCAACATCCAGGACCTTCCGCGGATCGAGGTTCAGGACAAAGGGAGCCATGGTCTCAATTCCCGCCCTGATTCCGGGGCCATGCGCGGCAACGTAAGTGTGGCCCCAAGGCGTTCCTTCGCCCCATCCGGACAGGCCGGCGTCAGTGTCGATCCTGACAAGCGTTGCGTCCAGCACCTCGAACTTGAGCCGTCCGCCCGAGAGCCAGTACGGGTGCTCGAGCGGAAGATCGACCTTGTAGACTGCTATGCGCGTGATCTTCATCGACTGGAAATTCCTGCATGTCCGGTTTGGTCGGGGGCATGCGCCAAGCTGCTCGGCAATCCGAACGCGAATGGGGTGCCATTGCTGCGAAGGGAAGCGCAGCCGCCGTCCTGTACGCCTGTTCGAAGCGCTCCCGTGCCGAGGGCGTCGTCCGCCACGCGGATCATGGAGTCACGACGATGTTGCCGACATGCTTCTTGGCGATGAAGGCGGCCTGTGCCGCATGAAGCTCCTCAAGCGGCCAGGATGCGGCGAGGTTCGGCTTGACCTTGCCCGCCTCGATCAGCCGGACGAGTTCCGGCATTACGTCTTCGTCGATCACCGTTGATCCGGTGAAAGTCAGGTCGTTGAGATAGAACGTCCTGAGATCGAACTCCACGATCGGGCCGGCGATTGCCCCCGAGCACGTGTAGCGGCCACCCCGTTCGAGGATGTCTATGAGAGCAGGCCATGCCGGGCCGCCGACGATGTCGGCAACGACGCTGACGGCCTCGTCGCCGAGAGCGGAGCGAAGGTCTCCGGGTTCGCGCGGCAGGACGCGGTCGGCGCCAAGGGCGGAGACTTCGGCATGCTTGGCCTCGGATGCCATGGCAACGACCCTGGCGCCCCGGATCTTCGCGAGCTGGACAAGGGCTCCACCGACGCCTCCGGACGCCCCGGTGACAAGGATCGTGTCCGAGGCCTCGGCCCGCGCGCGCTGCAGCATTCCGAGCGCTGTCGAATACGAGCAGGAGAACGTGGCGAGTTCCGGACTCGTCATCTCGGACCGGATGGTCAGGGCATTTCGTGACGGAACGGTCGCGTATTCCGCAAATCCGCCATCGCGTTCCGAGCCAAGATACCCGACCTTGTTCCTGTTCGCAGGTTCCTCAGGGTCGCGAATCCAGTTGTCGGTGATCACGCGGGCACCGATGCGGGCAGGCTCCACGCCGTCCCCGACGGCCATGATTTCGCCACAGATGTCCGCGCCCTGGATGCGAGGAAACGTGATCGGCGCGCCGCCCCAGCTTGGATCGTCCTGTTCCTCGACATCGAAGCCGTCGCCGGTCGTCCGCTCGGTGACCGCCTTGGAGTACCAGCCGGAACGCGTGTTGACGTCAGTGTTGTTCAGACCGCATGCGCCGACCTTGATCAGCACCTCTCCCGGGGCCGGGTCGGGTCGCGGCCAGTCGGTGTGAAGGACCATCTGGTCCATTCCGCCATGGCCCTGAGTGACCATTGCTTTCATCGTTGCGGGCATGGCCATGAAGATCCGTTCCTGAAGCACGTGAATTTGCTCGACAGGCTAATCGCACGATTTTAGCGTCGTCAATGACGCATGGCATCAACGCATCATTCGAGGCGCATTTTGGGGATTTCCTGCGAACTTACAGTCTGGCATTCGGGGGGGGGCGGATTGCCGTGCAACACCCGTCAAGGCGCGACGAACCCGTCGCCGCGTCCAGGAGGCAGGTACCCGCATAAATGACTGATCCGGTTCGTCCGCTCGCTGCCCGCTACTACACCGACCCGGAAGTCTTCGAGGCGGAGAAGGGCGGGTTGCTGTCCCGGACCTGGCAGTTTGCATGCCACGCAAGCGCGCTTCGGAATGGCGGCGATTACGTGACTTTCGAGATCGCGGGCGAGAGCCTGTTCGCGATCAAGGGCAACGACGATGTCATCCGGACATTCTACAATGTCTGCCAGCATCGTGCGCATCAGCTCGTCAGCGGGTCTGGGACAAGGCGGCTCCTGGTCTGTCCGTATCACTCGTGGACTTACGAATTGACTGGCGAATTGCGATCCGGTCCGAACATCGGGGCTGTCGAGGGATTCGACAGATTCAAGGTCTGCCTGTCCGAGGTAAGGACCGAGGTGTTCCTCGGCTTTGTTTTCGTCAACCTGGATTCGGATGCAAGACCGATGGACGAGTGGTTTCCGGGCGTTCAGGAAGAGCTTCGGGCATGGTTGCCGGATTGGGGGCGGTTGCAGCCGATCCAATGGATCGAGATCCCCGAAAGCTGCAACTGGAAGGTGTCGGTAGAGAACTACTCCGAATGCTACCATTGCAGCCTCAACCACCCGACTTTCGCGACCGGCGTGGTCAGGGCCGAGACCTATGACATTCAGCCGCAGGGCTATTGCCTGCGCCACACGACCGAATGCCAGAACCTCGATGACATGACTTACGAAATTGATCGGTCCCGAGCCCACGCGGAGGAGTACTCAAGCTGGTTTCTCTGGCCCGCTTTCAGTTTCCAGGTCTATCCGGGCAACGTGCTGAACACCTATCACTGGCGTCCGGTTGACGCGGGTCGAGTCGTAGTCTGGCGCGGGTGGTACGCGGTTGACGGGGAGGAAAGCGACGTGATTCTCGACCTTGCCCGCCAAGACAGGGAGACGACAGTCGAGGAGGATATCCATCTGGTTGAGTCCGTGCAGCGAGGCCTTCGGTCGCGCGGCTATTCGCCGGGACCACTGGTGATCGATCCGAAGTGCGGTGTGAACTCCGAGCACTCGGTCATGCACTTGCAGCGGTGGATGCGCGAGGTCCTGGATGGCTAGCGCCGTCCATGCGCCGTCCACGCGCCGCTTCGGTTTCAGAGGTCGGATTGGTGGCACTCAGTCACCGTCACGGGGCCATGAAATGACTGCATTGACCGGGAATTGCCTGTGCGGCCGCGTCTCATGGTCCTCGCTGGGGCCGGTCACGCACAACCTGGTCTGTCACTGCGAGGATTGCCGGCGCGCGACCTCGTCACCCTTCACCGCCTTCGTCAGGCTCAAGCCCGAGTCCGTCGTCAGGACGGGAGATGTCAATCACTTCGAAAGCTCGCGAGGCACGCAGCGCAGGTTTTGCCGGAACTGGGGTACCCGGGTGTACTTTCGGTCCGAGAAATGGCCAGGCGCAATCCGCATCCATGCCGCGACGCTGGATGACGGCATTGACTGCCTGCCGACCGCACAGGTCGTGCTGCGTTCACGCACTTCCTGGCTGGAAGGCCCGCACGCCTTGCCGGGTTGCCGGGACTTCGACGCGCCGCCGAAGGATGCCGTGCCGTGAAGATGCCCGATACATGGCAGGCAGAGCACAAGCTCTTCCCGCATCAGGTTGGCTTTACCTGCCCGCCATTCGACTACGATGCCGCCCCGTCGGACTTTCTCCGAATGGCCCCGGAAACCGTGGGTGTCCATGGCTGGATGCTCCATGTGCCCGATTACGCCCACGGTCTCGACCAGCGGAGGGCCAGTTTCGGCATGATGGAGGACTTCTGCCACTGCATGGCGAGGAATGGCGTCGACGTCGCGGCGCAGGTCGGATCGAACTGGGTCCATGCGTCCGGCCTCGGCGTCGATGGCATCCGCGACCATTGCAGCGCCCTGTCCGACAGGTACGGCCTCGCGTTTCACATGTCAGGCTATGCAATGGTGGAGGCGTTGCGCGCCCTCAATGTCGAAAAGGTCGCGTTGAACGCCGCGTATCACTGGCCGGACTGGTGGCAGGGGACGCGGGGTTTCCTGGAGGAGGCCGGCTTCGACGTGCTCTGGGCCGGCAACTTTCGCGACCAGGGCTGGTTCGAGAGCCAGGAAGAGGTGAACGCCTGCCGATGGGTCTTTGACGGCGATCTGGCATTTAGGAGCTTCGAGTATGTCGCCGACCAGGCACCGTCCGCAGACGCGTACCTGATCAAAGGCATGTGCAATTTCCGGTCCGGGCCGAACGGGCTGCCGCAGAGGCCGGTGCATCTGACGCGAGAACTGGAAGAACGGCTCGGCAAGCCCGTCGTCGGGCACGACACGGCGCTGTATTGGCGAGTCTTCAAGACATTGGGACTTGCCCCGGCAACGCCACAGGGTCAATTGCTGGAGAGTCTGCGTGACTGAACGTGTCGACACTGGCATTGCACAGGCGATGACGGTTGGCGGCGCTTCGGCGGAAGGTGAGCACGGCTCGGTCCGCGGGATGCCACGGTGCGTGGAGCGTGGCCCCGATGCATAAGATTCTCGCCCTCTGGGCCGTGCCGCGATCCACGTCGACCGCCTTTGAGTGGATGATGCGTCAGCGCGGAGACTTTGACTGTCTCCATGAGCCCTTCGGCGAAGCCTGGTACCAGGGCGAGGCCCCGCTCTGGCATCGCTTCGAGCCGGGCGCGAAGACCACCCCTGGGCTCACGCTTGAGAGTGCTTGGGAGGACATTCGGGCCCGTGCGGAGAAGAATCCCGTCTTTCTCAAGGACTTTCCGCATTACATCAGTCACATGTGGAATCCGGAGTTTTTGTCCTGCTTCACGCACGCTTTTCTCATTCGCGATCCCGCGAAGACCATTACATCGCTTCATGACAAATGGCCTGACGTCCACGAAGGAGAAGTCGGCTTCCCCGAATTGCGTGCGCTCTACGACTTGGTGAGCGCGCTTGAGGGCGAGGCGCCTCCGGTCATTGACAGCGACGACCTTCTGGAACGTCCCGAGGAAATGATCGAGGCGTTCTGCGAAGCGGTGGGGATTCCCTTCCTTCCGGATGCGCTTTCTTGGGAGGCGGGCGGTGACCCATCGGCGCACAGTTGGTGGGACGGCGGCTCGTTTCACGCCAACCTCGCGAACTCGACGGGACTGGCCCCCCAACGGCGGAACTACGTGGACTTGAAGGACACGCCGCCGCGTGTCCAGCAGATCCATCGCCGGATGAAGCCGCACTACGACTGGCTTCATGCCCACCGATTGGCTCCGTGACGTGAGAGACATCATGGCGATGCCGCGAGATGCCACGATCCAGGTGAGGTGTTGAGATTCGTTCGAGGTTTCACGGGTCGTTCCGGGCGTTGCGATTGCAGGAACGGCAGTGCATGACAGAGGCTGCGCACGGAATTCGGTACGGGAAGCCGAAGGCCGGGCAACGGGGCGCGGGCGGAGAAATGTCCGGGTCGAGGGGGTTCATGAAGATCACCAGATGGGGAGGTCAGGATGGGAGTTTTTGACGAGGAACTGTTCGAGGTCGGGTTGTCACGGAGAAAGGCGACGCTCGGTTCGGAATACGTAGAGAAGAACCTTGCGGCGGCCGACGATTTTACCCGCCCTTTCCAGGAGGCGATGACCGCATGGTGCTGGGGATTCGGCTGGGGCGACGACGCGATCGATGCCAAGACCCGCAGCATGATGAACCTGTCGATGATCGGTGCACTGGGAAAGATGCACGAGTGGGAAATTCACTGTCGAGGCGCGTTGAACAACGGCGTGTCGGCGGAAGAAATCCGCGCGATCATTCATGTCGTCGGCATCTATTGCGGCGTGCCGCAAGCGCTCGACTGCTTTCGCGTTGCGCGCAGGGTGTTGCAGGAAGCGGGGCAGCTTCCGGACAGTGAGCCTTGAACTCCAGAATTCGACGCCCCTTCGGGGTCGCAGGCAGAGTCAATTTCTGTGAGCTTTGGAACATAAAGATTTAAAATAACGTATCTTTCAGAAATGAACCTTATATCCGGAGTTCTGGTGAGTTGACTGGCTCCTGCCCCGAACATCATACATGCAGTGCATGGGCTCTCTTGCTTCCTGACCGTTTTGCGCCACATCCGGCGCTTCTGCGATTTGCTCGTCAGGACACGTCCGGCAT
This sequence comes from Silicimonas sp., assembly GCA_022819605.1. Taxonomy (GTDB): domain Bacteria; phylum Pseudomonadota; class Alphaproteobacteria; order Rhodobacterales; family Rhodobacteraceae; genus JAJEFO01. The sequence continues at coordinate 97,791 of JAJEGW010000061.1, read as the reverse complement.
TGATCGAAATCAGACGCAGGAGCTCGAACTCGGCTGCGGCCAGATCCAGCGGCCGAACTTGCGCGCATTTGTGACGACGACTCCCTGAACCTGCTGTTTCGGGTCCGATCCGTCCGACCGGGTGTTCGCTACCCGTACGCTCCTGCCTTCGATGTACGCAGGCCAGCGGAAACAAGCGCTTCGGCAAGCGCCACGGCACAACTCACTCCGTCAATGATCGGAAGTCCGAATTCGCTCGACAATTGCTCCACGAGGTCCGTCATGCCGGCACATCCGAGAACGATCGCATCAGACTTGTCCTCCCTGATGGCGACCTCGACGACGCGGCGAATCGCGTGCATGGTCTCGGTGGTCATGTCTTCCAATTCCAGCACCGGAATGTCGGCCGCACGCACGCTGGCACAGCGCGATGCAAGCCCGTATCTTTGCAGGTTGGATTCCAGCACCGGCACGGAACGGGAGAGTGTCGTGACAACGGTGAACTTGTTGCTGAGCATGCTGGCCACCGAGTAGGCGGATTGACCGATGCCCAGCACCGGCGCGTCCACCATGCACCTGGCTGCATCCAGCCCGGTGTCATCAAAGCAGGCGATCACGACACCATCAACGTGATTCTGGAGTTCAACCTGCTGCAGGAGTCCGGAAAGACAGATGGCGCCGTCGTAGAATCCCTGAATGCTTGGGGGACCGGATGAGGAACCGACGGTTACGATCCTGGTGCCAGGTCGTGCAACACGCTTCGCGGCACGGTCGATTCTCTCGGTCATGGAGGCAGTGCTGTTGGGATTCACGACTAGGAGTTCCATGGTTCCGCCTACACTGCTCCGCCTAGGTATGCCGCCTTTATGCGGCTGTCATTCAGCAATTCGCGCGACTCGCCCGATATCACGACGTTTCCCGTTGTGATCGCGTATGCGCGATGGGATATGCTCAGCGCCATGCGTGAATTTTGTTCGACCAAGAGAACCGAAACGCCGTCTTCCCGATTGATTCTCACGATTGACCGCGCGATGTCCTGAACGAGCTTTGGCGCAATTCCGAGCGATGGTTCGTCTAGCAGCAGGAGTTGCGGACGAGCCATCAGCGCCCGGCCGATTACAAGCATCTGTTGTTCGCCACCGGACAATGTCCCGGCGGTCTGGCGCAGACGTTCCTTCAGGCGTGGAAAGCGCTCGAGAACGCTCTCGAGCGATCGTCTGTTTTCTTCCCTGTCCGTCCGCGTGAAAGCGCCCATCATCAGATTGTCTCTGACCGACATATAGGGAAACACCCGCCGGCCTTCCGGCACCATCGCAATGCCCTTGCTGACGATGCTGGCAGTATCGCTGCCGTCGATGCGCTCGCCTTTGAAGCTGATCGAGCCGCTCTTGATCTTGGAGAGTCCTGTAATCGCGCGCAGTATGGATGACTTTCCGGCCCCGTTGGCCCCGATGAGGGCAACTGTCTCGCCTTCCGTCAACTCAAGCGTCACGCCCCGCAGCGCATAGACGCGATCATAGTAGAGTTCGACATCCTGAAATTCTAGAATCCTGGCTGTCATGGTTCAGAACCCGATTTCGTCATCGCTGCTGCCGAGGTAAGCCTCGATGACCTTCTCGTCATTCTGTATTTGGGCAGGCGTGCCTTCGGCGATCTTTTCGCCAAAGTTCAGCACGACGATCCGGTCGGAGATCGACATGACCGCGGCCATATCGTGTTCAACGAGCAACACTGTCACGCCCCGGTCCCGGACGGACTTCACGAGCGAGACCATGTGTCTCGTTTCGTCAAGGTTCATGCCCGCGAATGGCTCGTCGAGCAACAGGACGATTGGGTCGGTGGAAAGCCCGATCGCGATGCCAAGCGCCCGCAGATGACCCTGTGGCAGATTGCCGGCTCGTTCGTAGGCAATGTCGGACATTCCCAGAAAGGAAAGCACTTCGTCGGCCCTTCGGCCAAAGCTGTCCTCGTCAAGGCGCGCGGCGCGGGTGGAGAAGAAGTATCCCGCCAACGATGCCGATGATCGCAGATGCTGGGCAACGATGACGCTCTCCCTGACCGTCATGTCTTTGAAAATGCTGGTTTCCTGAAACGTTCTCACGACCCCCTTGCGGGCCACGGCATGGGGCTTCAGGTCGGAAATCCTTTCGCCGCGGAACAACACCTCGCCGGATGTCGTCCGCAGGAACGACGTGATCAGCTTGAAGAGCGTGGACTTGCCGGCACCATTGGGTCCGATAACGGAAACGATCTCGTCTTCCCGAACATCGAAGGACACGGCGTTGGTGGCCGTCAGCCCTCCGAACTTGCGCGTCAGTTCGCGGACCTGAAGGAGCGGGGTCATTTCCACAGCCCTCGGATTCGACCGAACCGTATGCTGAGAAGGCCGTTCGGAAGAACAAGGATGAGCAGGATCAATGTGCCTGCGTACACCAGCAACTGGTACTTCCCTAGCTCGAACAGCAGGTCCCATCCGAAATAGAGCACAAGAGTCCCGAGCATTGGTCCGAAGACGTAGCCAAGGCCGCCCAGAAAGCAGTTCAGCATGAAGTCAATCGAGTCCTTGACCACGAAACTCGATGGATAGACCGACTGCGCGATCGCTCCGAACATGGCCCCACCCAGACCGCCAAAGAACGAGGAAATCGCGAAGACGATCACGCGCAGGTAGGCAATGTTGACGCCGACGGACGAAGCAAGTTCCTCGTTCTGCTGCATTGACCGGCAGAGCTGCCCGAGTCGCGAATGCACAATCCGATACATCGACGCAAAGCAGACAACCATCAGAACGCAGGCAGTGTAGTAGAACGCCAGCTTGGGGTTCTCGATCGTGGAAAAGTCCGGAATTATCGTGATGCCGAACAATGACAGCTCACCCGGCAACGGGATGGACACGATCCCCTTTGCGCCATTGGTGATCGGAAGTGCGAGCGCAGAGAGGCGGACAACCTCGGTCAGCACCAGCGTGATCATCGCGAAATACACACCGCGCAGACGCAGTATCGGGAGACCGATCACGACTGCGACCAGGCCCGCAAAGAGACCGGCTGCAGGAAGGGAGACCCAGAAGGAAACACCCGCCTTGGTGACGAGGATGGCCGACACGTAAGCGCCGATAAGCGCGAAGGCACCCTGACCGATATTGATCCGGCCGATATAGAACGTGAGCCAGACACCGGCGCTCGCGACGGACAGCAATGCCACGGATGTCAGCGTGAAATAGAAATTCCAGCGCCCGGTCACGGAAATCAGGAAGGGAACGAGCAGGAAGACCGCAATGAGAAACGCTGCGAACCCTAGGATCAGCGGCAGCCGGGGTGTGTCTGCGCGGCTCAACATGCTATCCCCACGGCTTTCCCATGAGGCCTTGCGGGCGAATGGCCAGAAAGATCATGAGAGCCACGAATATCGCAAGATAGGTGATGTCGCCGTACTGGGAGAGCACGGCAAGTCCGACGGCCTCGAGCATGCCGAGAATGAACCCGCCGAGTATGGCGCCCGAGATCACTCCCGCGCCGCCGATCATCACCATCATGAACGCCTTGATCGATGTGGGACCGCCCATGCCGAGATTGACACCGGTGATCGTGACGAGCAGGCCGCCCACAAGGCCTGCCAGCATGGCACCGAGGGCGAACCCGATCATGGAGTACCGGTTCACGCTGACACCCATCAATTCGGCTGCGACCCGGTCCTGCGCGATGGCTCTGAGCGCGCGGCCGGTCCTGGTGAACTGCATGAAGGTAATGAATGCGACGATGGACAGGATGGCGAGAAAGCAGATCAGTACCCGGTCGTAGGGAATGATGATCCGGAAGTCCCAGTTGAAGACGCCGTCGACGATCTTCGGGACCCCGCGCTGCTTCTCTCCGAACACCAGCAGGATCAATGCGTCGAGCAGGAAGGCGATTCCGGCTGCGAGCAGCATGGTGCTCTCTTCTCTTGTCGACCGCCGGATCACGGGACCAAACAGGAATTTCTCTATAAGGGCCCCCAGCACCGCAAGCGTAACGCAGGACATCAGGAGAGCGAGCACGAAGGGCAATTCGAACTGGCCGTAGAACGTGTAGGTCACGAACCCCCCGATGACGTACATCTGGCCATGGGCGAAATTCAGCACGTTCATGAGAGCGAAAATCAACGTCAGCCCAAGCGCGATCATGGCATATTGCGAGCCCAGATAGACGCCGTTTACGATGACTTGTTCCATGAGAGCATCCTACGCCGCAGATGCACCGGACCGGGGTTCCGGTCCGGTGCAAAATTCACGAAGCGGCTGTTTGATCAGTCGACTTCGGCTACAAAGAGCGTTTCGAACTCCCCGTCCTGAAAGACGTTCACGACCAGCGGCACCGCAATCTGGCGGCGCTGCCCGAACGAGGACACGCCCACGTACCGCATTTTGGTGTCGCCCTTCATGTAGGGGTTCGGTGCCTCAAACGCATCGATCGTCTGCTTGAAGACTTCAACGTCGTCAATGGCCGCCGGATTCGCCGCCAGCGTCGCCAGGATGTATTCAAGCGCATACACCTTGGTATTCGACTCGTCGTTGTATTCGCCGAACATCTCTGTGTATCTCGCCACGAATTCGTTCATGTCGTCGGATGCGATTTCCGGCGTGGATGCACCGCCAACGGATATGAACCCGTTCGCCAAATCGCCCGCGCTCTCGCGCAGCACCTGTGCGTCTTGGGCGGTTTCCGTCGATATCAGCCCCTGGAAACCCAGTTCACGCGCCGACCGGATCAGTTGCGGGGCATTTGCCGGTGTCACGCCTGACAGCACAAGCAGATCGGGCTTCGTGCGAATCACCGGAGTAAGGACCGGCGTGAAATCGGTGGTGTCCACCTGGTAGGTCACGTTGGCGGAGACCACTTCAAGCCCCAGCGCTTCTGCCGCTGCACGACCGCTGTCGCGTTGGCTGAGCGGGTCGGATTCGTTGGCGGCGATGAAGGCAACCGTCCCGACGCCTCTATCCTCCATCAGGTACTTGTAGATGGCCGGGCCGGACTGGTAGTTGGCGACCATCCCCAGAACGGCGTTCGACGCCGGAGCCGTGTAGAGCGCCTTCGGAAATGCGTACGGGAAGTAGATGATCCCGTTCGCCTCCGCCACCGGGCGCACAGCGGCCGCGCCGTCGTCAACGTTTGGACCCACCACGTAGTGTATCCCCTCCTGGGCCATCTTTTCCATTCCCGCAATGGCCCGCTTCGGATCCTTTTGGTCATCGAACGAGACGATCTCGATGTCATAGGTGACATCTCCGATCTTGTATCCGCCGATTTCGTTGATCCATGCCGCGCGGGTTTCCATCGATCGCTGGTTCGATATTCCCCATGCTGCGGCCGGCCCGCTTGTGACTCCGACAAAGCCGATCTTGAGAACCGGGTTCTGGGCCAGGGCAGCCGTTCCCTGCGTGACGGAAAGCGCAAGCGCTGCCGTCAGCGTCATGAGCATGTTTCTGCGTTTCATATCTCCCTCCTGGGTCATTTCTGTGCGTTGTCGCTCTGTGGGTCGTGAGACCCGTTCTTGCCCGTGTTTCGATTCCGCCTGCCTAACTTCAACATGAACACCAAAAGTTGTCAACAATTTTGCTATAATATGTTAACGGTATAATTGACAAAAGACGGTTGAATGGTTTGAATTGTCTCGGCGATGGCTAAAAGGAAGCGAGGATTCCGGAAGAACGTGCCGACGGATTCAACCAGCATCGAAACGGCGAACAAGGCCCTGCCCGACCAGGTCGATGAGGCGTACATCGTCGAGCGCATCTACAGCGCAGTCATGGAGCATCGGCTTCCGCCCGCGCAGAAGCTGAGCGAGCTCAAGCTGTGCGAGGCTTTCGGCGTGGGACGCATGCGCGTCAGGCACGCGTTGCTGCTCTTGTCAGATCAGGGAATTGTAGAACTGGAAGCAAATCGCGGCGCGTTTGTTGCCAGTCCGAGCCCGAAGGAAGCGAACGAGGTCTTCGACGCACGCATGGTGCTCGAGCCGGCAATCGCAAGGCGCGTCGCGATCGAGACCCCCCCCGAATACCTGGCGATGCTCAAGCAGCACATTTCCCTGGAGGATGAGGCAAGGAAGTACAGCAGGGGCGCGGACCTCATTCGACTCTCCGGCGAATTTCACGTGAAGGTTGCCTTGGCATCCGGAAATCTCATCCTCAGACGTGTCATTCGCGAGCTTGTGACCAGATCATCGCTGATAGTCGGACTGTTCGGTGCGTCGAACCACATGGACTGTCCTGACGGCGAGCACTCGGATTTGCTGGGTGCAATCGAGCGTGGCGATGCCGATACGACCGCCTCTCTCATGTTCGAGCACCTGAGAAAAATCAAGGACGGCCTCGATCTTGCACCGCCCAGACCGAAAGAAGGCGATCTCAAGGACATTCTTGGTTTGAGGTAGCAACCGTCCGGTTCATCCTATTGTCTCGAGCCGGCCACGCCGGAGATCGTCTGCTGTGGGTGCGCTCGCGGCTCGCGCGCTAGTCCAAGAAGGATCGCATGCTGCTCGTGAGCCGGGCCAAGGGCCCGCTGCGGCGCCGTCTTCCGCAGACTTTCAACGTCGAATGCAGCCCGAGCGGTCATGACTCCAGGAACTCTGGAACCTTGTTCCGGAACGCGGGAAAGAGAGAAATGCCCGTCTGGCGATCGACGAGGCATTCGCCAGGATCAAGCCGCCAGGATCAAGCATCGCCTGTACAAATCGGCTGCCCGGGCCCCGGAAGCCCTCTGGCAGGCCGTCGGCAAAGTCCTCGAAACCATCGGCCGAATGAATGTGCACTTTGCCTCAGAAATGCAGGACATGTCTCCAATTGAGCTGGATGCGCCCTGGATTGATTCATGGTTTCACGTTCATGCCGCCAAGGATGGAGTGACATGCGCGGCACGCGGACATGGGCGAACATGGTTGCCGCGTCCGAGAGCGTGGCGATTTCGTCAGCCTGGAAGGGTGATCTTGCCAGGATTCATGATGTTGTCGGGATCGAGGGCCACCTTGATGGCAGACATGATCTCTGTGGCGATCCCCAATTCGCTGGAGAGGGATGCGATCTTTCCCTGGCCGATGCCGTGCTCGCCGGTGACCGTGCCTTCCAGTTCGATCGCGAGTTCGGCCAGCCAGGCAATGAAGTGCTCGCACTTCGCACGCTCTTCGTCATTGTCCTTGTCGAAGAACACGGTGTTGTGGAAATTGCCGTCGCCGACATGACCGAGAATCGGTGAATGGAGTCCCAGCCTGCCAGCCTCTTTCTGCGACCGCTCCACGGCTTCGGCGAGATTCGAGATCGGCACGCAGACATCCGTCGCGAACGTGTCCTTGCCGGGCCGCGATGCAAGCAGCGCCCAATAGCCGTCATGGCGCGCCTGCCAGAGGCGGTTGCGTTCCTCGGGACTCGAAGTCCATTCGAAACCCGTGCCGCCATATTCGTCGGCGATCTCCCCGAAGGTCGTGGCTTGCGCAGCCACTTCCGACTCCGTGCCGTGGAACTCGAGCAGCAGGAGCGGGTTCACCGGGAGATCAAGCTTGGAATAGGCGTTGATGGCGGCCACGCAGTCTGCGTCCAGAAGCTCGATGCGCGCGACCGGCACGCCCATCTGGATAGTGGTGATGACCGCCTGGCAGCCGGCGTCGACTGACGGAAACGTGCAGCTCGCCGAAGACATGGCCTCGGGAATTCCGTGCAGCTTCAAGGTAAGCTCGGTGATGATGCCGAGCGTGCCTTCCGACCCGATGAGGAGCCTGGTCAGGTCGTAGCCTGCGCTCGACTTCTTCGCGCGACGCCCGGTCCGGATGACCTCGCCTGACGGCAGCACCGCTTCTAGGCTCAGCACGTTGTCCCGCATCGTCCCGTAGCGCACGGCATTCGTGCCCGATGCGCGGGTCGCCGCCATGCCGCCCAAGGATGCATCTGCTCCTGGGTCAATGGGAAAGAAGAGCCCGGTATCACGCAACTCCTCGTTCAGGGCCTTGCGCGTGACCCCCGGCTGGATGACCGCATCGAGATCCTCCGCATGAACTTCGAGGACCTTGTTCATCTGGCTCACGTCGACGGAAATCCCGCCTGCCGGAGCGTTGACATGGCCTTCAAGCGACGTGCCGGTTCCATAGGCGATCACGGGCGCCTTGTGTGCGGCCGCCACGCTGACGATTTCGGCAACCTCTCCAGTGGATCTTGCGAAGATCACTGCGTCAGGCGGCTGGTTCTTGATCCAGGTGGTCGTGTGGCCGTGCTGCTCCCGGACTGAGCGTCCGGTCTGGAGCCGCTCGCCGAAGCGTTGCTTCAGCACGCTGATGGCTGTTTCGATGCCGGAATCGTTGCGCGGCAGTGTGGTAACTTGTGCCATGGCGGCAAATTGACGCCTGCCAGGCGCGAAGGCAAGCCGGATGATTGCCGCGCGAGACGGTGCATGCCGCAGGGCGAACGTGCCGCGAGGAGCCGGCAGGGCGGCGAACGGTCGACACGGCATTGACGTGGTGCGTTCCTGGTGTCCGGACGGACTGGAATTTCCCCAACGGAACTATGCAGGTCGGCGGTCATGTTGTCCCGCGTCCAGGTTCCGCGAGCGGCATCTTGAGGCGGCCTGGAGTCGCCTTCGGAAATTTTCCGTCCGCAGCCTCAGCGCCCTTGAAGCCCCAGACGGCGGCCACTAAGACACTGGAACGCGGCGAGGCTGAGCAGCTCGCCGGCGAAGGCGGTCACGGCAAGTCAGCAACCCCTCCCTGAAGGGGTGTCCTGCGGGGTGGACAGATGAAAGATCCTTTCGAAACATACATGAATCTGGTGCCGATGGTGGTCGAGCAGACCAGCCGGGGTGAACGCGCCTACGACATTTTCTCGCGCCTTCTGAAGGAGCGAATCGTTTTTGTGAACGGACCCGTCCACGACGGGCTGAGCCAGCTCGTGGTGGCACAGCTCCTGCACTTGGAGGCGGAGAATCCTTCCAAGGAAATCTCGCTGTACATCAACAGTCCGGGCGGGGTCGTGACGGCCGGTCTCTCGATCTACGACACGATGCAGTACATTCGCCCCGGCATCGCGACGCTTGTCGTGGGGGAGGCGGCGTCAATGGGATCGCTTCTTCTCGCGGCGGGCGAGAAAGGCATGCGGATGGCGTTGCCCAATTCCTCGATCATGGTGCACCAGCCGTCCGGCGGATACCAGGGGCAGGCGACGGACATCATGATCCATGCTCGCCAGACCGAACGGCTCAAGACGCAGCTCAATGAGATCTACGTCAAGCACACCGGGCAATCCCTGAAAAAGGTCGAGGATGCGCTGGAACGGGATAATTTCATGACCCCTGAGGAGGCCAAGGACTGGGGTCTCATCGATGAGATCGCGGAGCGTCGCGCAGAGCCTGATTCCGGAAAGAAGTGACGCTGCTGGCGGCCTCGAATTTTGCGTTGTGCACCTTTGCGCACTCACCTAGGGTCCGGCACATGGGAACGTGTCCTATCGAGCAACGCGGCACGCCGAAAAAGGGTTAGGTCATGGCAAAGAACTCCGGCAGCGGAAAGAACACGCTCTATTGCTCCTTCTGCGGAAAGAGCCAGCATGAGGTCCGAAAGCTGATCGCAGGGCCGACCGTGTTCATCTGTGACGAATGCGTCGAGCTGTGCATGGACATCATCCGCGAGGAGACGAAGTCGGCGGCGCTTAGGGCTTCTGACGGCGTGCCGACGCCCAAGGAGATCTGCGAAGTCCTTGACGACTACGTGATCGGACAGGACTACGCGAAGCGCGTACTTTCGGTGGCGGTGCACAATCACTACAAGCGCCTGCACCATGCAGGAAAGTCGGACATCGAGCTTGCGAAATCCAACATCCTGCTGATCGGCCCGACGGGCTGCGGCAAGACCTTGCTCGCACAGACGCTCGCCCGAATCCTCGACGTGCCGTTCACGATGGCGGATGCAACGACCCTGACCGAGGCGGGCTATGTTGGCGAGGATGTCGAGAACATCATACTGAAGCTGCTGCAGGCGTCCGAATACAATGTCGAGAGGGCGCAGCGCGGCATCGTTTACATCGACGAGGTCGACAAGATCACGCGCAAGTCCGAGAATCCGTCGATTACGCGCGACGTCTCCGGCGAGGGCGTGCAGCAGGCGCTCCTGAAGATCATGGAGGGCACCGTGGCCAGCGTTCCGCCCCAAGGGGGACGCAAGCACCCGCAGCAGGAGTTCCTTCAGGTCGACACGACAAACATACTCTTCATTTGCGGTGGCGCCTTCGCGGGGCTGGAAAAGGTCATCCAGCGGCGGGGAAAGGGCTCCGCCATCGGTTTCGGCGCGGACGTCAGGGACACCGATGATCGCGATGCCGGGGAGATTCTTGGGCAGCTTGAGCCCGAGGACCTTCTCAAGTTCGGGCTGATCCCGGAATTCGTGGGCCGCCTGCCGGTCATCGCCACATTGTCAAACCTGGACGAAGACGCCCTCGTCACCATTCTCACGGAGCCGAAGAATGCCCTGGTCAGGCAGTACCAGCGGCTGTTCGAGCTGGAAGACACCCGGTTGACGATCACGGATGACGCGCTCAGGACCATCGCGAAGAAGGCAATTGAACGGAAGACCGGCGCTCGCGGGCTTCGTTCGATTCTAGAAAACATCCTTCTTGACACGATGTTCGAACTTCCCGGTCTGGAGAGCGTCGAGGAAGTGGTGGTGAATGACGAGGCGGTGATTTCGGAGGCCCGACCATTGATGATTCACGCCGAGAAACAGCGCAAGCCGGCAAGCGCTGGCTGATCCCCGAACCCGGCGCTGGCGCATTCGTGATGGCGCGCCGGCAAGGAGGTCGCTGGACGCAAGTCGAACTCCGTGGCATCCTGACGTACGCCAAGAAGAAGCTTCCTGACGTCGGAATGCCGACCAAATTCCACGGCAGGGGAGTCTCCTGGCCGCTTGAAAGCCGTGAAGGAAGGCCCGATCTAATGCCAAGGCAGCATGATGATGTCCCCGCGTATCTGTTGACGCTCAGGGAAGAACGAGGAGCTTCGACATGCCGATGACGCGCAGAGACGTGATGGTGCTCGCGACAGGAAGCGTCGCAGCCTACGGGCTGAATGCCGTTCCGGCCAGGGCCAGCGCAGCGGATGATGCCATCGCGGCGTTCGCCGGCGGCGCGGAGCTTGCCGACGGAGGCGTCGTTCTCGACATTCCTGAAATCGCCGAGAACGGCAATGCAGTGCCGATCAGCATTTCCGCCGATGGTGCCGTGGCGATCATGGTCTTTGCCACGGGAAATCCGTTGCCCGGCGTGGCCAGGTTCAGCTTCGGCCCGCTCTCGGCTTCGTCCTCCGGCTCGACCCGGATTCGCCTTGCGCAGAGCCAGGACGTAATTGCGGTTGCAAAAATGGAAGACGGGACATTTCGCAAGACCAGCAGGTCCGTGAAGGTCACCATCGGTGGCTGTGGCGGTTGAGGAGGACGAGACATGGCAACAGGAGTCACGCCCCGCGTCAAGCTTCCGAAGACGGCCTCCGCCGGTGACACGATCACGATCAGGACGCTGATCAACCACAAGATGGAATCCGGCCAGCGCAAGGACAGCGACGGCAACGTCGTGCCGCGGTCAATCATCAACCGGTTCACTGCGGAATTTAACGGCCATTCGGTGATCGATGTGCAGATGGAACCGGCGATTTCGAGCAATCCGTACTTTCAGTTCGAGTCCAAGGTGCCGGAGTCGGGCGAGTTTGTCTTCACGTGGTACGATGACGACGGTGACGTCTATACCCTGTCGAGGCGGATCGAGGTCGGTTGACAGGCACATGTCTCGGCCGCGCACGTCTAGCGACTATCCCCAGGCTTCGGGAAGTGCGTCGCGCAAATGCGATCCACCGCGGACACGGCGCCCGGTCTTGGGTCGCGAGCGAGCGCGGAGACGGGGAAAATGTTGAGGTTTCTTGGCGTCTTCATTCCGTCGATTGCGGGCGTGGCGGTTGTCCTCATTTCGGCATACGTGTTTGCCAATCGGCTCGTCGAGACGGTGCCGGCATCAGCCTCAGCGCACATGTCCGGTCCAACGGCCGTGCAGCAGGAAGTTGCTCCCAAGGAAGTCACGGAGAGCATCGGCGATGCCGACGTCGCGGCGAACGAGACCGCCGAACTGCCATCCGGAATTGACGAAGCTGCGATGACCTCGCCGGTTTCCGAACGCGTTGCCGCAGGCGAAAGGGCATTCAGGAAGTGCAGGGCCTGCCATCAGGTCGGCGAGGATGCAAAGAACCGCGCCGGGCCGACCTTGAATGGAGTCGTCGGTCGCGTCGCGGCAAGCGTGAGTGGCTTCAACTACTCAAAGGCAATGAAGGCGGCAGGCATGCGCGGCCTCATCTGGAACGAGGAGGAACTTGCCGGATATCTCGCAAAGCCGCGCGTGTACCTGAGAGGCACCAAGATGTCCTTTGCCGGACTCAAGTCGGAGGACGAAATCGCCGCCACCATTGCGTACCTCAAGTCGTTCTCGGAATCTCCCGTCGGCGCCGGAGACGGCGACGCTTCCGAAGCCGCCCCCGAAGTCGCGCTCGATTCATCGGTGCTCGACATTGAGGGTGATCCGGAGTACGGCGAATACCTGTCATCCGAGTGCACGACCTGCCATCAGGCGGATGGAGATGACGACGGCATTCCATCCATCGTGCGTTGGGCGGAAGACAGGTTCGTGACGGTTATGCATGCCTACAAGCTTGGCGTACGCGAGCATCCCGTCATGAACATGGTTGCCGGACGCCTTGGCAACGAGGAAATCGCGGCGTTGGCCGCCTACTTTGCGGCTCTCGAAGACTGACAATTTCAAGGAGGGAAACATGTCACTGAACAGAAGATCGTTTCTGGCAAGCTCGGCAGGGGCCACCGCCTCGCTTGCCGCACCCGCCGTATGGGGCGCTTCACACGGGCGACCACGCGTCGTCGTGATTGGCGGCGGCGCGGGCGGCGCGACCGCTGCGCGCTATGTCGCCAAGGACAGCGACGGCGCGATCGACGTTGCGCTCGTCGAGCCGACGCGGACCTACTACACCTGCTTTTTTTCGAATCTCTACCTGGGAGGCTTCAAGGAAGTCTCGGACATCGGTCACAGCTACGGCACGCTTGCGAGTGCTCACGGAGTCAACGTGGTGCATGACTGGGCCGTGGACGTTGACCGCAGCGCGAAGACGGTGACGCTCGCCGGCGGCGCGACGCTCGACTATGACAAGTTGATCCTCTCTCCGGGCATTGATTTCGTCGATGGCTCGGTGCCGGGATGGGATGTATCGGCCCAGAACAAGATGCCGCATGCCTACAAGGCCGGTTCGCAGACCGAGCTCCTCAGGGCTCAGCTCATGGGGATGAAGGAAGGCGGACTATTCATCATGGTGGCACCGCCGAACCCCTTTAGGTGTCCGCCGGGGCCCTACGAGCGCGTTTCCATGGTCGCGCACTTGCTGAAGAACAACAATCCGACGGCAAAGATCCTGATCGCCGATCCAAAGGAGAAGTTCTCCAAGCAGGCGCTGTTCGAGGAAGGCTGGGAGAAGCACTATGGCGGCATGATCAGCCGCCTCGGTCCGGACTTCGGGGGCGGGAACATTTCCGTTGATCCTGACGCAATGACCGTGGACATTGACGGCCAGGTTGAGAATGCCGACGTGGTCAACGTCATTCCTGCCATGAAGGCAGGACGGATCGCGGAAGTCGCTGGCGTGACGGACGGCAACTGGGCTCCGGTCAATGCGGTCGACATGTCAAGCAAGGCGGATCCGGACGTTCACGTTCTGGGCGACGCGAGCCAGCAGGGCGACATGCCCAAGTCGGGCTTCTCGGCAAACAGCCAGGCCAAGGTCTGCGCCAATGCCGTCCGGGGCGCCCTGACCGGATCAAAGGTGTTCCCGGCCAGGTTCTCGAACACGTGCTGGTCGCTTATCGCAAGCAATGACGGCGTGAAAGTCGGCGCCACGTACGAGGCGACGCCGGAAAAGATCGCCAAGGTCGACGGATTCATCAGCCAGACGGGCGAGGATGCTGCTCTCCGGAAGGCGACATACGAGGAGTCCGAAGGCTGGTATGTGGGCATTACGGCCGACATTTTTGGCTGACCTGAAACCAGACCTGCATGCCGCATTGACTGCCCCCGGGGGACGACTTTTCCGGGGGCATCGAGTTCCATGAGGCATTCGATGCGATGAACCGTGCGTGCGGCTTCGAGACCTGCCCTCAGACGAGGTCTCGAGCTGCAAGGTTGCGCATGAGATCAGCCAGCCCGAAGTCCCACGGAGGACATTCGGTCGAGAGCCGCACCGTGTTGTGCAAGACGCCAAGTCCCTTGGAGGAGATCGTGACCCGGTCGCCCAGCTTGTGCGTGAATCCCTGGCCGGGTTCGTCCCGGTCCTCGATGGGCGCGAACAGCGTGCCGAGGAAGAGCACGAACCCGTCCGGATACTGGTGATGCCGCCCGATGACCTGCGCGATGAGATCAAGGGGATCCCGGCTGATTTCGGACATGAGGCTCCGGCCTTCCAGCACGAACCCGTCCTCGCCCTCGACTCGCAGGTTCAACTCGGCACTGCGCACGTCATCCATGGAATAGGTCTCGTCGAACAGGCGGATCATGGGGCCGATGGCGCAACTCGCGTTGTTGTCCTTGGCCATGGGAAGCAGGAGAGCTGACCGGCCTTCGATATCCCGCAAGTTGACGTCGTTGCCAAGCGTTGCGCCGTGGCAGGTTCCCTTCGAATTCACGGCCAGAACAATCTCGGGCTCCGGGTTGTTCCAAGTCGACACGGGGTGGAGACCGATTTCAGCGCATGTGCCGACTGATGACAGGGGCTGTGCTTTCGAGAACACTTCCGCATCTGGGCCGATTCCGACCTCGAGGTATTGCGACCAGAGGCCCTCCGCGATCAGTTCCTGCTTCACCTGCGCCGCGTTTTCCGAGCCTGCCACGATCTCGTTGAGCGTGTTGCCGACGATCTTGCGCACGCGGCTGCGTACCGCCTCCGCCTTGGCCGGATCACCGGCGGCCTGTTCCTCGATCACGCGCTCAACCATGGACCTGGCAAAGGTCACGCCACAGGCCTTGACCGCCTGAAGGTCGCAAGGAGCCAGCCAGGTCAGGCTGTCTTCCCTTTCCGATGCACCGCACACCGCATCAAGTGAGCCGGTGACTTCGCCCTCGGAGCCGCGCACATGGTCCACAGGGTCGTCCATCTCCAGCACGTCCCTGACTGTTGGCGCGGTCCGCGACGTGATGTCAGCCACGATTCCGTTCCGCAGCGTCACGACAGACGGGCCAATTCCCGGTCGCCACACGCGCCCGACCCAGGTGCCGGACATCTCTTCGTCTGAGAGAAAATTCACCGCTTTCTTGCCTCTCGCCATGCTTCGTACTTCTCGATGTTCTCCTGGCGGGTTGCGGGGTAGAGCCCGATGATCGTTTCGCCGGCGCGAACCTGTTCCGCCACAAAGGTCTCGTATTCGGTCATCTCATGGGCCTCGATTGCCACCTCTTCGGCAAGATGCGCCGGAATCACGATCACGCCTTCATCGTCGCCCACGACGATGTCGCCTGGAAACACCGGTGCATCGCCGCAGCCAACCGGGCAATTGATCTCGATCGCCTCGTGGTGCGTGAGATTTGTCGGTGCCGAAGGGCGCTGGTGGTAGGCGGGAATGTCCAGGGCACCGATGGCGTGTGCGTCCCTGAAACCGCCGTCAGTCACGACGCCCTCTCCGCCCCTGACCATGAGCCTCGTGATCAGGATATCGCCAGCGCTTGCGGCCCGCGTGTCATTCCTGCTGTCCATGACAAGGACGTGGCCGGGCGGGCAGGTCTCGATCGCGTGACGTTGCGGATGCCTCGGATTCTGGAACTCCGAAAGCTGGTTCCTGTCCTCGCGCGCGGGCATGTAGCGCAGCGTGAAGGCGGGGCCGACCATGTTGCGGCCCTTGGGGATCACGGGTGTGACGCCCTGAACGACCTGTCGCCTCAGGCCCCTCTTGAACAGCGCGGTGGCCAGCGTCGCCACCGACACGTGCCGGAGTCTCTGAATCGCATCGTCTGAAACCGTCATTCGCGCCCCTCGTTCTGTGCAGCTGCCCATGACCCGGCCGAAGAGTCCCTCTCGCGCGGGATGGATCCGGATTTTCTCTCGCGTCAGTTGATTTCCGGTTCGGGGACGGGAGCTCCGAAATCCGTGCGGAGGAAGTCGAAATCGCATCCCTTGTCTGCCTGCTCGACATGCCGCGCAAACATCCAGCCATAGCCGCGTTCGTAGCGCGGCTCGGGCGGCTTCCATTCAGCGCGGCGTTGTTCGAGTTCCGCGTCGGGTACCTTCACGTTGAGCGTGCGCTTCGGAATGTCCATCTCGATGACGTCCCCGTCCCTGATCAGTGCCAAGGGTCCGCCGATGAAGGCCTCCGGCGCCACATGAAGGATGCAGGCGCCATAGGACGTGCCCGACATCCGGGCATCCGAAAGCCGCACCATGTCGCGGCATCCCTGCTTGAGCAGGGCCTTGGGCATCGGGATCATGCCCCATTCCGGCATGCCCGGTCCGCCTTGAGGCCCCGCGTTGCGGAGGACGAGCACGTGGTCCGGCGTCATGGGGTAGTTCTCGTCATCGATGATCTTTCGCAGTTCGGCGTAGCTGTCTGCAACAATTGCCGGGCCGGCGTGAGTCTGGAACCTGGGGTCCATGGCCGCTGGCTTGATCACCGCGCCGTCGGGCGCGAGATTGCCACGCAGCACCGCCAGCGAACCCTCATGATAGACCGGATTCGACAGGGGCCGAATGACATCGTCGTTGTAGTTCACCGCCTCCAGGATGCCTTCGCCAAGTGACTTGCCAGTGACAGTTATGGCCGTGAGGTGGAGGTGGGCGCTGACTTCCTTCATCAGCGCCGGCAGGCCGCCCGCGTAGAAGAAGTCCTCCATCAGGTACTCGGTGCCGCTTGGCCGGACATTCGCGATCACTGGAACGTCGTGGCCTATCGCGTCTATGTCGTCGAGTCCCCAGTCGATGCCCGCACGGCGGGCCATGGCAATGAGGTGGATTATGGCGTTTGTCGAGCAGCCGGTGGCCATGGCCACGACGGTGGCGTTTCGCACGGCGGCGGCAGTCACGACCTTTCCGGGGGTCAGGTCCTCCCAGACCATTTCGACCGCGCGACGGCCGCATTCCGCAGCCATGCGCTTGTGCGCTGCATCGGGTGCGGGAATCGACGATGCGCCCGGCAACGCGAGGCCAAACCCTTCCGCGATCGACATCATCGTGGAGGCCGTGCCCATCGTCATGCACGTGCCGTAGCTGCGCGCGATGCCGCCTTGGATGCCGTCCCACTCCGCCTTGTCGACAGTCCCCGCGCGGCGTGCATCCCAGTACTTCCAGACATCCGTGCCCGAGCCCAGCGTCTTGCCGGCATGGTTGCCCCTCAGCATCGCTCCGGCCGGCATGAAGATGAACGGGAGGCCCATCGAGATCGCGCCCATGACAAGGGCAGGGGTGGACTTGTCGCAGCCTCCCATCAGGACGGCACCGTCGACCGGATGAGAGCGCAGGGCTTCCTCCACCTCCATCGCACCCATGTTGCGATAGAGCATCGAGGTGGCTTGAGGAGCTGCTCGGAAAAGTCGTGCACGGGCAGTTCGGCGGGCATGCCGCCCGCCTGTAGGATGCCGCGCCGAACCCATTCCGCGCGATCTCTAAGGTGGTGGTGGCATGGCGAAAGATCGGACCACGTGTTGATGATGGCAATGACGGGCTTCCCTTCCCAGTCATCACGGGACAGGCCCATCTGCATCGCGCGGCTCCGATGGCCCATGGATCTCAGGTCGTCGGGCTTGAACCACCGGGCGGATCGCAGGTCTTCGTATTGTTTTACGGCCAAGGCATGTGCTCCGTATCGGCGTTTCCAGTAGCGTTCGTCCTTAGGCCCGATCCTGCCTTCGTCGCGGCCTGTTGTCCATTCGTGATCCGGCTTGAGTTCATGATGGGTTCCAGTCTCGATCCTTCGACGAATGCTTGGGGTCGCGCCCATGGATTCCGGTTGCCTTGACGCGAGCGGCAAGAGTCGCCACACAGGGGTGCAGGCAGGATCCGTTCGGTGTCGCTACCGCGTGCGCAATCCTGCACTTGACAGGGATTTATCATAAGGGAGGAGACGATGACTGTCATAAGACCCATTTTCGGCAGCCTGGCCGCGCTTGCCATCGGTGCAATGGCGCATGCAGAGGAACTCAAGCTCGCCCATTTTTCATCTACCAAGTACCATCTGCACATTGAAATGTTCGTGCCGCTTGCGGAGAAGCTGGCAGAAGCAACCGGAGGTGCGACGACCATACGCGTCTATCCGGGCGGCGAGCTTGGTCCAGGTCCGGTAAAGCAGTATGACCGCGTCATCGACGGCGTGGCCGACATCGTGTACGCCCTGCCGGGCTATACGGCGTCACAGTTCAAGCAGACGCTGCTGGTCGAGGTTCCGGGCATCGTGAAGCCTGGCGTGAACAAGACCGAGGCGATTTGGGCCAACATCGACATGCTCGACAAGGAATTCCGCCGTGTCGTGCTGTTGGGACTCTGGACGGCCGGCGATGCCATGCTGTTGATGCACGAAAAGAAGATCGAATCGCTTTCCGATCTGGCTGGCCTGAAGATCCGCGTGCCGTCCAAGAACACTGGCCGACTTGTTGAAGCTTGGGGAGCGACCGCCGTCTCAATGCCGATCACGCAGGTCTACCAGTCGATGGACACCGGCGTCGTGGACGGCACCCTCGTGGACGCCTCCGTGCTGACGAGCTTCAAGCTCGGCGAAGTGACCAAGCACATCACCGCT
This sequence comes from Silicimonas sp., assembly GCA_022819605.1. Lineage (GTDB taxonomy): Bacteria > Pseudomonadota > Alphaproteobacteria > Rhodobacterales > Rhodobacteraceae > JAJEFO01. Next base: position 78,993 of record JAJEGW010000061.1, on the reverse strand, counting down.
GGCATGAATGCCACGAACTCCGTGTTCATGCTGGTCATGAACCGCGACAGCTGGGAAGCGCTGGATGCCGATACCCAGGCCAAGCTGACCGAGTTGACCGGTGCCGAGATGTCCGAAGGCGGTCGAGTCACCATGACAAATGCCTCTGAAAAGTCGCTGAAGAAGTGGGTCGCCGAGGGCGGCGAAGTCCACACGCTTTCGGCGGAAGCTGCCGCCGAGTTCAATGCGGCGAGCGACAACCTTGCCGCCGAAGTGATTGCTGAACTTGATGCCGAGGGGATCGACGCCTCGGGGTGGGCCGCCGCATTGCGGCAGTAATGGCTGACGATCAAGGCAGCTTTCCGGGCGTTTGGGGGTCTCCTGAGCGCCTTCTCAACGGGGTCGCTCTCTTGGGCGGCCTCGTCCTTTTCGGGTTGGTGCTCCTGGTCAGCACCGCAGTGTTCGCCCGTTACGTGCTCAATCAGCCCATTCTCGGCGACCAGGAACTGGTTGAAATCGGAATGTCGCTCGTGGTCATGGCGGCGATGCCCCTCACCACGTTTCAGAACGGGCACATCCGCGTGGACTTCCTGGATCACAGGATCGGGGCGCTGGGCAGGTTTGCGGGCGACGTCTTTGCCCGCGTCGTCTCATGCTTCGTGCTCTTCCTCCTCGTCCGGAAGTCCTGGGACAAGATGCTGGATGCCCACGAGTACGACGACGTCACCAACATGATAGAGATTCCGGTCTGGATTGCGTATGGCGCAATTACCTTTGGCATGGGTCTCTTCGCGGTGGTTCTCGCCGGACAGTTGGTCGGACAGTTTCGGCAAGGCGTTACCGACTATGAGTGAAACCCTGATCGGAGCCTGGGGCATCGTCGCGCTGTTCTTTTGCCTTGTCGCGCGATTGCCGGTGGGCATGGCACTTCTTGTTGTCGGCTTCGGAGGGATTTGGGTCATCGACGGCCTGCGGGCGGCGATCGCCACGATGTCGTCGGAGACCTACACGTCGATTACGGCCTATTCGCTTTCGATCATTCCGCTCTTTGTGCTCATGGGCAACATGGCCGGGGCGGCAGGCTATTCCCAGCGACTATACGAAGCGGCATATGCCTGGGTTGGCAGGTTGCGGGGCGGATTGGCATCATCAACGGTTCTGGGCTGCGCCGCCTTTGCTGCCGTGTCAGGTTCATCCGTCGCAACTGCAGTGACTATCGGGAAGGTCGCCCTGCCCGAAATGAAGCGGTTCGGCTATGCCGACGGCCTTGCGACGGGTTCAGTCGCAGCAGGTGGTACGCTTGGCATACTGATCCCGCCATCCACAGGCTTCGTGCTTTACGCGATCCTGACCGAAGAGAGCATCGGCAAGCTCTTCATCGCGGGCATCTTGCCCGGCATTCTGCTTTCGCTCCTCTTCGTGGCTGTCATTTTGACGGTCACGTCGATACGTCCCGATGCCGGTCCGGTTGGTCCAAGCACGACTGCCGTCGAGAAACTGATGGCGTCCCTCAGATCACTGCCGCTGATCGGGGTCATCCTGGCGTCCATTGGCGGCATATATCTTGGTGTCTTCACGCCAGTCGAGGCCGCCGGCGTGGGAGCAACTCTTGTCTCGATTCTAGCGCTTGGGACCGGTGCCGTGAAGTTCCGCGAGGTTCCCGAAATCCTGCTTGAGACGGTGACGACGACCGCCATGCTGTACCTGATCATTATCGGAGCGCATGTCTTCGGGCCGTTCCTGGCACTCACGCACATTCCCGAGACCCTCGCGTTGCAGCTTCAGGAGTTCGGCCTCGGACCCTACGGAACCCTGACCTTGATCCTGATTGGCTACATCATTCTTGGCATGTTCTTCGACGGGCTCGCCATGCTCGTCGTCACGATGCCGGTCGTGTTCCCGATCATCGCCGGCGTCGGGTTTGACCCGATCTGGTTCGGGGTGATCTGCGTAGTCGTGATCGAGATGGGACTGATCACGCCGCCCGTCGGCATCAACGTCTTTGTCGTCAAAGGCGTTGCTGCGGGCGTTCCCATGAGCACGATCTTTCGAGGTGTCCTGCCGTTCTGGTTCGCAATGGCGGTCTGCCTTGCACTGCTTGTCGCATTCCCGGAGATCGCCCTGTTCCTGCCAGGACAGATGAGGTGACCAACGGCGACTTGTTTGTGTGGACATGGCCACCCTCATCGCTAGAACGTGTCCGGTTCGGTTGGAGGAATTGTCCAGCAGTCCTTAGGTAGTTCGCGCATTCCTGCGGTTCATTCTTTGCCGAGGACCTTGCCGACAGCGCGCCAGAACGCCGCCCGTAGCCCGGCGGCGGTGCTCCGAAGCCTGCTTGGTCTTGGCGTACGCCTGCTCGATTGAATCCAGGTCAGGACTGCACGGCTGCGGGAAGGACACGTGCGCGCTGGCCGCGCGGATTGCCCTGAACACGCCTGGACTCTTGTATCGGGCCGGGCGGGAGTTGAGGCCAAGCCCAGGCAATGTCACGCCGCACGAAAGATCGTTGTTTGAAAGAACTTTGGCGAATGCACGATGCAGGAAATGTCCGATCAGCGGTTTTGCAAGTCACTGGGAATTCATCCTGATGACACTGGTTCGGGTTCGCTGGCGACTGGGATGGAACGAGGGCGAGCCTTTCTGGATTGCGCAGGATTCATCATTTTCGAGCGTGACGCAAATTTGATGTTGTAATGCTCAAATATCTGGAAAGACTGACATCCACTGCCGCCCTCGGGTGTGTCAATGTTGGGAATTGGTGTGAACGCAGCAGCTTGCAGGGAGTTTGGGCAATTGTTGGTCATCAAGGCGGTGCCTCTACACCATAGCAGCGTTCTGGCGGAGCAGAGATCCTGCAGAGGGCGACTGGGCGGACCGAAGGAGGGAGCTGCGAATTTCAAGTTGGCGGCATCCACTCCCGACCTGCTGACCTCGGATGCCGCCAGGGAAGGAGGGGCCGTTCATGTCGAATTGATCGGCCACACGATTGAAATCGGTGAAGGGTGTGCAAGCTTGCCCAACGGCTGCAGGCTCGGAGTCGAATTCAACGAAGAATTCGCCCGAAGTCATGAGCAATCCGGTGACCGCCTGCGTCTGGAGATGCAGGACGAGCCGGGAATCCACTGAGCCGGACTTGCCGAATGGTCTTCCTGCACGGGGCATGTCGGTGATCTTCGTACTGGACGCCCAATGACCAATCGGTTCCAGGGTGGCAAGTTGCCGCTGTTCTTCGTGCTGGCAACTGTCGCCATAGATGCAATCGGCATCGGCATCATCATTCCAGTCATGCCAGATCTCATACTGGAGGTCGGAGGCGGCACTCTCGGTTCTGCGGCGGTTTGGGGAGGGATTCTCGCATCGGTGTTTGCGTTCATGCAGTTGCTGTTTGGCCCGACGATCGGGAACCTGTCCGACCGCTACGGCAGGCGACCGGTACTGCTGATTTCGCTGTTTTTCATGGGAATAGACTACATTGTGATGGGTGTCGCCCACACGATCTGGCTGCTGTTCGTAGGCAGGGTCATCGGCGGACTGACAGCGTCAACTCAGCCGACGGTCGCTGCATATATCGCCGACATATCCGAGCCTGACGAAAAGGCGCAGAACTTTGGACTGATCGGTGCCGCATTCGGAATCGGATTTGTGCTGGGACCGCTGTTCGGCGCGGCATTTGCCGAATTTGGGACCCGTGCACCGTTTTATGCGGCCGCCGCATTTTCTCTAGGCAACATGGTGTTCGGCTGGTTTGTCCTTCCGGAAACCGTGACCGACGAAATCCGGCGGCCATTTGATTGGAAACGGGCGAATCCGCTTGGCGGCCTCATCCATGTTGGCCGGCTACCCGGTCTGAAGCTCCTCCTGGCAATCATGTTCTTCTTTCAGGTCGCATTCACCGTCTATCCGGCGATCTGGTCCTTCTATACGCTGGAGCGCTTTGGCTGGGAGCCATGGATGATCGGAGTCACCCTGGCGGCCTACGGCGTGGCAATAGCCTTCGTTCAGGGCTGGTTGATTCGGGTGGTCCTCAAGTACATGAGCGAGCGGCAGACCGTCTTGTTCGGGTTGGGGTTCGAAATGATCGGTTTCTTCGGGTACGGATTCATCACCGAAACCTGGCAGGTCTTCGTCCTCATTCCTCTTGGTTCGCTTGGCGCAGTTGCCCTTCCTGCGTTGCAGGGAATCATGTCCAGGACTGCATTGGACAATCAGCAGGGGGAGTTGCAGGGCGTGCTTACCGGCGTCGTTTCCCTGGCGATGATCATATCTCCGCTGATCATGACCTTGATCTTCCGTGAATTCGTCAAGGACGGTTCGCTGCTCTACCTGCCCGGCGCGCCGTTCCTCCTGGCATTCATGCTGACCCTGCTTTGCTTCGGCCTGATGTGCCTCACGCCCAAGCGGGCGTCGTAGATCAATGGTTCCCATTGACCGGAAGCGTTCTAGCTCATTGATGTCCAGATCAGCCGGATTGCAATTGCGGCGAGCAGAATCAGGATTATCCGGTCAAACACTGCCTTTGACATGTATTTTGCCGCCCATTCGCCGAGCGGCATGGAAAGGAACATTGGAACCGCGGCTGCTATTGCCATGAGCGAGCGGTCTGTCGTCAGGATGCCAAGGTAGGCAAGAGACGGGATCTGCACGAGCGACATGGCGACGAAAAAGATCGAAATTGTCGCAATGAACTCTTCTCTGGGAAGACGCATGGCATTCAGGAAAGTTACGGAAACTGGCGCAGAGATCCCTCCGGCCCACTGCATCAATCCGCCGACGATGCCGACATAGGGCACGAGCCGCAATCCCGTCGATCGACTCAGCTTCCAGTCCGGCTGAAAGAGCCGCAGGAAGATATACGCAAGGACAATTGCGGCCAGCGAGGCCATCAAGGCATCCGTTGGCAGGGACGCAAGCAGGACTGAACCGGCAATCGCTCCGACCGAACCCGCTATCGCAAAGCCGTAGACGAGCCGGAAAGATCCGCGGTGCGTTCGATAGGCGTACGAATGCCAGATGTTCGAGAAGAGGTTGAGCACTGAGAAGACCGCAACCGCAAACTGCACGTCAATGATCGCGGCCAGGATCGGGACGCCAACTACGGGTGCTCCAGCGCCGGTCGCCCCCTTCAGGAAACCACCCAGCAGAATTGCGGCAGTGGCAAGTAGCAGCAGGTTCGGATCCATGCGTGTCTCGCGACAATCAGAACGAAATTTGGGCGCGCCGGGGGCAGGACGGCCCCGGGAAATGCTCGGAAGAAGAAACCGGACAGGAATTGCCATCCGTTTCGGAAAAAGCCTCCCAGAATCCCATGCGCGCCTCGTTTGCGGTCGACAGTGGTTCAGGAATGGTGCTGCGAACCCATTCCGCACGATCTCGAAGATGGCAGCGGCATGACAAGAGATCGGACCAGGTGTTGATGATGGCGAAATCTGGCCTTCCCGCCCGGTCGTCAGGCGAAATGTTCATTTGCATTGTGCAGCTCCGTTGCCCGCTCCGTTGCCCCATGAGTCTCAGGTTGCCCGGCTTGAACCGGCGATCTTCGTGCGGCTCTGCGGCCGACGCATGAGCCCCGCATCTGCGTGTGTGGCCGCACACGTTACTGCGACCGATCTCGGCCTCGTCGAAACCTGATGTCCATTGCGTGATCCGACCTGGTTCATCCCGGGTTCCGGTCAGGACTCTTCGGCAAGTGCAAGAGGCCCCGGTGACTCGCGAATGGGCATGTGCAGGAGTGCGGCCAGCAGACCGAGCGCAACGGCCGTCCACCACATTGGAGAATAGTCCTGGTTGAGGTCGTAGATCCGGCCCCCCAGCCAGGCGCCCAGGAAGCTCCCTGTCTGATGGCTCAGGAAGACGAGACCTGCCAGCGTGGACAGGAACTTCAGCCCTTGCGTCTGCGCGACGAGGCCCATGGTCAGCGGAACCGTCGACAGCCAGAGAAGTCCCATGACGGCCGAGAAGACTAGGACGCTGGATCCGCTGACCGGAACCAGCACGAAAGCCGCGATTACCACTGCGCGCGCAAAATAGATTCCGCTCAGCACCCATTTCTTGGAGTAGACCTGACCCGACCATCCAGAGAGGAATGATCCAGCGATATTGAAGAGGCCGATCAGGGCCAGCGACCATCCGCCGATCCAGACTGCCAGGCCCATGTCGATCACGTAGGCAGGCAGGTGTGTCTGGATGAAGGCGACATGAAACCCGCAGACAAAGAAACCGAAGAACAGGCAGAGATAGCTTCTGTCCCTGAATGCCATGCCCAGCGCGTTGCCAAAGTCCTTGGCAGACGATCCCGACGCGCTCGGTGTCGCCACGCGGGCGATGAACACAAGGAATGGGAGGATCAGGGCAAAACTGGCGCCGATCACGATCAGCGCGGTTGACCAGCCAATCGACCCGATCATCGTGGTTGCGGCCGGTGCGGCCACAAACATGCCAAGGGACGCTGCGGCTGTGCCCAGTCCAAGAATGAAGCTGCGCCGCTCTTCTGAGACGATCTTTCCGAGCGCACCGATGACGATCGGGAATGACGCGGCTCCCGTGCCCGCGCCGACCAGGACGCCCGTAAGGACGAAGAGCCCCGGGTCCGCAACGATGCCCCGCAACATGAAGCCGATGCCGGCGCAGACCGCGCCGAATGCCAGGACTCTCGCGGTCCCGAACCTGTCGGCCACGGCACCGGCAAGCGGCTGCGCGAATCCCCAAGTGAGAAGCTGGACCGCGACCGAGAGGGAAAATGTCTCTCGGCCCCAGCCAAGGTCTTCGCTCATCGGGCTGAGGAAGACTCCAAAGGTCGCCGCGAAGCCAAAGCCAAGAAACGCCACGAGGCATCCGGCCATTATGGCGGCGTTGATCTTCCCGGATGGGACAGTGCCCGCTTCCTGCATGCCGCCTCCTCAGGGCTCGGTTGCAAAATTCGGTGCAGGCTGGCATGTGACCCCGTGAGGTTCAATCCCTGTTGCCGCGCGGCACCGGCAGGAGACGTGCCCGGAGCGCACCCGGAATCCGCTTGCTTGCAGCGACCGTTTCGCCTTGCTACCTCAAGAAAAAGGGATGGCTCCATGGGCAATGAACTGAAATCGGCGGATATCGGCCTGATCAAGAAGATAATTCCGCACCGCTATCCTTTCCTGCTCGTGGACAAGGTCATCGAGATCGATGGGACGGAACGAGGGGTCGGGATCAAGAACGTCACGATCAACGAACCCTTCTTTGTCGGTCACTTTCCGGGCGAGCCGGTCTTTCCGGGCGTGTACATGGTCGAGGCCATGGCCCAGACATCGGCCGTGATCGCGGGGGTCGGGATGGATCTCGTGGACAGGAAGACCGCGATCTATTTCATGGCCATGGACGACGTGAAATTTCGTCGCAAGGTTGTGCCTGGCGACGTTCTCAGGATGGAAATCACCAAGCTGCGCGGCGGAGGCAAGGTTTGGAAGTTTAAGGGCGTTGCCACGGTGGACGGCGGGATCGCCTGCGAATGCGAGTTCACCGCAATGATGGACATGCCGAAGTGAGCATTGATCCCAAGGCCACGGTCCATGCATCCGCCGTTGTCGAGGCGGGGGCCGTCATCGGGCCAGGCGCAAGTATCGGGCCTTTCTCGGTGATCGGCTCCGAGGTCACCCTCGGCGCAGGGGTGATCATAAAGTCACATGCAGTTGTCACGGGAGAGACCGAAATCGGTGACGAGACCGTGATCTTCCCTGGCGCAGTCGTGGGCGAGATTCCCCAGGACCTCAAGTACAAAGGGGAAAAGACGCAGCTTATTGTCGGCAAGAGGAACCGCATTCGCGAAGGCGTGACCATGAATACCGGCACGGCTGGAGGTGTTGGCGTGACCCGTGTCGGAGACGACTGCCTTTTCATGACCGGGTCGCACGTCGCTCACGATGCCCAGGTGGGAAACCGGGTCATAGTCGCGAACCAAGGCGCGATCGCCGGTCATTGCGTGATCGAGGACGACGTCATCATCGGCGGGCTTTCCGGCATCCATCAATGGGTTCGCGTGGGCAAGGGCGCGATCATCGGCGCCGTGACAATGGTCACGAACGACGTGATTCCCTACGGTCTTGTCCAGGCGCCGAGGGGGCAGCTTGAAGGGCTGAACCTCGTGGGCCTCAAGCGCAAGGGCGTCTCCCGGGAGGACATCATGGCCCTTCGCGCCGGATTCCAGACGCTGGCGCAGGGGGAGGGCACCTTCCAGGACCGTGCCCGCAGGCTCAGCGACGAAACATCCAGCACCTACGTGCGGGACATCGTTGAATTCATCCTTGGCGCGTCTGACCGCAGCTATCTTACGCCGGAGCGCTGAGGTGCTGGCGCTGGTTGCCGGCAATGGCGGGTTGCCCGGCCATCTTGCGCGTGCGCTTTCCGAGCAGCCGGTATTGGCGCGGATTGACGGCACGTCGCCCGAGATCGAAGCGGAACTTATTTTTCGCCTCGAGCGCATTGCGAGCTTCATGGACGCGCTCAAGACACGGGGCGTGACGGAACTCTGCTTCGCAGGCGCCGTCCGTCGCCCGGAATTCGATCCCGGCGAAGTCGAATCTCGCAGCAAGCCGTTCATCGACCGAATAATGGCGGCGCTCGGGAAGGGTGACGACGGCGCACTTACGATCCTGCTGCAGATGTTCGAGGCGGAGGGGTTCGTGATTCGCGCGGCCCATGAACTTGCCCCGGACCTGTTGCCGGCTGCCGGTGTGCTCACGCACAATCAACCTGCGCCCGGAGACAAAAAGGATGCCGCCCGTGCCGTTGCCGCGCTGGAGGCCATTGGCGTCGCGGATATCGGACAGGCTTGCGTCGTTCGCTTGGGGCAGGTCATCGCCGTCGAGACAGGCTTCGGCACCGACTGGATGCTGGAAAGCCTGAACCGCAGGCCGGACGGGTCGGGAGGCACTTTCGTGAAGGCCCCGAAGCCCGGACAGGATCGTCGGATCGACCTGCCGACGATTGGTCCCGGAACCGCGGCACGCGTGGCGAAAGCGGGACTCGATGGCATTGTCATTGAGGCGGGAGGTGTCATGGTACTGGATCGCGAGGAAACGGTGAAGGCAGCCGACGATGCCGGGATTTTCCTGTGGGTGCGACAGCCGTGACACATTGGGCACCATCTGACGGTCCGGGCCGACCGGACCCATGAAGCTCTATCTGCTGGCAGGAGAGGCTTCCGGCGACAAGCTGGGTGCTGCATTGATTAGGGGACTTCGGTCCCAGGTGCAGGACCTGGAGTTTCGTGGCGTTGCAGGCCTTGAAATGAAGGGGGAGGGCATGGAGAGCCTCTTTCCCATGGACGACCTGTCGGTGATGGGAATTGCAGAGGTGCTGCCGAAATACCTGAAGCTCCGTCGCAGGCTGAACGAGGTCGTGGCTGATTGCGTGGCCTGGCGCCCGGATGCGCTGATCACGATCGACGTGCCGGACTTTTCGCAGCGCATGGCATGCGCTGTCAGGAAAAGGATGCCGGGCCTGTGCTGCATTCACTACGTGGCACCATCCGTTTGGGCCTGGAGAGCGTCGCGAGCGAAGAAGATGGCCCGCTACACGGACCATGTCCTGGCGCTCTTGCCGTTTGAGCCCCCACACATGACCAGGGCAGGAATGACATGCGATTTCGTGGGGCATCCGGTCGTTGCCGAGCCGCTTGCCGGTTCGGAAGACGTCCGGGCATTTCGCGCCGAGACCGGAACAGGAGACGCACCCATCGTGCTGGCACTCCCCGGATCGCGCCCCAAGGAAGTTGCGCGCCTCGTGCCGGTATTCGGAGAGGCGATGCGCAGGGTTCTGGTAAGCCGCCCCGAGGCACGTGTCGTCGTGCCCGCTGCAGGTCCGGTCGCATCGGCTGTCCGCGAAGGCGTTCGTGCATGGTCCGGAGAGCCGATCGTCATTGATCCCAGCGACGGTGCTCCCGCAATGAAACGGGCGGCATTCGCTGCCGCCGACGTGGCGCTGGCCGCATCCGGGACGGTTTCGCTGGAGCTTGCCGCAAACGCGACGCCCATGGTTGTTGCCTATGACATGAACTGGCTGTCGTGGCAGGTCATGAGCCGACTGGCGACCATTGACACGGTGACGCTGGTCAACCTCGTGACGGACACCAGGACGGTCCCGGAATTCCTGGGTCCGGACTGCAAGCCTGCAGCAATTGCAGAAGCCGTGAACGAATTGCTGTCAAGTCAAGCGGCTCGCGAGGCCCAACTGGATGCCATGGCCACGACCATGGCGCGCCTCGGTCGCGGAGAGGAGACGCCGGGGCTGCGTGCAGCAAGGTCGGTTCTCGCGGCGCTTTCGAGAGCAGGTGACGGCCGAGGACGATGATCCCTCGGCCGCCGACGCAAGTGATTGCAGATCCAGAGCCGTCGTCGGGATCTCGGGTTTCTGCGTTTGATGAACCCGGAGACCGCCCACGCTATTCGCGGGATCATGACCCCCGCCAGATCCAGCCCCCGCCGTAGACGCGGCTGCCGCCGGTTTCGTAGAAGACGCATGCTTGCCCTGGCGACACGCCTTCTTCCGGCGCCAGCAACTCGACTGTCGCCTCTGTCGCCGAGACCGGATGGACCACGGCTTCTGTCGGCGGTCTCGTCGAGCGGACCCTGACCGAGAGATTCCACGCACTGGCGCTGTCGAAGGGTTCGTCTCCGAGCCAGTTTATCTCGCGCACCGGCACGGTGCGGGTGGCGAGCAATTCCTTCGGTCCGACAATGACCCGCTTGTTGCCGACATCCAGCCGGACCACGTAGAGAGGCTCGTCGAGACCGCCGATGCCGAGGCCCCGCCGCTGGCCGATCGTGTAGTGGATGACGCCCGCGTGCCTGCCAAGTTCACGCCCGTCGACATGGACGATCGCGCCGGGCTCAGCGGCCCCCGGACGCAGTTTCTCGATGACGGACGCGTAGTTGCCGTTCGGGACAAAGCAGATGTCCTGGCTGTCGGGCTTGTCGGCCACGGACAGGCCGTGCGCACCTGCGAGTTCGCGCGTCTCCTTCTTGGAAGCCAGATGCCCAAGGGGAAAGCGCAGGAACTCGAGCTGTTCCGGCGTCGTCGTGAACAGAAAGTAACTTTGATCCCGTGCCAGATCTGCGGCCATGTGCAATTCCGGTCCAGATTCGCCAAGCTTCCTTTGGATGTAATGTCCCGTGGCCATGCAGTCCGCGTCGAGGTCATGCGCGGTCTCAAGGAGATCCTTGAACTTCACCCGTTCGTTGCAGCGAATGCATGGCACGGGGGTGGCACCGGCAAGGTAGCTCTCGGCAAACTCCTCGATCACGGTCTCACGAAAGATGCTTTCGTAGTCGAGGACATAGTGCGGAAACCCCATCGTTTCCGCCACCCGGCGCGCGTCGCGGATGTCCGCCCCCGCGCAGCAGGCGCCCTTTTTGGCCAAGGCGGCCCCGTGGTCATAGAGCTGAAGCGTGACGCCCACCACGTCATAGCCTTCGCGTGCGAGTTCGGCGGCCACGACGGAGCTGTCCACGCCGCCGGACATGGCCACGACGACACGGGTCTCCGAAGGCAGCTTCGGAAAGCCAAGCGAATTTAGATTTTCGGCTCCGTCAAGCGCCATGGTATCACCGTGAAAGAAATGTCGTGCGAAATACAGGAAAATCGCTGTCACTGACAAGGGCCGGGCTCCGGCACGGGTCGACCTGCGCAGCCCACAAGCGAGAAGCGGACCCAGAAGAAACCCATGTTCAGTAGGAATCCTCCGAATCTGACGAAACCGCGAAGGAAGTTCTTGATATCTCCGGGCAGACCTGTTGCCTGCACGCCTTCTGCAGAACTGACCTGAAGACCAAGATCAAGGTCGCGCGCCGGGGCGCGCGCCTCCGGCCAAGGAGAGACGATGAAGACCAAGGTTTGCATCATCGGCGGCGGGCCATCCGGGCTGTTGCTCAGCCATATCCTCGACGCCAACGGCATCGACAACGTCGTGCTCGAGCGTCAGTCCAAGGGCCATGTGCTTGGCCGTATTCGGGCGGGCGTTCTGGAGCCGGGTGCCGCACAGCTGCTGCGTGACTACGGGCTCGGCGAGCGCATGGACCGCGAAGGCAAGGCGAAGAACGGAAACAGGATCCTTTGGCAGGACCGTCCCGACTTCCTCATCGACGTCAAGAAATGGACGGGCCAACAGATGATGGCCTATGGCCAGACCTATATCACCGAAGACCTGTTTGCCGCCCGCGAACGCGATGGCGGCGCGGTGGTCTGCGATGCCAAGGACGTCGCACTGCACGACATTGAGACCGATGCGCCTCATGTGACATATCAGAAGGACGGCCAAAGGCATCGCGTCGACTGCCGCTTCATTGCCGGGTGCGACGGGTTCCATGGCCCCTCGCGCCAGGCGATCCCCGCCACGCATCGCCAGGAATATGAGCGCATCTACCCGTTCGGCTGGCTTGGCATCATGGTCGAGAAGCCGCCGCTCGAAGACTTCATCTATGTCTATCATGAGGACGGCATGGCCATGGCGGCCCAGCGCAACCCGATGCTCAGCCGCTACTACATCCAGGTGCCGCTGTCTGATACGCCAGAGGATTGGTCCGACGACCGGTTTTGGGAAGCCCTTTTGCACCGTTTCCCAGTCGACGTGGCCAAGACCATCCACACAGGTCCGTCGATCGAGAAATCCATTGCGCCGCTGCGCAGTTTCGTCAGCGAACCGATGCGCCACGGCAGCCTGTTTCTGGCGGGCGATGCCGGCCATATCGTGCCGCCGACCGGGGCCAAGGGCCTGAACTTGGCGTTTTCCGACGTGTATTACCTGCAGCGTGCACTGGTGGCGCATTTCAAGGACGCAAACGACGTCCTGCTCGAAGACTACTCCGCCACGGCGCTCATGCGCGTCTGGGCCGCCGAGAACATCTCTTGGCGGCTGACCAAGCTGTTGCACGTGTTTCCCGGCGAGGACCCGTTCGATCAGAAGATTCGCGAGAACGACTATGACTTGCTGCTGACGTCTGAAGCGGCCCAGCACGCGCTTGCCTACGAATATGTCGGCCTGCCCTACGCAACCTGACTGCACTCGGGTCGGCGCGATAGCCGGCCCGACCACCCGACCGGGGAGAAAGCAACGGGGCTTGCGACGAACGGTTGACACAGGGGAAGCGCCCAGCCGATCAGGGCTGGGTGCACGCGTCCCAAAAATGCAGACTTGTCGTGTGGAGCCGCACTCGGGACGCAGATCGATTTTCGCCCTGTCCGGCTATTCGACTGCCTGACGTCGACATGCCGCGAAAGCGGAACAGTGCAAGGCGTCAACCTTTCGTAGCAAGACTCAAGGGATTGGCATCGCCAAACACAGGAAATTGTCTCAAGACATCGAGACTCGAAAGACTGGCAGCGATCAAGGCCCCAGCGACTTTTCGCTAGGGCCTTGTTTTGTTGGCTCCGGCGGTTGGGATCGAACCAACGACCAATTGATTAACAGTCAACTGCTCTACCGCTGAGCTACGCCGGAAAACCGACGGTGGATATAGCAATGCTCGTGGACCGCGTCCAGTGCGAAGGAACGGCGAAATTCAGTGGCCTGCCGCAACTGCCCGGACCTTTCCGGAACTTGGCTTCAATTGAACGCAGGGGTCAGTTTCGGGAAAATCTCGCGGACAGTCCGAGTTCTGGATGTGCCGTTGCCCACCCCCTTTCGACAAGATCGATGAGATGCGCAAAGACGTTTCGAGATGCAGCGGGCAGCATGGCAGCCGGGGTGTCGGTGTAGACCTTGCGCGTGATTTTCTCGACGCTTTGCCGTGACGTGTTCAGTGCATCCAGGATCGCGTCTGCCCGGGCCTGGCGATGCTTGATCAGCCAGGAAAGGCGCTCCTCCGGTTCCAGAATGTCGGGCCCATGTCCGGACAGGAACCGACGGGCTCCCAGGCGGGCCAGGCGTTCAGACGTCTGCATGAAATCCCGGACGTTTCCGTCGGGCGGCGACACGAGCGAGGAAGACCATTCCATCACGTGATCGCCCGAGAAGACCACGTCATCCATTCGAAAGGCAAGATGACCGGCAAAGTGGCCCGGTGAATGAATTACTTCAAGTTGCCAGTCCTCGCCGTTGACGACGTCGCCGTCGGATATCTGGTTGTCGGGGCGAAACAGGCTGTCGACACCTTCGCCACCGCCTGCGAGACCTGCCTTCGCAAGGCCCTGCATGGTTGCATTGCGCCCGGCCTCGGGAGGTCCGAAACCAAGCACGGCTGCTCCGGTACTCCCGGCAAGTGTCCGGGCAAGCGGGCTGTGGTCGGCATGCGCGTGCGTTATCAATATGTGCGTGACATGCTCGCCCGCCGTTGCACGCAAAATTGCATCAAGATGGGATTCGTCTTCAGGCCCGGGATCTATAACTGCAACCCGGCCCTCGCCGACAATGTAGCTGTTCGTTCCCCAATGGGTCATCATGCCTGGGTTCGGGGCAAGGACGCACCGAATCCCGTCCCCAACGGTCCGGACATGCCCTGCTTGCGGTTTGCCCATCGGCCCTTTCTCTCCCGCTCCTTCGCCCTTAGGGTCATGGCATGATTGCGCGGCTTCTGAAACACTGGATGCCAAGAACCTTTTACGGGCGCTCGATTCTGATCCTGCTCGTGCCCGTGACCGTCATCATGGTGGTCGTCACGGTCGTGTTCATCCAGCGCTTGTACGAGGGCGTGACCGAGCAGATGACTGTGGCCGTGGCGCACGAGATCAAGCTCATCCTTGGCCGAATCGATGCTAATGCTCCGGACTCAGACAGCGCATTCGATGGAGCCCTGGAGGTCGCCGAACCCCTAGGCATCCGAATCTCTTCCGGGGCCGCGGAAAACGTGACGCGGCGTGACTGGTTTGACCTGTCGGGCAAGACCGTCATTGAAACGCTTGATCGAGAGGTAGGGCAATTGCTTGGAGTTGATCTGGTGGGTCTTCACGGCTTTGCCCGGCTTTCCGTCGACACCGAGTTGGGGCCGGTCGAACTGATCGTTTCCCGGCGGCGGCTCAATGCGCGCAATCCGCATCAGTTTCTTGTCCTGATCGGGTTTACGGCGCTCTTGATGTCGGCAATTGCGCTCTTGTACATGCGCAACCAGATTCGTCCGATTCGACGCCTTGCAATTGCGGCGGAGGCTTTCGGAAAGGGACGTGTTGTGCCGTACGAACCGAGAGGCGCGGCCGAACTGCGATTGGCAGGCAAGGCGTTTCTCGACATGCGCAGCCGAATTGAGCGTCAAATCGAGCAGCGAACATTGATGCTGTCCGGGGTAAGCCACGATTTAAGGACGCCATTGACCAGGATGAAGCTCGGGCTTTCGCTCATGGATGACAGTACCGAAACGGAAGCAATGCGCCGTGACGTTCAGGATATGGAAGGCATGCTGGAGGCTTTTTTGTCATTCGCGGAGGGTGACGCCTTGGAGGAGCCCGTGCAAATTGATCCATTGGAATTCGTGCGCAAGCTGACGAATCGATTCGCGCGAAGCGAGCCGGTGATCCTTGGAGCGCTGGAAGGAGAGGGGCGCGCAATGCTGCGTCCGGCGGCGCTGCAACGCGCTCTCGAAAACCTTATTGTCAATGCAGTGCGATATGGCGGACACGCCACGGTATCTGCGCAAGTTGCAAAGGATCGAATCAAGTTTGTTGTGGAAGACAGCGGGCCGGGCATTCCGGAAGATCAGCGTGAATTCGTGCTGAAGCCTTTCATCCGGCTTGATTCGGCCAGGAATCAAGATGTCGGCTTGGGCGTGGGGCTTGGCCTGTCAATTGCTGCAGATGCGGCGCGACAGCATGGTGGAACTTTGTCACTTTCGGAAAGCAGGGATTTGGGCGGCCTAAAGGCCGAGATTTCGATTCCAAGGTGAAAAAAGGGCGGCAAACAATGCCGCCCAATTCTCAATTTCAGATTTCGAGGCTCTTGGCTGACTTGCCTTTGTCTCTTGCCTCTCTGAACCATCCTGGCCGGCGTCCTCGGCCGGACCAGGTCTGGCTGGGATCGTTCGGGTTCCGATACTTCGGCGGTACAGGGGAATTGCGGCTTTTTCTTTTCCTGCTCAATATTTCGCTGACAGGCAGGCCGTGCTTTTTTGCAATTTTCTGGGCCGCGTCCTGAAGTTCTTTCGTCGCGGCCGCAATCGTGCGCGCCCGGCTGGTCTTGAGTTCGTGTTCGACGTCGCGTTTGAGCGCCTTCAGTTCTCTTTCGGAGAGCTTTCCTAGGTTGAATTTCGTTGCCATGCGATTCTCCTTGGTTGCGATGGCATAGACTGCCACATCGGCAATGATTGATTGTGCTATATTTGTATTGGTTGAAACGCAACTCCGAATTCTCAGCAAAGAAGGAATTTATGAATCTTTGTGCCGGCACTTCCATCTCCGGGCAAATTCGGACATTGACATCGATACCAATCTCGTGTCGCAACGCAGTTTTTGGGTTAATCCAGATCAATATGTTTCCAGGCAATGTCGACATTGGAATAATGAAGTTTGCCTTGGATTTGGGAGCATTTGCCTTAACCCTTGCATGCTTGGATCAACTATTGCATCGTCACCGTTTCCCCGTGTTGCCGCACTAAGGTACGCATATCAATCTTGTACATTGATGAAGAAGGCACTGGCGAAATTCGACTTCATTCCGATGGAGAAGTTCTCGATCTCAATTTGGAGAATTTCGTGAGATGATTGATGTCCATTCAAAGTCACGCGTTAATTTGTCGCACGTGATTCTATCCGAACCAGTGCTGGAACTGCGAGCACTCCATGCGTGTGCTGCAAAGAAACTGCTGAAGCATGGTGCCCTTCGATACACTGGCAATTTGCTGGACTAAACATGATTTCCGGTCGAGTGTCGGCAGCGCCTCGGCAATGGACGATCGTAAGCAATGGCGAGACGCCTTAGCGCGGACATGCTCCAACGCCAGCGTGTCGTTGGCATCCGACATCGCGCAGCAACAATCCGGCATCCGTGCGAATGGTGGGCCCGGAGGGACTCAAACCCCCAACCAATGCGTTATGAGCGCACTGCTCTAATCAATTGAGCTACAGGCCCGACCTCCGGAGAGGAGATAACAGACCGGGCGCGACGGTCAAGCGAAGTGCCTCTCGTGGACACCGAGGCAGCGTTCCGGTATCCGCAGCCCAAACTGGAGAAGGACACGCATGGCCACAGGCGGTCTCACCTATGCTGATGCAGGCGTGGACATCGAGGCGGGCAACGCGCTGGTCGAACGAATCAAGCCTGCTTCCGCTCGAACCTCTCGCCCCGGCAATGTTGCTGGATTGGGCGGATTCGGCGGCATGTTCGACCTCAGGGCGGCGGGATACGAGGATCCGATCATCGTGGCCGCGACCGATGGCGTCGGAACCAAGCTGAAAGTCGCCATCGAGGCCGGCCAACTTGGCGGCGTCGGCATCGATCTCGTGGCAATGTGCGTCAACGACTTGGTTTGTCAGGGTGCCGAGCCGCTCTTCTTTCTCGACTATCTTGCGACCGGGCGTCTCGATGTCGACCGTGCGGCGCAGGTGATCGAGGGAATCGCCGAAGGCTGTGCGCGATCGGGATGTGCATTGATTGGCGGCGAAACAGCCGAAATGCCCGGGATGTACGCGGATGACGACTTCGACCTCGCAGGCTTTGCTGTCGGCGCAATGGAGAGAGGGCGTGGCCTGCCTGCCGGGGTTTCCGAAGGAGACGTGCTGCTCGGGCTTGCCAGCGACGGCGTGCACTCTAACGGATATTCACTGGTTCGCCGGATCGTGGAAGAGCACGGCTGTTCCTGGGATGACGCGTGCCCTTGGGCGGCCGGCTCGCTGGGCGAGGCGTTGCTGGCACCGACCCGGCTCTATGTCCGAGGTGCCGTCAACGCCTTCCGGGAGGGAGCATTGCGAGGACTGGCGCACATCACTGGCGGCGGCTTGACCGAGAACGTGCCGCGGGCGTTGCCCGACGGTCTCGGCGCCGAAATCGATCTCGGCACGTGGGACTTGCCCCCGGTCTTTGCATGGCTCGCCGAAACGGGCGGACTTGCCGAATCGGAATTGCTGCGAACCTTCAATGCCGGAATCGGAATGGTTGCGGTCACGCCTGAGGCGTCGCTCGACTCCGCCGCGGCGACGTTTGCCGAAGCCGGGCATCGGGTGTTCCGGATAGGCAGGGTGGTCGCGGGCAACGATGTCGCCTTTCAAGGTAAGTTGCTTTGAGGCGGATCGCCATCCTCATATCCGGCGGCGGATCGAACATGGTGGCGCTCGTGCGGGACATGGTCGGGAACCACCCTGCGCGCCCGGTACTCGTGCTGTCAAATGAGCCAAATGCCGGCGGGCTGAAACGGGCCAGGGAGTTGGATGTAGAGAGTGCAGTCGTGGATCACCGTCCGTTTCGAGGCGACAGGTCCGAATTCGAGTGTGCCTTGACCGAGCGCCTTGTAGCTGTCCGACCGGACATCATCTGCCTTGCCGGATTCATGCGCATACTTACCCCTGAATTTACATGGCGGTGGTCCGGCCGCATCCTGAACATCCACCCGTCGCTCCTTCCGAAGTACCCTGGCCTTGACACGCATGCCCGCGCGATCGCGGCCGGCGACAACGAGGCGGGATGCACGGTTCATGAAGTTACGGACGAACTTGATGCCGGCCCGGTTCTGGGACAGGCGCGCGTACCTATCAACCTCGGCGATACGGCCGAAGTGCTCGCGGCCCGTGTGTTGACTGCGGAGCACCAGCTTTATCCGGCGGTCTTGCGTCGATTCGCGGACGGCGACAGATCGCCGGTTTACTTGTCCGAGGGAATTGCGCCGAAAGCCGGTGCAGCGACCGGAACAGGCACGGGGACAATTCACTGAGATGTATACGATCACGACAACGCAGGAACTCGACGCGTTCTGCAGAAAAGCGTCTTCGGCTCCGTACGTGACAGTTGACACTGAGTTCATGCGGGATCGGACCTATTTCTCCAAGCTGTGCCTCGTGCAGCTGGCAGTGCCTGGAACGTCTCAAGACGATGCCGTTCTGGTTGATCCGCTGGAACGCGGCCTGACCCTCGATCCGCTGTACGAGCTTCTCGGCAACGAAAACGTAACCAAGGTCTTTCATGCAGCCCGGCAGGACATCGAGATATTCTTCGTCGAAGGCGGGATCATTCCATTGCCGCTCTTCGACACGCAGGTCGCCGCCATGGTGGCGGGATTCGGCGAACAGGTCGGGTACGAAACGCTCGTCCGAAAGATCGCGCAGGCCGAACTCGACAAGTCCTCGCGCTTTACTGATTGGTCGAGGCGTCCGCTCAGCAATGCGCAAAAGCGGTATGCATTGGCGGACGTGACGCATTTGCGCGACATCTATGAACGACTTTCCGCGGAACTGGACGCGTCCGGACGACGATCTTGGGTCGAAGAGGAACTTGCCGTGCTTGTCGACCCGGCAACCTACGCAGTTGAACCTGATGAGGCGTGGCGTCGCGTCAAGACCCGCTCCGATTCGGGTCGGCACCTTGCCATCGTGCGAGAGCTTGCGCGATTTCGTGAAACCTATGCCCGGGACAAGAACATTCCGCGCAACCGCGTGATCAAGGATGACGCAATTCTGGAACTGGCGTCAACAAAGCCTCGGACAATCGAACAGCTCGGCCGATCCCGACGCCTGCTGCAAAACGCCCGAAGAGGCGAAATTGCGAATGGATTGCTCGCTGCCGTGAAGGCGGGAATCGAGACGCCCGACGACCAGCTGCCGAATTCGGACCGCCAGCGCGGCCAGGCACAGGTGAATCCTGCTCTCGCAAGCCTGTTGCGCGTGCTGCTCAATGCAAAGGCGGAGGAACTCGGTGTTGCGCAGAAGTTGATCGCGACATCTTCCGAACTGGATGAAATTGCAGCCGGCAACTACGATGGCCAGCCCATGACGGGCTGGAGGCGAAAGGCGTTCGGCGCAGATGCGCTCGGGATTTGCAAGGGCAAGCTCGCCCTTCGTGCCAATGGGACGTCGGTCCAAGTGTTCGAAGTCTGACTCGCGCCGAGCGCAGCGGTTCGATTGTCAGGGCCGAACGGACCTTGAATTCTGCACTCCGTTCACCCTGATGCTCCGGACATCGGCGAGACGGGCATCCGGGATGAAGAGAGCGGCGGTGAGCACCCGTGACCGCTGCGTCGACTGGGGCTGTGTTTCGAGCGGCGGCACCGCACGGAAGCTGTAGGACAGGATCCCGTCGACCGGCTTGCCGTCGGGCGCATCACTGACGAGTTCGGGCTTGAACCAGCCTTGAGTCGCGGGCAGGGCGGTCGCGAGAACGATGACACCGCCCGTCACGTTCTCGACGGCAAGCGTCGTGATTTCGGCAACCCGGGGACGAATGTCTTCGTTCGCAGCTTGAAGCTCGTCTCCCTTAGAGTCCGAAATGGGTTCTGATTGCCATCCGCCGATGCGCGGGAGAGCGTCGCATCCTGACAAGCCGTTTGCCAAAAGACCCATCAGGATAAATCTGCGTGACGTCATTGTCCTTGCCCTTATTCTTGGGAGATATGTCGATGGACTGACAGGATTGCGCGATCTCCCTTCGACATGTTTTTGCGTATCATCGGGTCTCCAACAAAACGCCATCGACATTCACGAGCCCCAATCCCAGACGCCATGCCGCTTGGGCGGGCGTCGCGGCGTGGCCGGAAGCCAAGAATTGAGCGAACCTGAGATCGGAGTGCGCAGACTTGCTCTCATGGCACGGCATGAATAGCACACGCGGCACACACGACAAGGCACAATACGGCAAGCTCAAGGCCACAAGCTCCTGGCCCACGCCCCTTCCGCAACTGCCGGCCCGGCTGCGGGGTTCGAGAGGCGTCCGGCTCTGGACCTTGAACGGGACTCGCCTTAATTGGAAGTCCATGGCACAGGAAGAATTCGAAGAAATCGTGGATGCCTTCGACTACCTCGACGAGTGGCAGGATCGGTATCGCCACGTCATCGATATGGGCAAGGCGATGTCTCCTCTGGACGAGGCGCTGAAAGTGCCGGCCACGAAGGTCGAGGGCTGCGCAAGCCAGGTCTGGCTGGTGCCGAACGTCGAAGGGACGGGCGCCACTGCGATCTTCACCTTCGAAGGCGAGAGCGATGCTGTGATCGTGCGCGGGCTGATTGCGGTTCTGAAGGCCCTGTTTTCGGGATTGAGCGTGCGAGAAGTCCTGAACGTTGACGCCCGTGCCGAACTGAATCGCCTTGGATTGGAGGAGCACCTGACGTCGCAGCGTTCGAACGGCCTTCGTTCCATGGTGAAGCGGATCCAGGAACTGGCCGGCAGCGTCGGCGGGAAATAGGACGCCCGTGCATTTGCCTTCGGGCATGGTCGAAAGCCGCACCTTTCGGAGATGCATTCACCTCCTGCATGGCTGCCATGCAAGACTTCATGAAGATTGGACTTTCTGCTCCATTGCGGGTATTGCGGCGCGCAGGCAGATGGAGCCGAGATGAGTGTCAGAGACCTGAAGATCCCCGGCCAGCGTCATCCCGAAAAGGCGCGTCGTCAGGACAGCGGCCAGCCGAAGAAGCCGGACTGGATTCGCGTCAAGGCACCGGCGGGTCAGGGCTATGCCAGGACTCGGAACATCATGCGCGAGCATGGTCTCGTAACCGTCTGCGAGGAAGCGGGCTGCCCCAACGTGGGCGAGTGCTGGAGCCAAGGCCACGCCACGATGATGATCATGGGCGAGGTCTGCACGAGGGCCTGCACGTTTTGCAACGTCGCAACCGGAAAGCCCCCGGAGGGGCTCGATGCCTTCGAGCCCGGTCGAGTTGCGGATGCCGTGCAGAAACTCGGCCTCAAGCACGTGGTGGTGACGTCGGTTGACCGCGATGACGTCGAGGACGGCGGAGCGGAGCATTTTGCGCGCACCGTTCGCGCGATCCGGCGGCGGTCTCCTGACACGACCATCGAGATCCTGACTCCGGATTTCCTGAAATGTGCGCCTTCCGCGCTCGAGGCCGTAGTCGATTCGCGGCCAGACGTGTTCAATCACAATCTCGAGACGGTTCCTGGCCTCTATCCCGAGGTCCGCCCCGGGGCACGGTATTTCCATTCCCTTAGGCTGCTGCAACGCGTGAAGGAGCTGGACCCTTCCATGTTCACCAAGTCGGGCATCATGGTCGGCTTGGGCGAGGACAGGCAGTCCGTGCTCCAGGTCATGGACGACATGCGTGCGGCGGACGTGGATTTCCTGACGATCGGTCAGTACCTGCAGCCAACCCGCAAGCATCACCGGGTCGACAGGTTCGTGACGCCCGAGGAGTTTGCCGGTTACGAAAGGGCAGCTTATGGCAAGGGATTCCTCATGGTGTCCGCGACGCCACTGACGCGTTCGTCCTATCATGCCGGCGATGATTTTGCCCGGCTGCGCGACGCCCGCCTGAAGAAAGTCGGCCAGATCTAGGAGCCCCGATCCGGTCCTGAAATAGGTCAGGCCGGGACCACTCTTCGACGACGGCGATTGCCGTTCTTGAAGGGACGTCGCTGTTGCCGAACTGCGCCGGATGCTAATGTGCGCGCTAGATTGCGACAGGAGGCGATGCCATGGATGATCAGACCTCGCAAAGAGCGGGTGAAGAGCACGGCGAAGACGAATACGCGCTCAACCGCAGTCTCGTGTCCCAGGTCCAGCTGGCTTTGGCGGCTGGAGACGCGGATCGCCTCGCAGAGCTCTTCGACCCGCTTCATCCCGCGGATGTCGCGGACCTCGTGGAACAGCTTGACGATGGCCGGCGCCGCGAACTGCTGGTGCTGGCCGGCCACCTGATCGACGGCGAGGTCCTTTCGGAAATCGACGAGGACATCCGTGAGGGCGTCATCGAGTTCCTCCCTGACAAGCAGTTGGCGGATGCGGTCCGCGAACTCGAATCGGATGACGTTGTCGACATCCTGGAAGATCTTGGAGAGCCGCAGCAGGAGGTGATCCTCGACGCACTGGACACAGGTGACCGAATTGCGGTTGAGCAGTCGCTGTCCTTTCCGGAGGACTCCGCCGGCCGCCTCATGCAGCGTGAAGTGGTAACGGCCCCGGAGCATTGGCAGGTCGGCGACGCCATCGATCACTTGCGCGAACGCGATGACCTGCCGGAACAGTTCTACCACATCATGCTCGTCGACCCGCGCCACGAGCCGGTCGGCTACGTGACCTTGGGACGGGTCATGTCCTCGCGCCGCGACGTGCCTCTTTCCACGATCACCGAGGACAGTTTCCGGACGTTTCGTGTCGATGAGGACGAGGGTGACGTCGCCTACGCCTTCAACCAGTACCACCTGATCTCGGCCCCGGTGGTTGACGCGTCAGGCCGGCTTGCAGGCGTGATCACTATCGATGATGCCATGGCCGTGCTGGACGAGGAGCACGAAGAGGACGTGTTCCGGCTTGCGGGGGTCGGCGAAGAAAGCCTGTCGACGTCAACCGTCACGATCGTCTGGCGCAGGTTCCCGTGGCTGGCGGTGAACCTTGTCACCTCGATCATCGCCTCGATCGTGATTGCGCAGTTCGAGGACGTCCTGCTGGCCGTCGTCGCGCTTGCGGTTCTCATGCCGATCGTGGCGTCCATGGGCGGAAATGCCGCGACGCAGTCAATGACGGTGGCGGTTAGGGCCCTGGCAAAGCGCGACCTGACAAGTTCGAACGCGCTCAGGGTCATCTGGCGGGAAAGCCAGGCAGGGTTTCTAAACGGCGGGCTCTTCGCCGTGATCATGGGGGCAGTAGGCTACGCCTGGTTCGGCTCCCCGCTGCTCGGTGTCGTCATCGGAGTCGCAATGATCGTGAATCTGGTCGTGGCCGGGTTTTCCGGCGTTCTCGTGCCTATCGCGCTCGATAGGGTGCGGATCGACCCGGCACTCGCATCTGGAAGTTTTGTCACGACGGTCACCGACGTTGTCGGGTTTTTTACGTTTCTTGGCCTGGCTTCCTTGGTGCTCCTGTGAACGTGGCGAACCTGAAGGCCAAGAAGGCCAGAATGCGCAAGGCAGCGTCGCGCCGTCGTGAAGGGGCAAGTCCAAGTGACGCGGATGCTGCGTGCGAGCATCTTGTTGCCGCGGTTCGGGATGCAACCGGGCTGACGGTCTCGGGCTACTGGCCAATCCGCACCGAAATCGACCCTCGGTCTGCAATGCATGCACTAGCCGGATCTCACGAGCTTTGTCTTCCCGTGGTGCAGGGCAAGGATCAAGCCTTGAAGTTTCGCCGGTGGATGCCCGGCGCGGCACTGATCGAGGGCGCCTTTGGCGCTGCCATTCCGCGGGATCGGGTCGAACTTGTGCCGTCCATCCTGATCGTGCCGCTGCTTGCCTTCGACAGCACGGGTGGCCGCCTTGGCTATGGTGGTGGCCATTACGACAGGACGTTGGAGGCACTGCGTTCGCGTGACAACGTGACCGCAATCGGGTTTGCCTACGACATCCAGGAATGTCGCGACGTGCCGCGTGAGGCGACTGACCAGCTTCTCGACCTGGTCGTCACGGAGTCTGGGATCAGGCAGTTCGCGTGAAGCGTGGTTCACAATCACAACGGTTCATGGCGGCCCGTTAGGTCGGAAACGATCGCGCCAGTCAACGCGTTCGTAGGTGCGATTCCGCCGACAAAAGAAAAATCGGTTCGGCCGTTTGTCCGGGTGATGTGCTACCTGCGGTCAAGGACACATCGACGTCTTGCCTTGTAGGAATCATCAATCTAGAGGCAAGGGCATGAAAATCCTGTATCTTGGCGACGTGATGGGGCGATCCGGGCGCAAAGCGGTTGTCGAGCGGCTCGGTAGCTTGCGGGCGCGCCTGCAAGCAGACTTCGTGGTGGTCAATTGCGAAAACGCGACCTCCGGCCTCGGAGTCTCTCCGGAACATGCGGCCTCGCTGCTCAAGGCAGGTGCCGATGTGCTGACCCTGGGCGATCACGCGTTCGACCAGCGCGACATGCTGTCAGGTATCGAGCGCGAGCCGCGCATTCTCCGTCCCCTGAACTTTTCGAAAGCCGCGCCGGGCGCAGGCGCCAAGGTGTTCGACGCCGGAAGGGGCCGGAAGGTGCTCGTGGCCCAGGTTCTCGGCCAGGTCTTCATGAACCGCCCTTATGACAATCCGTTCTCGGCCATCGACGAGATCCTGAACAGGTTTCCGCTTGGCGGCGCCGTTCACGCAAGTCTCGTCGACATTCACTGCGAGGCCACGTCCGAGAAGATGGCGATGGGCCATTTTTGCGACGGGCGTGCCAGTGCCGTTCTCGGTTCGCATACGCATGTGCCCACGGCCGACGCGATGATCCTGCCTGGCGGCACGGCCTACATGACGGACGCCGGAATGTGCGGCGACTACAACTCGGTGATCGGAATGGCCAAGGAAGAGCCGCTTGGCCGTTTCGTGACCGGCATGAGAAAGGGCCGCTTCCAGGCCGCGCTGGGCGAGGCAACGCTGTGCGGCGCCCTGGTCACAACCGATGATGGCACCGGAAAGGCCCTGGACGTAGCGCCGGTGCGAGAAGGCGGCGTCCTCGCGCCTCCGTCCTGAGGTTGATGCCCCGCAACCTGATCCTGCCGTTTCTGGCGTTGCTGCTTGCCGGTGCCGGCTGGGGATTGACCCAGCCGCTGGCCAAGATCGCCGTGAGCGAGGGCTACCGTCAGTTCGGGCTAGTCTTCTGGCAAATGACGATCGGAGCGGTTGTCCTGGGCATTCTGCAGGCCGTTCGCCGACGTCGGATTCGCCGGGACGCCCCGGCTCTCTTCGTCTATCTCCAGCTCGCGCTGGTCGGCACGGTCATCCCGAATTCTGCGAGCTACGAGGCAATTCGGCACCTGCCGGCTGGCCTCGTGTCAGTCCTGTTGTCGTTCGTGCCGATGTTCGCCTTCCCGATTGCCCTTGCATTCGGGATCGAGCGTTTCGTGCTGTCCCGGCTGCTTGGCCTGTGCCTGGGTCTTGCGGGCGTTCTCCTGATCGTGGGTCCGGAAGCGAGCCTTCCCGAGCGTGCAATGGTCGCCTTCGTGCCGCTCGCGCTGATCGCGCCATTCTTCTACGGGCTCGAAGGCAACCTGATTGCAAAGTGGGGCACGGCGGGACTCGATCCGGTGGACGCGCTTTTTGGCGCCCTGGTCTTTGGTTCCGCGATCACCTTCCCGCTTGCGCAGGCGACTGGACAGTTCATCGACCCGAGGCCGCCTTGGGCACTACCGGACATGGCGCTTCTTGCGGTCTCGCTTGTTCACGTGATGGCTTACTGCCTCTATGTCTGGATGGTCGGGAGGGCCGGTGCACTGTTTGCAATCCAGGTGAGCTACCTCGTCACCGGGTTCGGCGTCTTCTGGGCGATGTTGATTCTTGGCGAGATCTATTCTGGCTGGATCTGGGCCGCCATAAGCCTGATGCTGGTGGGAGTATTCCTCGTCCAGCCGGGTTCGGAAGCCGGGACGCTTGCGGGAAGGCCGGAAAGCGGGGAAAAACGGCAATGATGGTTGCACTCGCAAATCTGCACCCGGACGCGCCTGCGATCGTGACGCTCGTGGTCGTGGCCGTGATGTTCGCGCTGTTCATTCGCGAAGTCTACCCGCCGGAGGTCACAGCCATCGCAGGAGCGGGAGCGCTCCTGGTGCTCGGCCTGCTTCCCTACGAAGAGGCGGTTCATGTCCTCGCCAACCCGGCGCCATGGACGATCGCGGCCATGTTCATCGTGATGGGCGCCCTTGTGAGGACAGGCGCGCTGGAATGGTTCACGAGGCTCGCCGAATCCAAGGCAGACGACAGTCCGGCCATGGCGATCGGCGCGCTCATGGCCCTCGTTGTCGTCGCCTCGGCCTTCGTCAACAACACGCCCGTTGTTCTCGTGATGATCCCGGTCTTCGTCCAGCTGGCGCGGAAGCTGAAGATCTCGTCGTCCAAGCTGCTGATCCCGCTTTCCTACATGGCGATTTTCGGCGGCACCTGCACGCTGATCGGCACGTCGACGAACCTTCTCGTTGACGGCGTTGCGCGGGCAGGAGGAATGGAGCCCTTCACCATCTTCGAGGTGACCCCCGTGGCGGTCATCCTGGTCGTCTGGGGCGGCATCTACCTGCGTTTCCTGGGGCCACGCCTTTTGCCGGATCGCGCGAGCATGGGGACGCTTCTTGGAGACAAGTCAAAGATGAAGTTCTTCACGGAGATCGCGCTTCCCGAGGACAGTGCGCTGATCGGACAGGCAGTGACCAAGGTCGATCTCTTCAAGCGAGGCGGCGTCAGGCTGATCGATGTTCTTCGGGGGGACGCGTCGCTCCGGCGGGAACTGGATGTCGTTCGCCTGCAGGCAGGAGACCGCGTCGTGGTTCGCACCCAGATGGAGGAACTGCTTGGACTCAAGGACAACCCGGACGTGCGGCTGGCCGAAAAGCTCTCGTCACGGAAGACCTCGACGGTCGAAGTCCTGATTACGCCGCAAGCGACCTTGGTTGGACGCTCGCTCGGGGATCTCAGGCTGCGGCGACGCTACGGGGTCTATCCATTGGCGGTCCACCGCAGGAACGAGAACATTGGCCGACAGCTCGACGATCTCGTGATCCGGGTTGGCGACACCCTGCTTCTGGAAGGGGCTGCCGAGGACATTGCCCGGCTGGCCAGCGACACCGGCCTTGTCAACGTGTCCGAGCCGACGGCGCGGGCGTTCAGGCGCGGGCACGCGCCGCTGGCGCTTGGCACGCTTGCAGGCATCGTGGCCTTTGCGGCAATCGGCGCCGCGCCGATCCTGCTTCTCGCCATGGTTGCAGTGGCGGTCGTGCTGCTGACCCGCTGCATTGATGCGGACGAGGCATTCTCGACCATAGACGGCCGGCTTCTCGGCCTGATCTTTGCAATGCTTGCCGTTGCCACCGCGATCGAGACCTCGGGCGCGATTCAGCTTATCGTCTCTGCCATCGAGCCGTTCGTCGCGGCGCTTCCTCCGTTCCTCATCGTCTGGGCGATCTACCTGGTGACCTCGGTCCTGTCGGAGACAATAAACCACGCGGTGGCCGTGGTCGTGACGCCGGTTGCCATCGGGCTCGCGTATTCCATCGGGGTGGATCCGCGCCCTCTCGTCATCGCTGTGATGATCGCCGCTTCCGCCACGTTCGCCACGCCAATCAGCTACCAAACCAACATGATGGTCTACGGGCCCGGCGGGTACAGGTTCACGGACTTCCTCCGGGTCGGCATTCCGCTGAACCTCTCGACGGGCATTTTCGCATCGCTGCTGATCCCGTTCTTCTGGCCGCTTTGATGCACCGGTTTGCGTCGCGCTGCGCCATGCACGCCGCGCTGGAAAGTCCGGGCTTGCTGCATTCGCGAAAGTGCTTGCAAATCGCTCGATTCACAATTTGATCGCCTTGACCAGAAATGAAAGCAGGCTCATGAACATCACTCTTCTCAAGACCTTGTGCGAAACCCCCGGCGTGCCGGGCCATGAGGAACGCGTACGCGGCAAGATCGAACAGGAGGCCAAGCCGCTTTTTGACGAGGTAAACACCGATTCCATGGGGTCGCTGCATTGCGTCAGGAGGGGCAAGTCGAAGAACCCGAAGAAGATCATGCTTCTCTGTCACATGGACGAGATCGGGTTCCTGGTGAGCCACATCTCGAAAGGGGGATTCCTGTATCTCCAGACCTTGGGCGGGTTCGATCCCAGGAACCTTTTTTCGCGCAGGGTTCTCGTCTGCACGGGCAAGGAAGATCTCAAGGCTGTCATGAACCCGGGCGGACGGCCGGTTCACATATCCTCTCCCGAGGACAGGAAGAAGATTCCGCAGCCTCACGAGTTCTTCATTGATACAGGCCTAGGCAAGCGAGCCAAGGACGTCGTCAAGGTCGGCGACATGGTCGTGATGGACGAGCCGTTTCTGGAACTTGGCGACAAGGTGGTTTCGAAGGCGCTCGACAACCGGATTGCCTGCTGGCTCGGCATCGAGGCGGTGCGCGGGCTCGGGAAGTTCAAGACCAGGTCCGAGATCCACGTGGTCTTCACGACGCAGGAGGAAGTGGGGCTCAGAGGTGCGCGTACCGCAGCGTTCCGGGTAAAGCCCGACATCGGCATCGGAATCGACACGACGCTTGCCTGCGATACGCCGGGCGTGCCCGAGCAGGATCGCACGACAGAGCAAGGCAAGGGGTTCGGCCTGCATCTGCGAGACGGTTCCTTCATCGCCGACAAGGCGCTTGCGGAGGAATTTGCGGCCCTGGCCGAGAAGGAGAAGATTCCCTACCAGCGCACCATGCTGCGCTCGGGAGGGCAGGACGGAGCCGCCGCGCAGCAAGCGGCATCCGGTGCCCGCGCCGTCGGGATCGTGGTCGGCACAAGATACATCCACACCGTAACGGAAATGGTCGAAAAGAGCGACCTGCAGGCTGCGCGGGACATACTTGTGGCGTACCTCAAGGCAAATTGAACGCAGCCAGGCAATGCGGTGGCTGCCCGAGCGGCAGCAATGCCGCCTTCAGGCAGAGGCACCCGTCCCGGGCGGCAGGCGCATGGTTTGCCACCCTGACATTCGGCTGCGAAACCAGCTGCGCTGACGCTTCGCGAACTGCCTCGTGGCTACGATGGCCGCCATGCGCGCATCGTCCAGTGACTTCTCTCCGCGCACGTGCGCAATCAGTTCCGCAGCGCCGATGGCTTTCGCCGACGGGCGAGCGGGATGCCAGGCAGGTGCGTTCGTGCGCACTTCGTCAAGGAGGCCGTTCGAGAGCATCTGCGCGAAGCGCCTCTCGATTTGCTCATTGAGCCAGTCCTTTGGCGTGTCGATGAGAATCGTCGTCGCACTGGACAGCGGCAGGAGCGGGGGGGCTGTTTCGTCCTGCCACGCGGTCAGCCCGCGACCGGTCGCCGTCAGCACTTCCCACGCGCGCTGAACGCGCATGGGGTTGAGCTCATCGATTCGCGCCCTGGTTCCGGGATCCAGTTCGCGCAGAAGCGCGTCGATGCCTTCCGAAGCGACTCGTTCCATCGCGTTGCGCCGCACTTCATCTGGGATCTCGGGAATCGGGGCCAGTCCCTCGGTCAGGGCGGTGAAGTAAAGGCCCGTGCCCCCGACGATCACGGGCGTCGGGCCGCCAAGAAGCGGTGCAAGATCGCGGAGCCATCTTCCCACGGAGTATTCGAGGTGGCCTGGCACGTGGCCGTAGAGCGCATGCGGCACCCTTGACTCGGCTTCAGCTGAAGGCCTGGCAGTGAGAATTTGCCAGTCGGCAAAGACCTGCATGGCGTCGGCGTTGATGACCGGACCTCCGGTTCGTGCCGCGATTGCCATTGCAAGCGCTGACTTTCCGCTTGCGGTCGGGCCAGTGATCAGGACCGGACGATCCGGGTCGATCCGGTCCAGGATGCCGCTCAGTGATCCCTCGTTGAACATTCCGGAGTTTTCGGACATTTTCGCGCCCGAAGCAAAGCGAGAGCACGCGAGGACAAGCAACATGAGCAAGCCCAACGATCCCGCCTATTCCCGCGTGCTGCTGAAGATATCCGGCGAGGCGCTGATGGGCGATCAGGGATTCGGGCTTCATCCGCCGACCGTTGCGAAAATCGCCGAGGAAGTGAGTTCGGTTCACGAGCTTGGTGCCGAAGTGTGCATGGTGATCGGCGGCGGCAACATTTTCCGGGGACTGCAAGGCTCAGCCCAGGGAATGGAGCGGACAACTGCAGATTACATGGGCATGCTTGCCACGGTCATGAACGCCCTGGCCATGCAGTCCGCGCTGGAGGTGCTTGGCATCCACACCAGGGTGATTTCGGCGATTCGCATGGACGAGGTCGCGGAGCCCTACATTCGCAGGCGGGCCGTCAGGCACCTCGAGAAGAAGAGGGTTTGCATATTCGCCGCAGGCACCGGCAATCCATACTTTACCACCGATACCGCGGCGACGCTGCGCGCAACGGAAATGTCGTGCCAGGCAATCTTCAAGGGAACCTTGGTTGACGGCGTCTATGACAAGGATCCCGCCAAGCATTCGGACGCCAGGCGATACGACAAGATCAGCTACGACGACGTTCTGGCGAAGAACCTGAAAGTCATGGACGCTTCCGCCGTTGCGCTTGCGCGCGACAACGGGCTTCCGATCATCGTGTTTTCTCTCGACGAGCCGGGCGGGTTTCGAGGCATTATCTCGGGCGAGGGGACCTACACGATCGTTCAGGACCGGGCGTGAGCGCCTTGAGTCCCGCAGCCGCTGTCTTGTTCCAGGCTTGAAGGCCGGCGCATGCGTGCTCTCGTCCAGCGTGTCAGCTGCGCAAGCGTGACAGTCGACGGCGAGGTCGTCGGGAAAATTGGCCCCGGCCTGCTTGTTTTGGCCTGCGCCATGGCGAGTGACCCGCCCGAGGTCGTTTCGAAGCTCGCGGCAAAGGTCGCAAGGCTCCGAATTTTTGCGGACGACGAAGGTCGCATGAACCGTTCGCTTCTGGATGTCGGGGGCGAGGCACTGGTCGTTTCCCAGTTCACGCTGGCTGCGGATACGTCTCGGGGCAATCGGCCGGGCTTCTCGTCCGCCGCACCTCCGGAGGAAGGGGAAGCGAGGGTTGCGGAATTTGCTGCCGAAATTCGGAATCTCGGCGTTCAGGTTGCGGAAGGCCGTTTCGGTGCCGACATGAAGGTCGGCCTCACGAATGACGGCCCGGTCACGATCTGGCTCGACGTCGACGCGTGAGCATTGCCGGAGCGGGACGGAGCACCGTTTTCGGCAGCCACGGCAGTGATCGATCCGGACCAAGAGCCTTCAGACTGTTTCCGTCACTTTCTTGAAGCCCGCCGGTCGTGCGATTCAGGTCGATCGGATTGGTGTCCATGCTGAGCTTCGAGCGATCGACCGCAAGCATCTCGACCTCGTCAAGCAAGGCGATGGTCGGGACACCGCTGGCCAGTTCCGCGACAGCTTGTGCGAGAAGATCAGCAACGCGCACTGCGCTTTCCTCTTGATTGAGTGTCAATAACAATTGGAAGTGTGTCAATAACAGTTGGAAGTGTCCGGTTCAGGTAACATGCGAACTGTCCGGTTCTGCGTGTCCTCTGCAGGCCCGATTACGCA
Organism: Silicimonas sp.; assembly: GCA_022819605.1. Classification (GTDB taxonomy): domain Bacteria; phylum Pseudomonadota; class Alphaproteobacteria; order Rhodobacterales; family Rhodobacteraceae; genus JAJEFO01. Next base: position 47,027 of record JAJEGW010000061.1, on the reverse strand, counting down.
AAGGACACCTGGGCATGAATTCCTGCCCGGGTTGAAGACCGGGACCAGCGTCTGGGCCGGGGGTTCCGCCTTTCCAGCTTGCTGCGAGGCAGGATATTGCACCCGATCCGGGGCGGCCGGGACCCGGTTGCCCGCAACGCGGTCGAGCCGGCGGTCCAGAAGGCCGTCGTCGCCATCGGCTCCGTAGCGGCCTTCCCAGCGCCGGAAGGTCCGCACGGAAACGCCCAGCACCCTCGCCGCATCCTCCTGGCTCAGCTGCCCGGCCTGCCTCCTCTCGAAGAGCTCCTCGAACTTCATCCGCCTTCTCCGCTGCATCGCCCTCGCCAGTCCCATGATTCTCTGCTCCCAGGTTTTGGGAGCCATCCTAGAACCGGACAGATGGCTTGTTACCTGCAGCGGACATACGGCTTGTTATCGACACGCGCGGAAGGAAGCGTTGCGGGCCGGGACCAGACCGGCTATCATTGAACACGATCCCCGAACAATGGTCACGGAGCATCCATGAAAGTCCCCAGAGTCGACCTGACCGATCCTTCCGTCGAGCCCACGGACGCCGAGCTGGATGCCCTGATGCAGTCCATGTGCGACGATGTCGTTGAACGCCATGGAGCTGCGCAGGAAAGGTTTATGGCGAATGTGGCCCGGATGATTGCGGATGTCGGGTCGGGCGGGGCCGGGACGGCTCCTTCCGTCAAGCAGGACCGCAAGGAGCCGAGCGACATTCGGCAGGAATTCGGGGTGTGATTCCCATTCCGAACTGATGCGTCCGGTGCTCATCATCGTGGCCGGCCCGAACGGTTCCGGGAAAACCTCACTGACGAGAACCATACTCAGGCATGAGTGGGTCGAGGGGTGCCGTTACGTGAATCCCGACGACATCGCGCGGGACATGTTCGGGGACTGGAACGATCCGGAGTGCGTCCTCAAGGCAGCGAAGGAAGCCACCCGACAGCGCCATGAATGCCTCCGCCTGAGGCAGTCCCATGATTCTCTGCTCCCAGGTTTTGGGAGCCATCCTAGAACCGGACAGATGGCTTGTTACCTGCAGCGGACATACGGCTTGTTATCGACACTTTCCTCTTGATTGAGTTTACAAGTAATAAAGAAAATGATAGTTTTGTAAATCGACGTAGAGGATCACGTCCATGATTGGTCACAGGCTACGGATCGCTCGTGCCGCTGCAAGTCTCTCACTGCGCGATCTGTCGGCGCAGATCGACGGATTGGTCACGGCTCAAGCGATTGGTAAGTACGAACGCGATGAAGACATGCCCAGTTCAGGTGTGCTGCTCGCTCTGGCGGACGCATTGAACGTCACGGAGGAATACTTGCTCAGCGATGTCGAACTGGTCCTGGAGGGTGTCGAGTTCCGGAAAAAGCCGAAGACTACGGCGCGCGAGGAGGCCGCGATCGAGGCAAGCTCCATCCATCTTCTGGAACGCTATCTCGCTGTAGAGGACTTGCTTCATCTCAAGAGTGTCGATTGGGAGAAGCCGCGAAGCGCACCGTACCCCGTAAGCGACATTCGCGATGCGGAAGACGCCGCGAGATCGGTGCGCGAGGATTGGGGTTTGGGCAACGATCCGATTCCGCAGCTCGCAGAGCTGCTCGAGGAACGCGGAATCAAGGTGCTCTCCCTGGCTCTTCAGAACATCGACGGCCTGACGGCGAAAGTGCGGCGCAAGGGCCACATGGCCGCCAAAGTTGTCGTTGTGAAGCGCGACGCGTGGTCAGAGCGCAAGCGGTTTACGCTCGCGCATGAACTTGGACACATGGTGATCGATCCGGTTGTCGGGATGGGTGACGGCGAAATCGAAAGGGCAGCGCACAGATTTGCAGGCGCGTTCCTGATTCCGGCCGACACCCTGCGCGCGGAAATGGGGTCCAGTCGATCATCGGTTTCAATCGGCGAGCTTGTCGGGCTGAAGGAGCGGTTTGGTGTCTCGATCCAGGCGATCGTCTATCGTTGCAAGGATCTGGGCATTCTGAATCAGACCGCATTCGAACGTCTCTTCAGGCTCTTCAACCAGCGCGGCTGGCGCAAGCCGCCTTATGCTGAGCCCGCGGCCATTCCGCCGAAAACGGAGGAGCCGAAACGATTTGAGCGCCTGTGCTACAGGGCCCTTGCAGAGAACTTGATCGGGGAGCCGAGAGCCGCCGAACTGTTGGGGATCTCGGTGCGGGAACTTGGTGCCAGGCTGGATAGCGCTGTTCAGTAGCGGTGCAAGTCCTCGTTTCGGATACGTCGGTGATCATCGACCTCGATCGGGGCGACCTTCTCGGCCATTTGTTCGACATGCCTTACGCGTTTTGCGTTCCTGACCTGCTGTAGAAGAAAGAACTCGCAGGCAAACTTGGGGATCGACTTCAGGAGTCAGGTCTCAACGTTGTCGAACTGACTCCAGAAGAACTGTCGAGAGCGACAACCCTGCGTCGTCAGACCAAGGTGCTTTCGACACCCGACACATTTGCATTCGCACTCGCGCAAGTGCGGCGCTGGACTTTGCTGACCGGGGACCGCGCTCTTCGTGATCTTTGTGTCGAGCAAGGCGTCGAAATGCACGGCGTGCTATGGGTCATTGCTGAACTCAACCGGGTCGGCGTGACCGATGCCAGGACCCTTCACGCAGCGCTGACCGCCATTCAAGCGCATCCGAGATGTCGCCTGCCAAATGCGGACGTCCAGCGCGTTCTTGCCATGCTCAGCGGCAACAGAACATGAGGTGGACCCCAAACAGGTCCGAGAACAGCGATGCGGACGCGGGAATGACGGGCAAGTCACGATCTGGCTCGACACCGATGCGTGAGAACTGCCGGAACGCGACGGAACTCCGTTTGCGGCAGGCGCAACGGTGACCGATCCGAACCGTGCCAGAATCGACGTCCAAAGCGGGGAGCTTCAGACCGTTTCCGTCACTTTCTTCAAGCCCGGCGGCGCGTCGGGGTCTTCCCCGAGATTGACAGCCAGACCCTCCGCAAACTTGTAAAACGCAATCGCCTGAAGCACCGGATCGAGCGTCTCGTGTTTCGTCGCCGGCGTGCTTAGCGCGCCATTGCCCGAGCCTGACTCAACCTTGCAGACACGGACCCCAAGCTCCCTAAGCCGGGCAACGGATGCATCTATTGATTTTTGGGGCCCGCCGCGGGCACCGAAGACCAACGCTCCGAATGATCCATCCGCGATCGCCACCGGCCCGTGAAACAGCTCGGCCGCGGAACATGCTTCCGCGTGGAGGTGACAGGTTTCCTTCAGCTTGAGTGCCGCTTCCGCCGCGACTGCCATGTTCAGGCCCCGACCGACACAATAAAGGGAATTCGCGCGCGCCAAGGCTGGGCCGGCATGTGACCAGTCCCGACCCAGCGCGTCCCGCGCAAGGTCGGGCAGTGTCTTCAAGGCGACGATCAATTCGCCGTCGTTCAGGTAACCTGCGACGATGGCCAGCGATGCGACCATCATGCCGACGAATGACTTGGTAGCGGCGACCGCGCGTTCGGGCCCGGCAAGCACGGGAAGGACAAGATCGGCACCGTCGCCGACAGGACTGTCCAGGACGTTGAGGACAGCTGTCGTTTGCGCACCACCGTCCTTTGCCGCTTGCTGCAAGGCGGCAAGATCAGGGCTTCCGCCGGATTGCGAGAAGGTCAGACAGGCAAACCCGTCAAGCTGCAGCTTGGCACCATAGACGGTGGCAACCGAAGGTCCGATGGAAGCAACGGGCAGGCCGGCCTTCGTTTCCATGAGGTATTTGAAGAAGGTCGCCGCGTGGTCGGATGTTCCGCGACCGCAGGTGACCAAACCGCGCGTACCATCTTGGCGCAAGCGACGGCCTGCATCGAGGTATGTGTCCAGGGCATCAAGCTGCCGAGCGATGACTGCAGGTATTTCGGCAATTTCGGCGGCCATGAGGGTGGTCCGAGACATCAGGCGTGAACCCCGGTGATCATTGACACGATCTCGTTCTTGTCGGTCTCCGGGGTGCGGCGGACACCGATCTGCACGCCGCGCCGCAAGACGCAAATGCGGTCAGACAGGCGAAAGACCTGGTCCAGGCTGTGGCTGACGATCAGGATCGCAAGGTTGCGCTCCTTGAGCGCGGCGACGATTTCCTCCACCTTGGCGGTTTCCGCCACGCCGAGTGCCGCGGTCGGTTCGTCCAGGAGAATCAACTTGCTGGCCCAGTGGGTGGCGCGCGCGATGGCGACGCCTTGACGCTGGCCACCGCTGAGGTCGCGGATTTTCGAACCGGCCGACGGGATGTGCACGTCGAGCTGATCCAGCATCGTCTGGGTTTCGCGGCGCATTCGCGACTTGTCCAGAAGGCCCAGGGGTTTGCGGGTCAGTTCTCGACCTAGAAACATGTTCATGAAGACGGGCTGTTCGTCGGCAAGTGCAAGATCCTGGTAGACGACCTCGATCCCGCGCGAGCGCGCCGAACTGGCGTCGGAGAGACTCACCGTCTCGCCGTCAAGCAGGATCTCGCCCGAGTTCGGACGGTGCAGGCCCGAGACGATCGCGATCAGCGTTGACTTGCCCGCGCCGTTGTCACCGACCAAGGCGACGATCTCGCCGGGGAAGAGCTCCAGCGAAAAGTCCTTGATCGCAACGACACCGCCGAAGGCCTTGTGAATGTTGTTCAGTGACAGGACGGGCGTTGAGGTCATGGCGAGTATGTCCCTGGCCAGGCCACCGTGTCGCCGAAGCCGTTTTCGATGCTGGTGACTTCCGGGCTGCCGTCCGCCACGCCCTTAATGCCAGCCACCAGTGCGCGTGTCACGAATGCCTGGCCCCGGAATCCGAAGACAACCGTGTCGCCGGGCCGGGAATCAGCATCGATCATGGCGTAGTAGTCGATTGCCGAGTAGTCGGGAATCTCCACGTCGCACAGGGCGTCGCGGTCGGTGGTCGCGGTTCCGCCGACCAGTGCGCGGACCTGGTATTCGGGAAACACCGGGTCGATGTAGAGCCCGCCTCCGAAGCAATAGGCCTTGCCGCCGTGATTGTGCGAAACCTCAGTCAGGTAGAGGATCGCGGGGTCTTCGGGCAGATCTTCGACAGCGTGGAGCGGCGTGGTGCCGTGAAGCCCGTTCCCGGGTTCGACTTGCGTGGCGCCAGCCTCTGCCAAGGCCGACAGCACAGCTGAAGACGTCGTGCCGGGTGCGTTGATCTCAATGCCGGGGCGTCCGGCGGCGGCAAGCGCCTCGGCCGCCCGGTTCAAGGTGGCCAGGTTCGGCGTGGGCAGCACCTTGCGTGTCTCCTGGTCGAAGAGAAGCGCGGGGAAGGTGGTGATCCCTGCGAAGCGTCCGGCCGCAAGCGCATCCAGGCGATCCGCGACGGCCACGATGTCTTCCGCGTCGAAGCCGCCTTCATGGCCGCGATAGAACGTGTCGCCCGGTGTCTGGATGCGCGCCATCAGCGCCTGCTCGCGCCCCGCCTTCGCGGCTGCATCGGCCGCCTCTCGCGCCTTGGTGTCCGAGAACACCGTCCAGTAGTCCGGCGCCAGTTTCGTCGCCGCGAAATCGGCCTCGTGTCGCGGCACCTGCACCAGATGGCCCAGATGCCCGACCTTCAGTCCGGCCCTGCGGCAGGCCACGGCGCAGGGCATGTCAACCGCCACCGCGCGGCTGATCCCGCCGCGCATCACCGCCTGGCAGAACCCCGAGTGACGCCCCACCTGCTTCGTCATGGCAAACGTGGTCAAACCGTGCCTGTCCGCCTCCGCCCTGAAAGTGCGGGCGTTGCGTTCGACCGCATCCAGGTCGAGCACGTAGGCGTTGGCAGGAATCCTGCCCTGCTGATGCAGCGCCATTGCGGCTTCCACGAAACGCGGGTTGCGGCGGATGAGAAGGTCCAGGAACATGTTTTCCTCCCGGTCTAACGGCGTGTGTCACGCAAGGACACGGCGACTGCGACAAGGATGATCACCCCGCGCACGATCATCTGGTCGGAAACCTTGAGACCCATGAGAATGAGCCCGTTGTTCAGCATCCCCATCATCAGCGAGCCAAGGAGCGCACCGATGATCGAGCCCTTGCCGCCGTTCAATGCGGTGCCGCCTACAATGACGGCGGCAATCACCGTCATCAGGTCGCTCTCGCCGAGCGTGTATTTTGCCGCCTGCAAGCGTCCGGCGTAGAGAAGCCCGGCAAGACCGGCAGTCGCACCGCACAATGTCAGCACCATCAGGCGAATCCGGGGCACCTTTATGCCTGAGACCTGCGCCGCGCGGGCGTTGTCGCCGACCGCCAGCACGTGAGCGCCAAAGCGGGAATGTCGATAGAGCACATGACCTGCGGCCACCGCGACCACTGTCCAGATCACCAGCGAGGGAACGCCGAGCAGCTTGCCGGAACCGAAGAAGCCCGTGAACGTGTCGTTGATCACGGGAATGGATCGCAGGTCGGTCATTGAGCGAGCAATTCCGGCGAACAGGCCCAGGGTCGCGAGCGTCACGAGAAACGAGGGCAGCCGCAGATAGGCAACTAGAACGCCGTTGAAGGCGCCGATCAATACACCTGCGCCGAGACCTGCGACCACGCCGAAGACCATCGGGCCGTTCTGCATCGCGACGGCGGCTGCAAGGGCCGAAACCGCCACGATGGAGCCGAAGCTCAGGTCGATCTCGCCCGCCGAGAGCGCAAAGACCAGTCCTATGGCCATGATTGTCGCCGGTGCTGTCTGCAGCACGATGTTGGTCAGGTTCCGCGTCGTGAGAAACCCGTCGTCATGGAGCGTGGCGGCAAAGAACAGGAAGATGGCCAGGAAGCCGAAATAGATCACGCTTCGTTGCAGATCCAGCCGTTTGATCCAGGACAGCGCCGCCACAATCGTTGCCTCTTGGTTCGGCGGGCCGCAGGAAACGGCCCGCCAGGGAGGAGCCTCAGTTCGATGTCAGGCTCGCTGGCGGATCAATGTTGAGGGACCTTTTCCACCCTTCGACGACATTGTCCGCCTTGACCGTGATGGCCGGGGCAACGACAAAGGGCGGAACCTCCTCACCGACAAGATCGAGCACTGCGCTGGCGGCCATTGCGCGACCCAGTTCGTATGCTTCGTCCGCGACGATCGCCGCCACGTTGCCGCCTCGCACCATATCAAGCGCAATCGGCTCGGAAAGATCAAGCGTGACGATCTTGGTGCTGTCATTCCCGTTGGCGCGGAGCGCGGCAAGGACGCCCTCGGCCGGGCCGGCCCAGGTTACGTAAATCCCCCCGAGATCGGGGTGTTTCAGCAGCATCGCGTTGGCGATCTCCTCGGCGCGCGCCGGATCGGCAATGCCCTGTTCGGCGACGATCGAGATGTTCGGATGATCGTTCTCGATCGTGGTCTTGAAGGCATTGTCGCGCTGGTTGGTCACGTAGTAGGCCGCGTCGTGAAAGATCCACCCGACCGTGCCCTCGCCGCCCATGGCCCCGGCCAGGGCATCGGCTGCCTGCTTGCCCATCTGGAACAGGTCGTCAGTGACGATGGCCGCGTAGTCCTTGGGATGTTCGTATCCCGCAGGCAGGTTGGAAAGGAACGTGAGCGCGACCCCGGCCTCCTTCGCCTCCTCGAAGGCGGCAGCGGAAGTCACGGGATCGAGCGGCAGCGACAGGATGATGTCCGGGCTCTTGGCCAGTGCCGTTTCAATGTCGCTGCGCTGCTTGGCAGCGTCAAATCCGGCACTGGTGACCGCGACAACCTCGATGCCGAGCCGTTCGAACTCGTCGCTGGCGCCTGCCGTGACCGCGTTCACGAAGTCCGACTGGTCGTGCCACAGGAGCGCGGCCGAGTACCCTTTCGCCTGGACCATGGCGACCTTTTCGTCGCCGACGACAACGGAAGATGACGGCGTGGCTTCTTCGCCGCCGGGGCCGATGGTTTCGGCACTGGCAGAGGCGACGAGTCCAAGCAGCGCCAGGATGGCAAGCGTGTGTTTCACTAGGGACATTTTTTCCTCCTCAGGTTGAGTTTGAGCTGGTTGGTTCAATTCCGCAGTATCGCGCGATGAAGAGTGCAAAGGCCCTGACGGCGGCGAGGTACTCTTCTGTCTCGATCCGCTCTTCATAGGTGTGAGCGACGGCTATATCTCCGGGGGCGCAATAGACCGCCGGGCAGCCGATCCCGTCGGTCAGAAACGGCATTTCGGACCAATAGGGCGCGCCGCCGATCCGCCCGGCACCGGGACGGGCAATCTGAACGCAGTCCTGCAGCAGCCGTATCGGCGCGATGTCCGGCGTGGTCTCGACCGGCGAGCCACCCTTTGCGTGGTCGCGTCCTGCAGGGTACTCGACAGCAGCGCTTATGCCATCGGGCATGTTCGAGGCGTCAAGGGCGGCCTCGAACGCCGCAACCGCCACGTCCAGGTCTTCGCCCGGTCGCAGCTTGCGAATGAGGGAAAGCCTGCATTCGCCGGGCACAGCAATGAAGCTGCCGCTTTCAATCGTCGTCGCAAGTATCGAGGATGCGCCCACAAGTTCGTGGCGGGGTCCCGCATCCAGTTCGGCCTCATGCTTCCAGATGCGTGACAGCAGCGCATGCGCGGCCTTGAGGGCATCCGCTCCCAGTTCCGGCGTTCCGAAATAGGCCGTTTTCCCCGTGACCGTGATGTCGGCGATGAAGAAGCCTATCTGGGCCGTGTAGACGTCAAGGTTCGTTGGCTCGACATAGAGCGCAAAGTCAGGCCTTGCGATCTCTCCCGCCGCAACCCGGCGCACCAGGTCCCTGGCTCCCGCACTGACACCGCTTCCCGGTTCGCCGCTTTCCTCGTCGCCGATGAAGGCAAGGGTGAGACCGCCGGCGGGCGTGATCCCCGCGCGCTGCAACAGGCGCATGCCGGCAATCGCGGCGCAGATCCCGCCCTTCAGGTCGCTCGAGCCACGTCCCCAGACATGCCCGTCGCGCTCTATGCCGCCGAAGGGGTCGCGGCGCGGATCGTCCTGCCAGTGATCTTCCCATCCGCGCACGTGAACCGTGTCGGTATGGCCGAGAATCATGAGGTTCGGTCCGTCGCCATGACGGGTGCCCCAGACGCTTTCGCGGCCGTCCAGGAATTCGCCTCGGCCCGTATCAAGACCCAGCCCGGACAATTGCGTTTCCAGGTGCCGTGCAAAGGGAGTTTCATTGCCGGTCACGCTCTCGATGGCCAGGGCCTCTTTCAGCAATGCCAGATCGGCGACGGCGTTCTGTGCCAGTTCCAGGCGTCCAGGCAAATCGTCGCGGAGATTCATGACGCACCTGCTTTGAAGTCTTCAATCGCGGGCGGCGGGATCAGGATTTCCGCGCCCTTTTGCCCCTCTGCGAAAATGGAGACGTGCAGATGTGACAGGGCAATCGACACCCCGCCTGCAAGCGCGGCGTGAGCGCCCAGTTTCGATCTTTCTATGGTGATCTTGCCCGGATAGCACTGGGAGGCAAACCGGACGATCCGCTCCAGCAACTCGGTTCGCGCGCCGATGGAACCTCCGACAACGATCAGCGAAGGATCGACAACGGCGGCAATAGCAGCGGCCGCCCTGGCGATCTGCCTTGCCACGCGATCCAGCGTTTCCTGCGCGGCGGCGTCGCCCGCGCCTGCGGCATCGAATACGCCCGGAACATCCGACTTTCGACCGGACAGTTCCAGGTAGCTGCCAACGATCGCGCTCGTTGCTGTCACGCGTTCAAGCGCGCCAAACTTGTGACTTTCGGCTTCAAACGGATCGGCGCCGAACGGCAGGAAGCCGATTTCGCCTGCCGCGCCGGTGGTGCCGCGAAGCAGCTTGCCTCCCACGACCACTCCGGCACCGATTCCGGTGCCGACGGAAATATAGACAAAATTGTCGTGCTCGCGACGGTTTCCCAGCCAGTGTTCGCCCAATGCTGCGAGGTTCACGTCGTTTTCGACGAAAATTTCAATGCCAAGCCGCTTGTGCACCGCGGCGGCCAGGTCGAACTGGTCAATTCCGACGATGTTCGGTGCCATCAGGACCGCACCCGTCTTGGGGTCATACACGCCGGGCACGCCGACGACGGCAATCTTCAGGTCGCCGCATGGTTCTTTTGCGTCGCGCTCGGTTGCCTGGACCAGGCGCCCGACCTGCTCGATCACGTTCATCCCGCCGGAACGTTCGGTGGGCTCGACCCTCTCGGCCAGAACGCGACCCATGAGATCGCAAAATGCAACTCTGACTTTCGTGGCACCCAGATCCACGCTTGCTACGGTCGCGGCACCCGGCGAAATCTCGTAGATCACTGCCCTGCGGCCGACATGACCTTCCGTTTCGCCGACCGTCCGGACCCAGCCATCCGATTCAAGATTGCCCACGATTTCCGACACGGTCTGTTTGGAGAGTCCGGTCAGCTTGGCAACGCTGGCACGTGACACCGGGCCATAGCTTGCGATGGCTTGGACAATCGCGCTTCGGGACATGCGTCGGGAGATTTTTGATTGCTCGGGCACAAGATCTCTATTTATTCGTTCACTTGCCGAACTAAAAGAATGCCCGGGCAGAGTCAAGGAAAAGTCGCTCTGTCCTCGCGCCAGCGTGCAACGAGAGTCGTTTATGCCGCCAGAGCCTGTCGGACGCGTTTCAGGACGCGCGCCGATGCCTTGTCCATGGCGCGCATCCTCTTTGCGGTCTCCTTGCCATGCTGCTCCATGGGACTGGCCGCGCACCGCCGGAACATGGTCGCGTTCGCGGGCTCACTGCCGTGAAATACAAGCGCGACAGATTGAGAATCCGCTGCCATCCGGCCCGCAGTGCGGCACCTGTCCATCCGGCCCGCACGAAGTGTATCTGCCGACGCTGTTCCGGGCCGATTCCTACGACTGACCGAAGGAGAACGACTGCGAACGGAACGCAGCGAGCCAGCTCATGGACGACCTTCGTCTGCAGCATCCGCAAGTGAGGGTGATCGTCGCAAAGGTCGTGCTGATCTCCAAAGGCCCTCTCGTCAGGCACCTTTCCCTATACAATTGCGGCTCATTGGCGGTATAAAGTTTCCAATTCGCGGGGAGGGTGTCCGCAGGATGGACGCCAAGATGGCATGGCAGAAGAATTCGAACTCGACCTAGACGACATTGAACGCCGGATGGATGGTGCGCTGACCGCGCTCAGGCAGGAATTCCTGACATTGAGAACCGGTCGTGCCTCTGCCTCGATGCTGGAACCGATAATGGTCGATGCCTACGGGGCCACGACTCCAGTGAACCAGGTCGGCACCGTTAACGTGCCGGAACCCCGCATGATCACGATCAACGTCTGGGACAAGAGCCTGGTTGGTTCCGTTGAAAAGGCGCTCCGTGAAAGCGGGCTTGGCATCAATCCCATGACCGAAGGCACCATCATACGGCTGCCGGTCCCGGAGCTCAACGAGGAACGTCGCCGCGAATTGTCCAGGGTCGCCGGCCAGTATGCGGAAAACGCCCGGATTGCGATCCGCAACGTTCGCCGTGATGGAATGGACCAGATCAAGAAGGCAAAGGCCGACGGGTTGGGCGAGGACGACCAGAAGTTCTGGGAGATTGCCGTGCAGGAAGCCACCGACGATGCGATCAAGAGAGTGGATGCGGCGCTGGAAAACAAGCAAGAAGATATAATGCAGGTATGAGGCTACGGGTGCGTGCAGGGACAGGAGAGGCGGTTGCGGACAAGCGTGCAAGGCACGCCGAACCGAAGCATGTGGCAATCATCATGGACGGAAACGGTCGCTGGGCGCAGGCGCGCGGCAAGCCGCGGCTGTTCGGGCACCACGCCGGTGCGCACCGCGTGCGCGAAATCGTCAAGGCATGTCCTGATCTCGGGGTCAAGTACCTGACCATCTTTGCCTTCTCGACAGAAAACTGGAAGCGCACGCAGGCCGAGGTTTCGGGCCTCATGAAGCTGTTCCGCCGCTACATGATGGACGAAGCGAAGGCCCTGGTCTCATCCGGCGTGCGAGTCCGCTTCATCGGCGACCGGATCAAGCTTGACGAAACCTTGGTCGCGCTGATGGACGAACTGGAACTCCTGACCTGCGACAACGACCTCGTACACCTCACGGTCGCGCTGAACTACGGCGGCCGGGATGAGGTCGCGCGCGCGACCAAGCGGCTTTGCCGCGAGGTCAAGGCCGGGCGCATCGACCCGGAAAGCGTCGACGGGGAGACGCTTGCGCGGTTCCTTGACACCTACGTGCTGCCGGATCCCGACCTGGTCATCCGTACCAGCGGCGAGGCCAGGATTTCCAATTTCCTGCTCTGGCAATCGGCGTATTCCGAGTATGTCTTCGTGGATACGCTCTGGCCGGATTTCACGAGAGAGGAATTCGAGCAGGTCCTTGCCACGTTCTCGACTCGCGAACGCAGATTCGGCACCGTGCCTGGATGACGGTTGCCGAGGGGCATTGGAGTGACTTGAGCCGCCGCATCGCTACAGGCGGCATCACCGCAATCCTCGGTTTCTGGATCATGTGGCTTGGCGGCCATCCCTTCCATGCCCTTGTGGCCCTGGTGGCGGGCTTGATGGTCTGGGAAGTCGCCCGCATGGCGGGTGCAACGGATTCCGCAATTTTCTGCGGCCTTGTCGGCGGACTTGCCCTAGTGCTTCTCGTGACCTTCCAGGACGCGTACATGCTGCCATTGCTGCTTGCCCCGGCGGCCGCAGGCTTCCTGATGCTCAAGAGCAATCGTTCAACCTGTGCGTTGTACAGCACGGCGATTCTCGTCGGCGGCTACGGACTTGCCGTGCTGCGCGATGACCACGGATTCGTCTGGATCGTATGGCTGGTCCTGGTCGTGATCGTGTCCGACATCATGGGATATTTCGTCGGAAAGTCGATCGGAGGTCCCAGGTTCTGGCCGAGCATCAGCCCTGGAAAGACCTGGTCAGGAACCATTGCCGGCTGGGCAGGGGCGGCACTTGTGGGGCTGGCTTTCGTGCTTTTTGCGAATGCCGGTCTCGAGTTGATCGCCTTGTCCGTTCTTGCAGCGATCGCGGGTCAGGCCGGCGACGTGGCGGAGAGTGCACTCAAGCGCCGGGCGGGCGTGAAGGACAGTTCAGGTCTGCTGCCCGGCCATGGCGGCATGTGCGACAGGTTTGACTCGATGCTGGGAGCGTCCTTGTTCACGCTGGCGGTGGGACAGGTCATTGAGTTCCCTCTTGGAATCGGATGACGCGCAGCGTCTCGATATTCGGTGCCACCGGCTCGATCGGGGCAAACACGCTGGAGATCATCCGGCAGGACCCGGAGGCATACAGGGTCGTGGCCCTGACTGGCGGTCGCAACATCAAGTGCCTCGCGTCCGCCGCGACGGAGTTCAATGCAGAGATCGCCGTCACGGCTCATGACGAACTCCTTGAGAGCCTCCGTGACGCGCTCGAAGGAACAGATGTTGAAGTTGCTGCCGGAGAGAAGGCCCTGGTTGATGCGGCAGCGCGCCCGGCCGACTGGATCATGTCGGCAATCGTTGGCTTCGCCGGTCTGCCACCGGGACTTCGCGCCCTCGAACAGGGCACGACGCTTGCGCTGGCCAACAAGGAGAGCCTGGTTGCCGCCGGCCCGCTCCTGATGGAGACCGCAAGGCGCAGCAACGCCAGGATCATTCCCGTTGACAGCGAGCATTCGGCAATCTTCCAGGCTCTGAACGGGGAGGATCTGCAATCGGTAGAGCGCGTGATCATCACCGCGTCGGGAGGCGCGTTCCGCGACTGGCCGCTGGAGGCGCTCTCCAAGGCGACACCGGAACAGGCCGCGAGCCACCCGAACTGGCCCATGGGGGAGAGGATCACGATCGACAGCGCATCCATGTTCAACAAAGCCATGGAACTAATTGAGGCAAAGGAATTTTTTGGATTTTCGACGGATCAGATCGAGGTCCTGATGCACCGCGAAAGCCTGATCCATGCCCTTGTCGGCTTTCGTGACGGCGGGCTCATGGCACATGTAGGGCCAGCGGACATGCGCCACGCCATCGGTTATGCGCTGCACCATCCCGGGCGATCGCATCTGCCGGTGGAACGGCTTGATCTGGCAAGAATCGGCCAGTTGAACTTTCAGTCTCCGGAGCCCGGGCGCTATCCCGCGCTTGTGCTGGTTCGCGAGGTCATGGCCGCAGGCGGACACGCGGGAGCGGCTTTCAATGGCTCAAAGGAAGCAGCGCTTGACGGGTTCCTGGATGGCCGAATCCGGTTCACGGACATGGCAAGGGTTGTCGAACGGGAGATCGAGAATATTTCAATGGACGGTCATGGCAAGGCGGCGATGACGCTCGAGTCGGTGCGCGAGGCGGACCGAGTGGCACGGGTCCGGGCACAGGAATCCATGGCGGAGTTGAACAGGTAGGGCGGCGAATCTTGGAAATTGCAGCACTCATACCAAGTTTTGGAAACCTCGCTTTCACGATCGCCGCGTTTGTCGTGGCATTGTCGATAATCATCGCTGTCCATGAATTCGGGCATTACATCGTCGGTCGCTGGAGCGGCATTCGGGCGGAAGTCTTCTCCTTGGGATTCGGGCCGGTGCTGGCGAGTCGCGTCGACAGGCACGGTACGCGATGGCAGGTCGCGATTCTGCCGCTCGGCGGATACGTCAAGTTCCTTGGCGATCGGGATCCAGCGTCGAGTCCCGACAGCGAAGCAATGGCTTCCCTGGATTCGGAGGGACGCCGGGCCTCAATGCATGGTGCGCCGCTCTGGGCGCGCACGATCACGGTCATGGCGGGACCGGCGTTCAACTTCGCGCTCTCCTTCGTACTGTTTGCGGTCCTGTTCATGTTTCGTGGCGTGGCGGCCGATCCGGTGACAGTCGACGATCTATTTCCGCTTCCCAACGCGGAAGCGCATGATCTGCGCCGGGGTGACGTGATCCTGGCAATCGATGGTGCCCCGGTTCCGGGGGCAGACGGTTTCGGTGAGTTTTCTGCCGGTCTCGAGATGGCGCCGGAACTGACATACACCGTCCTGCGGGACGGTCGAGAGGTCGACGTCGCTGGTCCGTGGCTTTTCCCTCCGATTGTTTCCGCGACGACCCCGGCTTCCGCCGCTTCAAGTGCCGGCCTGATGCGGGGTGACGTCATTGTGTCCGCCAACGGCACGGAGATTCACGACTTCGACGCGCTTCGCCAAGCTGTCGGCGCGTCAGACGGCGGGTCGGTAACGCTTGAAGTCTGGCGAGAAGGCCAAGGCAATCGCACGGTGACCTTGACGCCGACCAAGTTCGACCTTCCTGCGCCAGGCGGCGGATTCGAGACGCGCTGGCTGATCGGCGTGACCGGCGCGCTCGCGTTCGCGCCCGCCATCGTGACTCCGATGCCGGGCGAGGCGCTCGCATACGGACTGGACCAAGTCCAGTTCATCATTCGCTCGTCGCTTTCAGGTGTCTATCACATGGTTGCCGGCGACATCTCGACCTGCAATCTTTCCGGCCCGATCGGGATCGCCGAGGTTTCCGGGCAGGCCGCAAGCCAAGGCTGGTTCACTTTCGTCTGGTTCATCGCGCTTCTCTCCACGGCGATCGGACTCATCAATCTCTTTCCGATTCCGGTGCTTGACGGGGGCCATCTCGTCTTTCACGCGTGGGAAGCCGTGACGGGCCGACCACCGAACGACAGGTTTGCGAAGCTCTTGATGACCGGCGGGCTGCTGTTTCTGCTCGCACTCATGGCATTCGCGATCGGGAACGATATCGTCTGCCCATGACGTCGAGCCTTTCCATGGCATAGAAGACCTCCCAATGGATGCATTGCTCCATCAGCGCCTTGCATCCCTGCGGAGTGGAATTCTCTCGAAAGGACGTCACTTGAACGAAACTGCACCCTGGGCATCATGCGGTTCATGTGCATGGGCCTTGGCCAATTCAGCCATTGCCTGCTCAATTTCACCGCGCTCGATCCTGCCCTCTTCGACAAGGATTGATTCAAGAGTGTCAAGCCACGCGAGAAAATAATCTTCCCCACCGTTCAGCGATCGGGATTGCCCGAAATCGCGCAGGGTCGCTGCAAGCCGCGCGGTCCAGTCGGACCAGGAAAGTCGATCTGCCTCGTTCTCCGCAACAGCGAGCGCGAACACGCGTGCGTGCCATGGCGCATCGAAAGCCGGTTCGGAGCCCGGCGTCATTGCATTGGCTCCAGATACGATTCCCAGAGATCCAGGACGACTTCGTCGCGCGGATGCTCCGAGTTGAACCAAAGTTGTGCCGCCGGGAACGCTACCGCGTATAGCGGCTGCGGCGCTTCTCCGAGGCCATGGGCATTGCTGTCGGGGAAAACGTGGAAGCCGTGATGACGGAGCACGCGTCCGCAGGCTCCCGCTGCATATGCTGGCAGTCGCGTGTGGCCGCCCGGCACCAGCCTGTTTTCCGCCAGGCGGTGCGCGCGGACCGAATCCCCGACAGAAAATCGTGCCGATCCCTGCCAATCCCGAGCTGTCGGAGATCCGCGGCCAAGAAGATCGCTTACATGTTCTGCTCTCAACGCACGTGAAGACAGGGGTCTGGGAGTCTGGCCACCGGCGCCAGGCGGCAGGTCGCATTCTTCAATTTCCCCGGTCTCCACGAGGAGGTTCGCCAGTGCTGCCAGCCACTTCTCGAAATACGAAAACCGCGCATACTCCTGCGGATGCAGCCGTTCGCGCGCATGGCGGGACATGTCGATGTTCCAGTGACCCAGGGCTCCGGCCGCCAGCGTCAGGGCAAGAGCACGAGCGTGCCAAGCCTCTTCAAAGACCGTCTTATCACCTTCAGGCGAGACTGCTCCATAGCCGAATCGGCCCCCCATGTCGTGAACGCGGGTCATCGCTGCGGTTCCATCGGCAGGCCAGTCCCGATCATGCTGTCGCGGGTCACCAGTTCGGCAAGCGCGTCCTCGTCCATTCCCGCACTGCCGGACGGGCGTTCGGGGATCACGATGTAGCGCATCTCGGCAGTCGAGTCCCAAACGCGGACGGCCTTGTCCTCGGGAAGCGTCACGCCGAACTCCGCAAGCACCTTGCGCGGCTCGCGGACCGCGCGGGCACGATATTCGTCAGACTTGTACCAGCTGGGCGGAATGCCAAGAAGCGGCCAAGGGTAACAGGAGCAGAGCGTGCAAACGACGATGTTGTGCGTGTCCGGCGTATTCTCAACGGCGGTAATGTGTTCGCCCTGACGCCCTGCATAGCCCATCCCGGCAATTGCGTCAGATGCGTCAGCGAGCAGGGCGTTTCGAAAATCCGGGTCGGACCATGCCCGCGCCACGACCCGTGCGCCGTTCCGAGGACCGATGCGGTTCTGGTACATGTCGATGATCGCGTCCAGGGCCGCGGGCTCGACCAGACCTTTGCGCACGAGGAGTTCCTCCAGGGCCTTTACGCGCAGTTCCGGTTCCGGTGGCAGATGACGGTGAGCGGAGACCGGACCGTTCTTGCTGCTTTCCATGACCCGTTCCGCTCCTTCGGCGTGACTTTCAGCACAACGCTGCGCATCGTCTCCAATCCGTCACCTAACGATCCTTCAGGCACGGTGCAACAGGTGCCCAGGCAGCCCTGCCGCGCCGATCAAGAAGGGATCGGCGACCGTATTGGACCAGGAGGCGAGCGAACAGTGGCGCCAGCCCGTCGGCTGCAGCAAGTTGGAGCAGGGACATTCGCGGAGCGTTGAGGCTGCACACGAAGTCACTCTCCGCGCTTGCCAGTCGTGGCTGGCCGGCGTGGCGCGCCGGGTGCTTCGGCGTGCCAGTTCGACTTGCCAAGGCACTTGCCTGATCGATTGAAGGCTACGGCGCTTTCGGAGCTTCGCGCGACCTTTTGACAGCCCCGGAGAATCCCTCTAGTGACGGGCGGAGACTTCTGAACCTGGGGAAAAAAATGTTCAGGCTTGCCTCCTGTTTTCTGCGACATGTCCTTTTTGCGGTGCTGCTTGCGTCGTTCTGCACAGCAGTTTCAGCCCAAATTCGGGTGGACAGCATCACTGTTGAAGGCAATGCCCGGCTGCCGGCGGAATCGATCATTGAATTCACGGGCCTCACCCCGGGCCGCACGTTCAGCAACAGCGAAATCAACGAGGCCGTTCAGGGCGTCATGGCCTCGGGACACTTCGAGACCGCCGAGATCATTCCGACGGGCAATGGCCTCAGGATCGTCGTGGTGGAGCGCCCGACCGTAAACGTCGTGACCGTTGAAGGTAACCGTCGCCTTTCCGACGACGTGCTTCTCGGGGTCGTCACGTCGGAAGCGCGCAGGGTCTACACGCCCGCAGTCGCTGAGGCGGATGCCGCGGCAATAGCGGACACCTATGCCACCGCGGCCAGGCTGGCCGCACGCGTGACGCCGAAGATAATCCGCCGTTCGGAGAATCGCGTCGACCTCGTCTTCGAAGTCAGCGAGGGCAGGGTGGTCGAGAATGAGCGGATCAGCTTTGTCGGCAACAGGGCCTACTCGGATCGTCGGCTGCGCAGGGCGATCAGCACGAAGCAAGCTGGCTTCCTTCGTGCCATTATCAGCAGCGACTCTTACGTACCTGAGCGGATTGCCTTTGACCGCCAGCTCCTCGTCGATTTCTATCGCTCGCGCGGTTATGTCGACATCCAGATTCTCGACACGTCCGTGGAACTTTCGCGCGAGCGCGACGCGACATTCGTGACGTTCACGATTCGCGAGGGCCAGAAGTACTCTGTTGGCGAGATTACGCTTTCGAGCGAGTTTGACGACACCGATCTTCCTGACTACGAAGACGCTCTGCGCATCCGTTCCGGAAACACCTGGTCGCCGACCCTGGTTGACGAGCAGATCGCGCGTCTGGAGCGACTTGCCCTGCAGCAGGGGTTCGATTTCCTTCGCGTCGACCCGGTCATCACCCGAAACGAACGCGATCTTTCGCTCGACGTCGAGTTTGCGCTTGTGCGCGGGCCCCGAATATTCGTGGAGCGCATCGACATCAGCGGCAACCAGACCACGCTGGACAGGGTCATTCGCCGCCAGTTCACGACGGTGGAGGGCGATCCATTCAATCCGCGCGAGATTCGCAACGCTGCCGAACGAATCCGGGCGCTCGGGTTTTTCCGGACCGCGGCGGTGGACACCCGCCCCGGTACCAGACCCGACCAGGTCATCGTGGACGTCGATGTGGAGGAGCAGCCCACCGGATTGCTGTCGTTCGGCGGCACCTACAACGATGACTCCGGATTTGCGCTTGCAGTCAACTTTTCGGAGCGGAACTTTCTTGGCCGTGGCCAGTCGCTGGCCTTCCGTATCGAATCCGGAACTGACGACGCACGCACGACGCTGTCCTTCACCGAGCCGGCATTCCTCGGACGCGACGTGTCCCTTGGGTTCAGCCTCAGGCACGTGGCGACAGACTTCGCAAACGCGAGCTACGACACGCGTGTCACCAGCTTTTCTCCTCAGCTTGGCTTTCCGATGGGAGAAAACTCGCGCCTCTCGGTGTATTATCAGGCGGCGTCGGAATCGCTCCGGAACATCGCGAGTGACGCGTCGCCGATCATCCAAAAGGACAGTGAACTGGGCAAGCTGTTTCGAAGCTCAGTCGGGTTCACGTACACTCTGGATCTCTTGCGCGGAGGCCTAAATCCAAACCGGGGCGTTCGGCTGACGTTCGGCCAGGAAATTGCCGGCCTCGGAGGCGACGTGAAATTCGTCAAGACAACGGCGCGTGCAGTGGCCGAACGAGATGCCTTCAACGAGGAAGTCACGTTGCGCGCAACCTTGGAGGGCGGGGCGGTCCACTCGCTTAGCGGCACGAGTTCGCATGTAACCGACCGGTTTTTCCTGTCGTCCCGGCAGGTGCGGGGATTCAACTCGCGTGGAATTGGTCCTCGCGATCTCTCGAACAATACCTCGAATGACGTGCTCGGCGGCAACAGGTACGTTGCCGCTCGCCTCGAAGCCGAATTTCCCTTGGGCCTTCCCTCCGAGTACGGGCTGACCGGCAGCATCTTCGCGGACGCCGGTTCGCTTTGGAGTCTCGACGACAGGATGGGAGGACGCTGCTATGGCAGCGGCGGCACGCCGAGTTCAAACTGCGTGCTGGTGGACGACTCCTTTGATCTGAGGTCGGCAGTTGGAGTCGGACTGCTTTGGGACACGCCGATCGGCCCGTTGCGCATGGACTTCAGCAGGCCTCTGGACAAGAGCGAGCTGGATGAAACCAACAGTTTCGATATTACGATTTCCACGCGCTTCTAGGCTGCTTCTTGCGGGCCTCGTCGCGGGCGCCTGCCTGCTTTCCGATGCCGTTTCCGCGCAAGTTGCAGCGCCGGTCTTGACGATTGACCAGGACAGGCTGCTGAAAGAGACGCGACCGGGTGCGTCCGTGCTGGCCGAGATTGAGCGCGAGGCCCAGAAGCTTGTTGCGGAAAACCAGCGGATCCAGAACGAGCTCATTGCAGAGGAACGGGATCTGACCGATCGGCGAGCGGAACTGCCGCCCGAGGAATTCCGGGATCTTGCGAATGCCTTCGACGCCCGAGTCCAGAAGCTCCGCGCCGAACAGGACGAGAAAGGGCGGCTTCTGAACCGCGCGCGAGAAGAGGCGCGGCGCAATTTTCTTCGTGATGCGGCAGGCATCATTTCCGACATCGTGCGCGCAAGAGGTGCGTTTGTCGTCTTGGATCTCCGCGAAGTGGTTGCGTCCGCAGACGCCATCGACATTACCGACGAGGCGATCCGGCGCATAAACCAGGCTGCAGGTGAAGAGGGCGAATAGGCACACCGTCATTCATCGTGGCATGGCCCACAGATCTGGAGAGCTGCGTGTCCTCGATTCCGCGATCCGCGAAGCCGGCTTGGATTCACGATCGCGCTGGCGTCTCGATTGACTGGTTGCGCTCAAACAAGGCCGCCATTTACCGCAAAAGACTGCTTGGTGATCATCTGCGCCTCGTCTGATGCCAGGAACAGCACCATGTGCGCAATGTCATCGCCGCACAAAACGCGCTTGATGAGCTGCCGGGCGACGACCGCGTCGACTTCTTCCTCGGTCTTGAACCAGAGCTCGCGTTGACGCTCTGTCATCACGGCTCCTGGTTCGATGGCATTGACGCGAATGTTGTCGTCCCCGAACGCGTCGGCAAGCGCATTTGTCAATCCGAGCACCGCCGCCTTGGCCGTCGTGTACGGCGTCATATCCCCATGGCCGAGACGCCAGGCGATGGACGAGAAGTTGATGATTGAGCCACCGCCTGCGTCGGCCATCCCGGGCCTTACTGCCTGGGCGGCAAAGAACTGCGGGCGAAGGTTGATTGCCTGTGCGACATCCCAGTCGGCGACGGTCACGTCCTCCACCGCCTCGCGCTTGTCGTTCGCGGCATTGTTCACCAGCACCCGGATGGTCCCTATCTCTTGCGCAATGTCGGCGATTGCGTCCTGAAGCGCCGGGATGTCCGTGACGTCCGCATGCCGGTAAACCGCCCCTGGAAGTGCCTTGGTCAGCGCATAGGACGGCTGGTCCTGAACATCGATGAACGCAATGCGCGCCTTTTGGCCGTGAAAGGCACGAACGATGTTCGCGCCTATCCCCGTGGCTCCGCCGGTCACCAGGACCGGTACGCTTTCGAGCGATGGATATCTGGCGGAGTTCATGACGCTACCTCGATGTTCCGAATTGTGACCAACATGCCTCGGCGGTTGCGCCCGCGCGCGTCCAGGGTCCATTGCAGCTTCACGGGGTCAGGAGAATCTTGCCCCGGTGGCGTGCGCTTTCCATGAGACGATGCGCCTCATTCGCCTGGTCAAGCGGCAGGACGGTGTGGGTCACCGGTCCGACCTCGCCCGATGCGAATTTCGGCCAGACGGCGCTCTCAAGTTCTGCGGCGATCCTTGCCTTGAATTCGGCAGGACGCGAGCGAAGCGTTGAACCGGCGAATTGCAGGCGTTTCAGCATTATCGGCATCAGGTTGATCTCGAGCTTGGACCCTGTTCGAAAGGCCAACTGGATGATCCGCCCGTCATGGCGCGCGGCCTTGAAATTGCGCGCGATGTAGTCGCCACCCACGATGTCCAGGATGACGTCGGCGCCGCCGGCCTCGCGGCAGACATCGACAAAGTCCTCCTCGCGGTAGTTGATGGCACGTTCCGCGCCAAGTCCGAGCACGAACTCGGCTGCTTCAGCGCTGGACACGGTGGCAAACACCCTGAGTCCCATGGCACGCCCGAGCTGCACCGCGGTGGAGCCGATGCCGCCCGCGCCGCCATGAACCAGCAGAAGCGATCCCTCGCTCACGTGGTGACCGAGAAACACGTTGCTCCAGACGGTGAAGTAGGTCTCGGGCAGGCCCGCCGCGTCGATTTCCGGCACCCCTTCAGGAAGGGGCAGGCAATGATTGGCGTCAATGGCCACGTATTCCGCGTACCCGCCCCCGTGGGTCAGGGCGCAAATCCTGTCGCCGATGCGCCAACGGGAAGCTTCTTCCCCGACTGCGGCGATAGCCCCCGAAATCTCTAGGCCAAGAAGCTCCGAAGCGCCTTCGGGCGGGGGATAGTTTCCTTGCCGTTGCAGGAGGTCGGGTCCGTTCACTCCGGACGCAGTCACCTTTGCCAGGACTTGGTTCGGGGCAGGTCGGGGCAGAGGGCATTCCGACACTTCGAGTACGTCCGGCCCGCCGGGTTCGCGAAACGTTATGGCGCGCATGGTCGATGGCATTGGGCTTGTCACAGGCGCTCTCCCGGCATTTGTGATCTGCATTTCCCTAACATCTGGGACTTACAATGAAAGGTTTGCACCTTTCCATGTTCCGCTCTCGCGGCACGACGTTGTGCATTGGCAAAGACGCTGATAGCGGGGATTCGTTGCCTTTGGCAATCGGCGTCGGGGACTGGCGCAGCTGGGCGGCGAGAGGCGTTTGCATTTGCAACCTCACTGACGCGTCAACATCGCGACGTTGTGCATTGGCATGGCGACGTTTGGGCGGTCGAAAGATCGAGCAGGGCGAAAGCCGATCTGCGTCCCGCGTGATGTTCCACACGAAAGTCCGATGTTCAGGACATGTGCGCCCAACCAATGAAGGTCGGGCGCTTCCCGTGTGTCAACCATTCTTTGCAAGCCGCTAACATCTCTCTTGGCCGACGCAACCGTGCGGCCGCGCCGGGATGTCTCGTACTGCGACAGGTTTCGATTGCATCGCCTGCAAACCAGAAAGCTTGGACAGGATCGGCTCCTGGACGAGAGCCGGATTCGCGGGCAAGAGTTGAAATCGTCTTCGATGGGACTCTGCCCGTCACTCGTCCAACAAAAAGTCGTGCCGAGACGGTCTCCAGATTGAGTAAGAACCCAGCTCAACCTGAGATGGCTCGTCCAAGGCAAGAGGGATGCACCCATCCGGGTCGCGCCCCTTGCACCTCCGCGCTCCCATGTGCATCAGGAATCTGCGGGAAGTTGCACATGCTTGACCTCAGAGACCTTGATTGCCTGCTGGCACTGACTCGGCACCGCCATTTCGCGCGCGCCGCGAGCGACTGCGGTCTTTCCCAGCCTGCGTTTTCCATGCGCATTCGCCAGTTGGAGGAACGTCTGGGCATCCAGATCGTCAAGCGCGGCAACCGGTTCCAGGGGCTGACCGCAGAAGGCGAGACCGTGGTGGTGCATGCACGCGCCATTTTGGACAAGGTACGCACGCTGGAGGAAGAAGTTCGCGCGGCAAAGGGCGAGGTCACGGGAGCGCTCAAGATCGGCACCATTCCGACATCGTCGGCCTATGCCGCCTTTGCCGCCAACAGGCTTCGTTCAAGGTTTCCGGGCATTCGCCCGCGAATCGAGACGACCAACTCGCTCGCCATCCAGCAAGGAGTGGATGACGGGCGTTTCGATGCAGGCCTGACATATTCAGAAGGCGCATCCACCGATCTTCTGCGTGTCGAAAGGCTGTATGACGAGCAATACATCCTGTTTGCACCCGAGCATCTCGCGTCTCCCGGCGCGGAGACCGTCACATGGGCGGAGGCAGCGGAAATGCCACTCATCCTTCTCGAACCCGAAATGCAGAACCGTCGGATTCTTGACCACGTGTTCGAGAGCATTGGGGCACACCCCGCCGTAATCGCCGAAACCGGCGGCTTCATCGCCGCGATTGCCATGGCACGCGAGGGAATGGGGGCAACGGTGCTGCCGCAGGTTCTGGTCGACTCGCTCGGCACGCTTGGCGGTGCGGTCCTGTTGCCGATGATCGAGCCGGTGATCTCCAAGCCCGTGGCCCTCGTGACACCGAAACGCACCCGCGGAATCCCTGTCGTCGAGGCGCTTCGGAGCATAGTGCTGCCGACAGAGCAATAAGCGTTCCCTATTAAACAATTCGATTTTCTGATTTGACGATATGTTCTCCTGAATGCACATTGTGCCGGAACAGGAGTTCGCATGGCACCACTAGACGATCAAAAGGGCGTTTGGAAACAAGGGCGTACGGGGCGAAGCCGACACGTGCCCAAGGGCCGCCAGGTCGACGAGAAATCGTTGGCCGACATTCGTGCCCTGCTTGGCGACCGGCCACGTCGCCGTGACCTGCTCATTGAGCACTTGCACCTCGTGCAGGACAGGTACGGTCATCTTTCGGCAGCCCATATTGCAGCGCTTGCCGAGGAGATGCGGCTGGCTCAGACGGAAGTGTACGAAGTTGCGACATTCTACGCCCATTTCGACATTGTGAAGGAGGGCGAGGTTCCGCCGCCGGAGCTGACCGTGCGGGTCTGCGATTCACTGTCCTGCGAACTGGCCGGGTCGGAACAGCTCAGGCGGGCCTTGGAAGAGGGTCTCGATGCATCCAGGGTGCGCGTGGTCCGTGCGCCCTGCATGGGCCGCTGCGATACCGCGCCGACACTCGAACTGGGCCACAGCCATATCGACCATGCGACGCTTGAAAAGGTGCAGACAGCAATTTCCGCTGGGCAGACTCATGCCGGGATTCCCGAATACGAGGACTTCGAATCCTACAGGGAAGCAGGCGGATACGAGACACTCTTGAGATTGCGCGACGGCGGCAGCTGGGAAGACGTGCAGCAGGAGGTGCTAGACAGCGGGCTTCGCGGGCTTGGCGGCGCGGGATTTCCGAGCGGCAAGAAATGGGGCTTTGTCCGGGCCAATCCCGGGCCGCGCTACCTGGCGGTGAACGGCGATGAAGGCGAACCGGGCACCTTCAAGGACCGCTACTACCTAGAGCGCACGCCGCATCTCTTCCTTGAAGGCATGCTGATTGCAGCCTGGGCCGTCGAGGCTGAAACCTGCTTCATCTACATGCGCGACGAATACCCCGCAATCCTGGAGATCCTCCGTCGCGAAATCGCCAAGCTCGAAGCCGAAGGCATCGTGCCTCCGGACTACGTCGATCTTCGGCGGGGGGCAGGTGCCTATATCTGTGGCGAGGAAAGCGCTATGATCGAGTCGATCGAGGGCAAGCGCGGCCTGCCACGCCATCGCCCGCCCTTTGTTGCTGCAGTGGGCGTGTTCGGGCGCCCGACGCTCGTGCACAACGTCGAGACGCTTCACTGGGTCGCGAGGGTATGCCGCGAGGGTCCGGAGTGCCTGAACGCGACCGAAAAGAACGGGCGCAAGGGCCTGCGCAGCTATTCCGTCTCGGGACGGGTTGCAAAACCCGGTGTGTATCTGCTGCCGGCGGGATCCACCATTCTCGACGTCATTGAGGCTGCCGGCGGCATGGCAGACGGACACGAATTCAAGGCGTACCAGCCGGGGGGCCCGTCCGCCGGGTTGCTGCCGGCGGCGCTGGACGATGTTCCGCTGGACTTCGACACGCTCCAGCCCCACGGCACCTTCATCGGATCCGCTGCGGTGGTTGTCCTTTCGGACAAGGACAGGGCCCGTGATGCGGCGCTGAACATGCTGAAGTTCTTCGAGGACGAGAGCTGCTGACAGTGCACCCCGTGCCGCGTGGGATGCGATAAGGCCGTGAAGCTCATGGAGCGCGAAACCTGGGACCAGGATCTCCTGGAAGATCTTTGCCAGGTCATGGCCGACGCATCCATCTGCGGGCTCGGGCAGGCAGCGCCAAACCCGATCCGGCTGGTCATGAAACACTTTGGAGACGAGATATGAGGGCGGTTCGTGCCACGCGAGGCCGGAACGGAGATTCGCGGCGGGAACCGGTCGCCTGCCCAGGCATCGTGCATTCGTGCTGCAGGCCATCGAGGAGCGGGCCGCATGTCCCTCAATCCTGTTCGGGAGCAGTCTCATGACCGTCAGTTTCACCATGGACGGGGAAGAGGTTTCGGTCGAGGAAGGAACCACGATCTGGGAAGCGGCGCATGGCCGTGGCCTCACGATTCCGCATTTGTGCCACAAGCCTTCGCCGGGCTACCGGCCTGACGGCAACTGCCGCGCATGCATGGTTGAAGTCGAGGGGGAGCGGACGCTCGTCGCGTCCTGCATAAGGCCCGTTGCCGAGGGAATGGTGGTCCGAACGAATTCAGGTCGTGCGGAAGAGTCCCGGAGACTCGTGGTCGAACTGCTTGCGGCCGACCAGCCGGAGGCGCCGCATGACCGGTCCTCGCATTTCCACGACATGGCGGATGCGACCGGCGTTGCAGAAAGCCGGTTTCCGCCCCTTGAGAAGGGCCGGATTCCTCTGCTTGACGACAGCCATGTAGCCATGCGCGTCAACCTTGACGCGTGCATCCACTGCAATCTCTGCGTGCGTGCCTGCCGCGAGGTGCAGGTCAATGACGTCATCGGGATGGCCGGTCGAGGCCATGACGCAAGGATCGTCTTTGATCAGGACGATCCGATGGGCGGGTCCACCTGCGTGGCATGTGGCGAATGCGTTCAGGCCTGTCCGACCGGCGCGCTGCTGCCCGCAACGGTTCAGGGCGACAGCAATGACTACGACCGGGAGGTTGCGAGCGTATGCCCGTATTGCGGCGTCGGTTGCCAGATTTCGTTCAAGGTCAAGGACGACAGGATTCTCCATGTCGAAGGTGCCGACGGTCCGGCCAACGAGAACCGCCTTTGCGTCAAGGGACGCTTCGGCTTCGATTACGTCAACCATCCTCATCGCCTGACGAAGCCCTTGATCCGTCGCGACGACGCGCCGGCAAAAGGGCTCAACGTCGATCCAGGGAACGTCCTGACGCATTTTCGCGAGGCCGATTGGGACGAGGCGCTGGACGTGGCCGCCGACGGCATGGCCCGGCTTCGGGACAAGAGAAACACCTATGTCGCCGGTTTCGGGTCGGCCAAGTGCTCGAACGAGGAAGCCTATCTCTTCCAGAAGCTCATTCGGCAGGGATTCGGCCACAACAACGTCGACCATTGCACGCGGCTTTGCCACGCATCCTCGGTTGCGGCGCTGCTCGAAAACGTAGGCAGTGGTGCGGTGACCGCCACGTTCAACGAGATCGAGAACGCGGACGTGGCAATCGTCATCGGTGCCAACCCGACCGAAAACCATCCCGTCGCGGCGACATACTTCAAGCAGTTCGCGAAACGCGGCGGCAAGCTCATCGTCATGGACCCGCGGGGCCAGGGATTGAAGCGGCACGCGTCGCACATGCTCCAGTTCAAGCCGGGAGCGGACGTGTCGATGCTGAACGCGATCATGTCGACGATCGTGGAAGAGAATCTCTACGACCGGCAGTACATCGAGGCGTTCACGGAAGACTGGGAAGGGATGAAGGAGCACCTGAAGGGTTTTCCGCCAGAGAAGATGGCCGAGGCTTGCGGCATCGAGGCGGACGTCCTGCGCGATGTTGCCCGCACCTTTGCGACGGCACGGGCCGGAATGATCTTCTGGGGCATGGGGATTTCCCAGCACATCCATGGCACGGACAATTCGCGATGCCTGATTTCGCTCGCTCTCATGTGCGGGCAGGTAGGCCGTCCCGGCACCGGGCTTCATCCGCTCCGGGGCCAGAACAACGTGCAGGGCGCTTCGGATGCGGGCCTGATCCCGATGTTCCTGCCGGACTACAAGAGCGTCACCGATGACGGCGTGCGTTCGGCCTTCACGTCGGTTTGGAAGTCCGGTGACTTCTCGAACGAAAAGGGGCTCACGGTTGTCGAGATCATGGACGCGATTCACGAGGGCGACATACGCGGCATGTACGTCCTGGGGGAAAACCCGGCGATGTCGGACCCGGACGTCGAGCATGCCCGCGATGCCTTGGCCAAGCTTGATCACCTCGTGGTGCAGGACATCTTCCTGACCGAGACGGCGAACTATGCGGACGTGATCCTGCCGAGTTCGGCATGGACCGAAAAGAACGGCACGGTCACCAACACCAACCGCCAGGTTCAGATGGGACGTCAGGTGGTCGCCCCGCCGGGCGATGCCAGGGAGGACTGGTGGATCGTGGTGGAGCTGGCCAAGCGCCTTGGCCTTGACTGGTCCTACGAGCACCCCTCGGACGTATTTACGGAAATGAAGCTCAACATGGAGTCGCTGGACAACATCACCTGGGATCGGCTCGAGAAGGAAGGTGCGGTCACCTATCCTTCCCTGTCGCCTGAGGACCCCGGGCAGGCCATCGTCTTCGGGGACGGCTTCCCGAGGCCGGACGGCCGCGCGAAATTCACGCCTGCGAAGGTGATTCCGCCGGACGAACTGCCGGATGACGATTTTCCCTTCGTCCTGATCACGGGCCGTCAGCTGGAGCATTGGCATACGGGCTCGATGACGCGACGCGCGCAAGTGCTTGATGCGGTGGAACCGGAAGCCAATTGCTCGCTGCACCCGAAGACGTTGCGCGAACTGGGAATCAGGGCTGGTGACTATGTACGATTGACGACCCGACGGGGGTCGATAACGATCATGGCGCGCGCCGACCGGACGGTTGCCGAAGGCAATGTGTTCGTGCCGTTTGCCTATGTCGAGGCTGCCGCCAACGTCCTGACGAATCCCTCGCTTGATCCCTTTGGAAAGATCCCCGAGTTCAAGTTCGCCGCGGTACGCGTCGAGGCGGTCGAGGCGATCGCGGCAGAATGAAGAGCGGAGGATCGATTTGGGCATGGAGCGCATTTGGTACGCAGGTCGTGCGCTGCGCTGGTTGCCCGGGGAACTCCTTGATCCAGCCCCGCGCGGCGGCGGCGGCCGGCATGCGGTCTCGGCCGATTTCGCCTGTTCGATCGGGCCACCCAGACATGAAATCCACAACCATTGACTCAGCAGGAAGCTACGATGTCCGACATTGAAATCGCGCGTGCAGCAAAGAAGAAACCAATACAGGAAATAGCCGACAGGCTGGGCATTCCGGCACAGCACCTCCTCCCATATGGCCACGACAAGGCCAAGGTGTCGCAAGAGTTCATCAACTCGGTAAAGGGCAACAGGGACGGCAAGCTCGTTCTGGTCACCGCCGTGAACCCGACGCCCGCCGGAGAGGGAAAGACCACGACGACCGTCGGTCTCGGCGACGGTCTGAACGCCATTGGCAAGAAGGCGATGATCTGCATTCGCGAGGCCTCGCTCGGGCCCAACTTCGGAATGAAGGGCGGAGCGGCGGGTGGCGGCCATGCGCAGGTCGTTCCGATGGAAGACATGAATCTCCATTTCACCGGTGATTTCCACGCCATCACCTCTGCGCACTCGCTGCTGTCCGCGATGATCGACAATCACATCTACTGGGGCAATGCGCAGGACATCGACGTTCGCCGTGTTGCATGGCGTCGCGTCGTTGACATGAACGACCGTGCCCTGAGGCAGGTGACCCTGTCGCTTGGAGGCGTGGCGAACGGATTCCCGCGAGAGGGCGGATTTGACATCACGGTGGCGTCCGAGGTCAAGGCGATCCTTTGCCTGGCCACGGATCTCAAGGACTTGCAGAAGCGCCTCGGCGACATGATCGTTGCCTATCGCCGTGATCGCTCGCCGGTATTCTGCCGCGACATCAAGGCCGACGGCGCGATGACGGTGCTCCTGAAGGATGCGATGCAGCCGAATCTCGTGCAGACGCTGGAAAACAATCCGGCATTCGTTCACGGCGGGCCGTTCGCGAACATCGCTCATGGATGCAATTCGGTCATCGCGACCACGACCGCGCTCAAGCTTGCGGACTACGTCGTGACGGAAGCGGGTTTCGGCGCGGATCTGGGTGCCGAGAAGTTCCTCAACATCAAGTGCCGCAAGGCCGGCCTCAAGCCTGCGGCGGTCGTCATCGTTGCTACCGTGCGTGCCCTGAAGATGAACGGGGGCGTGGAAAGAAACGATCTCGGCAAGGAAAATGTAGAGGCCGTCAGCAAGGGATGCGCCAACCTGGGACGGCACCTCGAGAACATCAAGCAGTTTGGCGTTCCTGCCGTTGTTGCGATCAATCATTTCGTGGCGGACACGGATGCCGAAGTGCAGGAAGTGGTGAACTACGTGAAAGGGCATGGCTCGGAAGCGGTGGTGTCCAGGCACTGGGCCGATGGTTCGAAGGGCTCGTCCGACCTGGCGCAGAAGGTTGTCGAAACAATCGATCAGACGGAGTCGCAGTATGCGCCGCTGTATGCCGACGAGATGCCCCTTTTCGAGAAGATCGAAGCGGTCGCTAAGCGCATCTACCGTGCCGACGAGGTGCTGGCCGATCAGAAGATACGGGACCAGCTCAAGCTCTGGGAAGATCAGGGCTATGGAAGCTTGCCGGTATGCATGGCAAAAACCCAGTATTCATTCACGACGGATCCCAGTCGGCGCGGCGCTCCAACGGGCCACAGCCTTCCGGTACGGGAAGTGCGCCTTTCGGCCGGCGCCGGGTTCATCGTCGTAATCTGCGGCGAGATCATGACGATGCCGGGCCTGCCGCGCGTTCCGGCAGCCGAGTCCATTTGCCTCAACGATGCGGGTGAGATCGAAGGTCTCTTCTAGAGTCCCAGTGCCCGCGTGAAACGTCTGTCACGATGCACCGAAGGGCCCTCGTACGCTTCGCGCATCAGAAATGGACCGAGGAAATGCCGTGGACAAGCTGGGCGCGGATTCTTGTGGAAAAACCGTCCCTTGCCACCCGTCGCTTCCGGTTCATTCCTGTGCCGGGGACCGCCGCGGCCAGGCATCAATCCCTGGCGGCGGTTGTGCGGGTCTGGCCGCAAGGGACTGGTCAGATCGAAAGGGCCATGGAGTAACCTCGGGATGTGCTGAAAGTTCGGGCGCATTGCATCGTGCATGGATTGCGCGAAACCTGTCGAAGCAGAGTCAATTTGGGGCAAGTCGTCCTGACCGAACGGTCCAAAAAATTTACCAATTGATAAAATCTCTGAGTGTGGCATTCTGTACCGCGTGAGACAAATCGCGACGGAGCCTGCCACATGGCCAACAATCCGTTAACGCCTGGAATTGCCGCCGGACGCCTTTCATCAGAGGCGCTTGACCGGAACTTCGCTGACCTGCATCCGCCGCTCGACAAGCATGAAGCGCTGGTGGCAGCAGACCGCTGCTATTTCTGTCACGACGCACCGTGCGTGACTGCCTGTCCGACCACAATCGACATTCCGCTCTTCATCCGACAGATCGCCACGGGCATCCCAGAAGCTGCTGCCAGGACAATCCTTGACCAGAACATTCTCGGCGGCATGTGTGCACGTGTCTGTCCGACGGAAACGCTCTGTGAAGAAGCCTGCGTGCGCGAAATGGCCGAGGGTCGGCCCGTCGAGATCGGGCGGCTTCAGCGATTTGCCACTGACACAATGATGGCCAGGGACAGTCATCCCTACGGGCGCGCCGAGAATACCGGCAAGCGGGTTGCCGTGGTCGGTGCAGGTCCGGCGGGGCTGGCATGTGCCCATAGGCTGGCAATGTACGGCCATGAGGTTGTTGTCTTCGATGCAAGGTCAAGGCCGGGCGGGCTGAACGAATACGGCGTCGCCAGCTACAAGACGGTCGACGGATTTGCCCAGGCCGAGGTCGAATGGCTGCTCGGCATCGGGGGAATCAAGGTGGAGCAGGGCGCGCGCCTATCAGGCGGGCTTGATCTCGATGCATTGATCAAGGACCACGACGCGGTCTTCCTGGGCATTGGGCTTGCCGGAGTGAATGCGCTGCAGATCGAGGGAGTGGATCTGCAAGGCGTTGACGACGCGGTCGAGTTCATCGCAGATCTGCGGCAGGCGGAAGACCTGTCCAATCTCGCCATTGGCCGCAACGTCGTCGTGGTCGGCGGGGGCATGACCGCGATTGACGTCGCTGTTCAATCGAGACTTCTTGGCGCTGAAACCGTTACCATCGTCTACCGCCGTGGACGGGACCGTATGTCGGCGAGCCGCTACGAGCAGGATCTCGCAACCTCGAAGGGAGTGCGCATCGTCACCAGTGCACAGCCGGTGCGCGTTGTCGGTAACGGCGCGGTGCAGGAGGCGGAATTCGAGTATACGCGCGATGGCCCGAACGGCCTCGACGGCACCGGCGAGACCTTCCGCTTGGCTGCCGACCAGGTGTTCATGGCCATAGGTCAGAAGCTGGAGGATGGGCCGGGCGCGCTTCAAATCGAAGGCGGCAAGATCAAGGTCGACGAATCCGGACGCACTTCGCTCAACGGAGTGTGGGCCGGCGGCGACTGCGCCACGGGTGGCGACGACCTGACGGTGACGGCGGTGGCTGAAGGTCGCGACGCGGCGGAAGACATCCACAAGGCAATCCGTGCCGGCACGGGCACCGCAAATGAGATGCCACGTCAAGGGATTGAATCGGGCTGAGCCCCGAAGGGAGGAAAGTCATGGCCAACCTGGCAAGCGAATTCGTCGGAATCAGATCGCCCAACCCGTTCTGGCTGGCATCGGCGCCGCCCACGGACAAGGAATACAACGTCCGCCGTGCCTTCGAGGCCGGTTGGGGAGGGGTGGTCTGGAAGACCCTCGGCGAGGAAGGGCCGCCCATCGTCAACGTCAACGGGCCTCGCTACGGCGCGGTTTGGGGTGCCGACCGGCGCCTGCTGGGCCTGAACAACATCGAGCTCATCACCGATCGCCCGCTCGAAACCAACCTGCAGGAGATCAAGACGGTCAAGCGAGACTATCCGGACCGCGCCGTCGTCGTGTCGCTGATGGTGCCCTGCGTCGAGGATGCATGGAAGACGATCCTGCCGCTCGTGGAGGACACCGGTGCCGACGGCATCGAGCTGAATTTCGGATGCCCGCACGGGATGAGCGAGCGCGGCATGGGCAGCGCCGTCGGTCAGGTGCCCGACTACATCGAGATGGTAACGCGCTGGTGCAAGCAGAATACCCGCATGCCGGTGATAGTGAAGCTGACGCCCAACATCACCGACATCCGGTATCCGGCGCGAGCGGCCAAGTCGGGCGGAGCGGATGCCGTGTCGCTGATCAACACCGTGTCTTCGATCACGTCCGTGAATCTCGATACGTACAGCCCCGAGCCGTCCATCGACGGCAAGGGCACGCATGGCGGATTCTGCGGCCCTGCAGTAAAGCCCATTGCGCTCAACATGGTTGCGCAGATCGCGTGTGATTCCGAATCGGAGGGGCTGCCCATCTCCGGCATCGGTGGCGTGACGACGTGGCGCGATGCGGCCGAGTTCCTGACGCTCGGCGCGGGCAACGTGCAGGTCTGCACGGCTGCCATGACCTACGGCTTCAAGATCGTTCAGGAAATGATCTCGGGTCTCGGCGACTGGATGGACGAGAAGGGCCATGCATCGGTCGATGACGTCGTGGGTCGCGCGGTGCCGAACTTCACTGACTGGCAGTACCTGAACCTGAACTACGTGACCAAGGCCCGGATCGACCAGGATCTCTGCATTGGCTGCGGGCGGTGCTTCGCGGCATGCGAGGACACGTCGCACCAGGCGATCGCGATGAATCCAGAGAGAAGGTTCGAGGTCATCGACGAGGAATGCGTGGCCTGCAACCTGTGTGTCAATGTCTGCCCGGTGGAAGACTGCATCACCATGGAAGAGCTCGCACCCGGTGCCGTCGACCTCCGCACCGGCCAGAACGTCGTTGCAGACTACGCCAACTGGACGACGCATCCCAACAATCCGGGCGCCTGCGCAGCCGAGTGACGAAACGCTTGTCGCCGACTGGGCATGCGGAGGCAGGTCCGGTCAATCCGGAGTCAGCGCCGTGCGGTATAGATGCGTGAGAAACCTTGCGGCATCGTCGAAATGCCGATCGCGCTCGGGCCGGAGAATGCCGCGCACCTGCGCGTCAAAGTCCGCGTAGTGCTGCGTCGTGGCCCAGATCGAGAAGATCAGGTGATAGGGGTCCACCTCGGCAATTCGGCCCTCGGCCGCCCATTTGCGGATCAGCGATGCCTTTTCGTCGACCAGCACCTTCAGCGGTCCCTCAATGATGTCGAGTATGTGCGGGGCACCCTGAACGATCTCGTTCGCGAACAGGCGGCTTTCGCGAGGCAGTTCGCGGGCCATGTCGAGCTTGCGCATGACGTATCGGACAATTTCGTCAACGGGCTCGCCGCCGGAATCCAGCGTGCGAAGGGGGGCTAGCCAGGCATCGAGAAGCGCGGACAGGAGCGCGCGGTGGATGGCTTCCTTGGACTTGAAGTAGTAGAGCAGGTTGGGCTTCGAAAGGCTGGCTGCGCGAGCAATCTGGTCCAGTGTCGCGCCACGGAACCCCGCTCCCGAAAACACTTCCAGCGCCGCATCCAGGATGGTGCTGATGTTCTTTTCCTGTATCCGCGTCCGTGCGGATGTTTCTGGCATGGCCATACCGTCTTCCGTGATGCGAAGCGTACCGAAATCCTTGACTGCGCGTCGCTCCATGGTAGCGTGATCCTGACCAATTGGTCAAACTCTCCGGCAACTGGGGGGTGGACAGGAGGGAGCGTGGCCATGGCGGCACCGGGGGAAAACCTCAGGATAGACGGGGAGCGTCTCTGGGACGCGATAATGGAAATGGCCAGGATCGGCCCCGGCGTTGCCGGCGGCAACAACCGCCAGACCCTGACCGACGAAGACGGCGAGGGACGCGCGCTGTTCAAGCGCTGGTGCGAAGAGGCCGGCTGCGCGATGGGTGTCGACGAGATGGGCAACATGTTCGCCCGTCGCGAGGGCGCCGATCCGGACGCATTGCCCGTATATGTCGGAAGCCATCTCGACACGCAGCCTACAGGGGGCAAGTACGACGGCGTTCTGGGCGTGCTGGGCGGCCTGGAAATCGTCAGGACGCTGAATGACCTTGGCGTCAGGACCCGCCATCCCATCGTCGTGACCAACTGGACCAACGAGGAGGGCACGCGCTTCGCCCCGGCCATGCTGGCCTCGGGTGTCTTTGCGGGCAAGCATGACCGCGACTGGGCCTATGACCGCGTGGACGCGGAAGGCAAGCGATTCGGCGACGAGCTGGAGCGCATCGGATGGAAGGGCGACGAGCCGGTCGGTGACCGGAAGATGAAAGCCTTCTTCGAGCTTCATATCGAGCAGGGACCCATTCTGGAGGCGGAAGGGAAGGACATCGGCGTCGTTACCCATGGGCAAGGGCTTCGCTGGATCGAATGCACGATTACCGGAAATGAGAGCCATACGGGCTCGACCCCAATGCGCATGCGCAGGAATGCGGGGCGCGGGCTGGCCCTTGTGACCGAACTCGTGCACGAGATTGCCATGGCGAATCAGCCGAATGCTGTCGGCGCGATCGGCCATATCGACGTTTATCCAAACAGCCGCAACATCATCCCGGGGAAGGTGGTGTTCACCGTGGACATGCGCACGCATCTCCTGGACAAGCTCAACGCCATGGTCGACGAGTTCATGGATCGGGCGCCGAAACTCTGCGAGGGCATCGGAACCGGGTTTGAATGCGAAATCGTCGGCCAGTTCGACCCGCCGGCCTTTGACGAGAACTGCGTCAATGCAATTCGTGATGCTGCCGATCGACTTGGGTACAGTCACGCGGACATCGTCAGCGGTGCCGGTCACGACGCCTGCTGGATCAACGACGTGGCCCCAACGGCGATGGTGATGTGTCCCTGCGTGGACGGGCTGAGCCACAACGAGGCGGAGGAGATTTCCCCCGAATGGGCTCGGGCCGGCGCTGACGTGCTGTTTCATGCCGTGGTCGATGTGGCGGAGATCGTGGAGTGAGGGGTCTGAGAGGGCCCGCCTCGACGGGAGCAGGTGAAAGAGTTCGCGAACGGCGCACGACGGGGATGCCGGCAGAGGCGTGGGACGGTCGCGGAGGCTGCGGACCGCAGCAACGTGCGCCGTGGCGGAGAGTTTCGTTCAGTGACCGGGAAGGTCGGACCAGGGCGTTTGGCCTTTCCTGGATCGCAGTGCCGAATCGTGACGAAGGAGCCGAGCGCCCATCAACGGAGAGGACAAGATGACCACAGCAATCAAGAACGGCACTGTCGTTACCCATGACCTTGCATACAAGGCGGACGTCCTGATCGACGGCGGCCAAATCGTCGAGATCGGTGACGGCCTGAAGGGCGATGAGCAACTCGATGCCACCGGCTGCTTCGTGATGCCTGGAGGCATCGACCCGCACACGCATCTCGAAATGCCGTTCATGGGAACCTACAGTTCGGACGACTTCGAATCCGGCACGCGCGCGGCATTGTCCGGCGGCTCCACGATGGTTGTCGACTTCGCCTTGCCGTCGCCCGGACAGGGTCTGCACGACGCATTGGCCATGTGGCACAACAAGTCGACACGGGCCAATTGCGACTATTCCTACCACATGGCGGTGACGTGGTGGGGCGAACAAGTCTTCAACGAGATGGCCACGGTGATCGAGAAGGAAGGCATTACGACCTTCAAGCACTTCATGGCTTACAAGGGCGCGTTGATGGTGAACGACGACGAGATGTATGCGTCGTTCAAGCGGCTTGCCGAACTTGGCGGCATAGCGCTGGTGCATGCCGAAAACGGCGATGTCGTGGCGGAGCTGCAAGCCAAGCTGATGGCAGAGGGGAATACCGGGCCGGAGGCGCATGCCTATTCCCGTCCCGCGCAGGTCGAGGGCGAGGCCACGAACCGCGCGATCATGATCGCCGACATGGCGGGCCTGCCGCTCTATGTCGTCCACACCTCCTGCGAGGAGGCGCATGAAGCGATCCGGCGCGCGCGGCAGCAGGGCAAGAGGGTCTGGGGCGAGCCGCTGATCCAGCACCTTACGCTGGACGAATCGGAGTATTTCAACGCGGACTGGGATCACGCCGCGCGCCGGGTGATGTCGCCGCCCTTCCGGAACAGGAAGCATCAGGATTCGCTCTGGGCCGGCCTGCAAAGCGGTTCGCTTTCGGTCGTCGCGACCGATCACTGTGCATTCACGACCGAGCAGAAGCGCTACGGAGTCGGCGACTTCACCAAGATCCCGAATGGCACCGGAGGGCTGGAAGACAGGATGCCGATGCTCTGGACGCACGGGGTCAACACGGGACGACTGACGCCAAACGAATTCGTGGCCGTGACCTCGACGAACATCGCGAAGATCCTGAACTGCTACCCGAAGAAGGGCGCGATTCTTGTCGGTGCGGATGCCGACATTGTCGTTTGGGATCCGGAGAAGGAAAAGACCATCAGCGCCGACAAGCAGCAATCTGCCATCGACTACAACGTGTTCGAGGGCAAGCACGTCAAGGGCCTGCCGCGTTTCACGCTGACTCGCGGTCATGTCGCGGTTCATGACGGCGAAATCAGGACCAAGGAAGGCCATGGCGAATTCGTCCGTCGTGAACCCGTCACGCCGGTAAACAGGGCGCTCTCGTCCTGGAAGGAACTGACCGCGCCACGTCCCGTCGAACGGGCCGGCATTCCTGCGAGCGGGGTCTGAGATTCGGGGCGGAGGACCGGGAGTGTCACAGGCTGCCGTCATAGAGGCAAGAAATCTCGACCTGACATTCGAGACCGGAGACGGCTCGATTCAGGCGTTGCGGGATGTCACGCTGGAGATCGGCAAGGGCGAGTTCGTATCGTTCATCGGACCGTCCGGATGCGGCAAGACGACGTTCCTGCGCGTGGTGGCGGGGCTTGAGACGCCGACGGGCGGCGAAGTTCGGGTCAATGGCACGAGTCCGGACGAGGCGCGCCGAGACCGGGCATACGGCTACGTGTTCCAGGAGGCAGGTCTCTACCCTTGGCGGACGATAGCCGGAAACGTCCGCCTGCCCCTCGAAATCATGGGCTATTCCAGGTCGGAGATGGCTGACCGGGTCAATCGCGTACTTGAACTGGTGGAACTGTCGGGCTTCGAGAACAAGCATCCGTGGCAGCTATCGGGCGGCATGCAGCAACGGGCCTCCATTGCCCGGGCGCTCGCCTTTGACGCCGACATACTCCTGATGGACGAGCCCTTCGGGGCGCTTGACGAAATCGTGCGGGATCACCTCAACGAACAGCTCCTGAGACTTTGGGATCATACCGGGAAGACCATTGGTTTCGTGACCCATTCGATTCCGGAGGCGGTCTATCTTTCGACGAGAGTCGTCGTCATGTCGCCCCGTCCCGGGCGAATAACGGACATCATCGACAATCCGCTGCCGAGAGAGCGTCCGCTGGACATCCGCGACACGCCCGAATTCCTGGAAGTCGCGCAGCGCATTCGCAAGGGGTTGAGAGCGGGGCATTCCTATGGAGAATGAACTGTTCGTGCATGGCTTCGTTAAGCTGCCGCCATCGCGGTCGCGCGGCAAAGCCGTTGCCGGGGAGGGCGGTGCATGAACCGGATCCTGCCGATCCTGGCGGTGCTCACCGCGATTCTTGCGATTTGGTACGTGGCGGTGGTGCCGATGAACGCCGGCTGGGCAGTCTCCCAGGCAGAACGCGCGGGCCAGGAGCTGACCTTCTTGGACCTGGTCGCAGACACGATGGATCAGGACCGCCCGCGCTTGCCGGCACCGCACCAGGTTGCCGCGGAACTGAAGAAGACCGTGCTCGACACCAAGGTCACGTCGAAACGCTCGCTGGTCTTCCACGGCTGGATCACGTTGCAGTCAACGCTTTGGGGGTTCGCTCTTGGCACGGTGGTCGGCATCGGGATGGCGGTTTCGATCGTGTATTCGAGAACCGCGAACATGAGCCTGATGCCTTGGGCCATCATCAGCCAGACGATCCCGATCGTCGCGATCGCTCCGATGATCATCGTCGTGCTGGCGACCTTGGGTGTGGAGGGCCGCACGGTGCCGAAGGCGATCATCTCGGCATACCTCTGTTTCTTCCCGGTGCTGGTAAGCATGGTCAAGGGGCTTAGGTCGCCCGGACCGATGCAGATCGACCTGATGAAGACCTACTCCGCGAGTGCCGGACAGACATTCTGGAAGCTGCGGCTGCCTGCTTCGGTCCCCTATCTCTTCACGTCGCTCAAGGTCGGGATCGCGGCGGCCTTGGTTGGCACGATCGTGGGCGAATTGCCCACCGGCGCGATCCAGGGACTCGGCGCGCGCATCCTGATCGGCGATCAGTTCGGCAACCCGCTCATGATCTGGTCCGCCCTTATCGCGGCGGCCTGCCTCGCGGGCGCTCTTGTGAGCATCGTCGCGGTGCTGCAGTCGCTGGCCCTTCAACGCATGGGATACGCGAGATGATTCGTGCGCCGTCCATGACACCGGAATTCGCAGCCTTGCCGACCCTGTCGCGGGGCAATTTGGCGCAAACTGCAACTGCCTCGATCAGGGCTGTGTCGGATCCGCCCAGCGGGACTTCATCAAAGCGCCGAAAGACACGGTGCATGTCGCGAGGCGTGGATGGAGGTGCCGCCCCCCGCGTTTCTGCGGAGGTCTGGTCATGACGCTTGTGCTCGCGGCACTCGTGCTTTGGATGGCTGCGTGGTGGCTGAACATGCGCATCGCGGGATCGTCGCTGGCGGCTTCCTACGCAGGTCGGGTCGCGGTGCCGGTGGTGTTCGGCCTGTCCGTGCTGGCGATCTGGGAACTCGTGGTGCGCGGTCTGGACGTGTCGCAGGTGATCCTGCCTGCGCCGACGGTCATTGCCGAGACGTTTGCCGCCGAGACCGGCACGCTCTGGATCGACTTTCGTCAAACGGCGCTGAAGGGCGCGATTTCCGGTTACGTGATCGGTTGTCTCGCAGCCTTCGCGGTCGCGCTCGCAATCGATCGCTCGCCGTACCTGCGGCGCGGACTGCTTCCGATCGGCAATTTCGTGGCTGCCCTGCCCATCGTGGGAATCGCGCCGATCCTGGTCAACTGGTTCGGCTTCGATTGGCAGTCCAAGGCCGCGGTGGTGGTCGTCATGGTGTTCTTTCCGATTCTCGTGAACACCGTGCAGGGACTTGCGGACACGGCGGCAATGCAACGCGACCTGATGCGAACCTACTCGGCGAGCTACTGGCAGACGCTTCTGAAGCTGCGGTTGCCGGCGGCCATGCCGTTCGTGTTCAACGGTCTCAAGATCGCGACGACGCTCGCCTTGATCGGCGCAATCGTCGCCGAGTATTTCGGTTCGCCCACGCGGGGAATGGGATTTCGGATCTCCACTTCGGTCGGCACGTTGGAGCTGGCCATGGTTTGGTCCGAGATAGCGGTGGCCGCATTGGCCGGAACCCTGTTCTACGGAGCGGTCACGCTCGTGGAACGTTGGGTGACTTTCTGGCACCCATCGCAACGATGACAACAACGGCTGAGAGGAGAGAAGCCATGAAGAAACGAGTATTTGCCGGCGCGATGGCGCTGGCGTTGGTCGGGACGCAGACCTTTGCTCTCGACGACCTGACGCTGCAGCTCAAGTGGGTGACGCAAGCGCAGTTTGCAGGCTACTACGTGGCGCTTCAAAACGGCTACTACAAGGAGGAAGGCCTGAACGTCACGATCAAGCCCGGCGGGCCGGACATCGCGCCGACCCAGGTGATTGCCGGCGGCGGGGCGGACGTGACCGTCGAGTGGATGCCGGCGGCACTTGCCGCACGCGAAAAGGGCCTGCCGCTTGTCAACATCGCGCAGCCATTCAAGTCCTCTGGCATGATGCTGACCTGCCGCAAGGATGCGGGCGTGGCCACGACGGACGATTTCAAGGGCAAGACCCTGGGCGTCTGGTTCTTCGGCAACGAGTTTCCGTTCCTGAGCTGGATGAGCCAGCTTGGCATTCCGACCGAGGGCGGCTCGGACGGCGTCGAGGTCCTCAAGCAGGGCTTCAATGTCGACCCGATCCTTCAGGGTCAGGCGGCCTGCATCTCGACCATGACCTACAACGAGTACTGGCAGGTCATCGATGCGGGGTTGAGCGCCGACGACCTGGTGGTCTTCAAGTACGAGGACCAGGGCGTGGCGACGCTGGAAGATGGCCTAT
Organism: Silicimonas sp.; assembly: GCA_022819605.1. Lineage (GTDB taxonomy): Bacteria > Pseudomonadota > Alphaproteobacteria > Rhodobacterales > Rhodobacteraceae > JAJEFO01. Next base: position 5,969 of record JAJEGW010000061.1, on the reverse strand, counting down.
ACGTCAAGGAAGACAAGCTGAGCGACCCGGGCGAGGTCGACAAGCTCGTGCGTTTCGTCCGCGCTTCGATGAAGGGCTGGAAATACGCCGAAGACAACCCGGATGAGGCCGCCCTGATCGTGCTGGAGTATGACGAGACGGGCGCCCAGACCGAAAAGCACCAGAAGCGCATGATGGGGGAAATCGCCAAGCTGACGGCCGGCTCCAACGGCTCTCTAGTTCCCGCCGATTTCCAGCGCACGGTCGACACGCTTCTTGCGGGCGGTTCGGATCCGGTGATCACGGCCGATCCGGGTGACTCGGCCTGGACGCACGTGATCACGGATGCCGCACTGAACTGACGCGTATCGGTTCATTGCCATAAGTGAACTGGCCTCCGCGAAAGCGGGGGCCGCCTTCTCGACAAGGCGGTGCCTTGGAACGGCCCCGATCTAGGGTGAGTGCATTGGCAACTGCCCTTGATGTGCTGACATGCGCCTTGGGATCATGTTCCGACCTTGGGAACACGCGGGCAGAAACAGGCGGAATGGACCGCTGCGCGGCGGGAAATTTCCGCTTGCCGGACGCACTCCGGATCCACGACCTGCCGGGGATGCACTTCCAGAATCACCGGGACGAGTTCGTGTTTCGGTGGAACTGGAGGCGGCACGGGGCGACATACTTTGACAGGCTCCCTGGTCTTGGCCCGGAACTTGAGCCCGCGCTGTAACGCGACCTCGTCGAGGTGCGCGCGGGAAGCGCCGGGCCTGCAGGCCGAGCAGCCGTCCCCAACCGAGAATTCGCTCTTAGCCCTTGGGATCCGGACCAAATCCTGCGGTCATGACCTTGCCGCAACGCCCGCGAGGGCGATCCCGTCGAACGTTCGCTGACACGGCATGTTGTGATGCCGCAGCCAAAATTGGACAAGTCGATTTGACCAATTCTGATCCACGATTAAACCTTTTCTATCACATTGGATTAACTTTGCTTGAAATTGGCGCAGATTATGTCTACGCTTCTGGAGAATGCCATTCGGAATGAATGATTTGGTATAGATGTGGTTAGGCAGGCAATGAAGACATGACATGACGATTCTCGCAAGGCACGAAGCCGACACGGCTGACAAGTCAAAGAACTAGGAGGAAACAAGATGGTTGCCAAGATGTTCAAAGACGGCCTTACCCGCCGCAGACTGCTGGGTTCTGGTGCGGCTATAGCGGGGTCCGCAGCAGCAGCGGCGGTCCTGCCGAGAACGGCGTTCGCGGCCGACAAGGTGGTCAAGATCGGGTTTCTCGCTCCCCTGACCGGCCCCGTGGCGGCGTGGGGCAAGCCTGGCCTCGACGGTTGCCTGATCTGGGGCGAATGGATCAACGCGGCCGGAGGCATCAACATCGGAGGCGAGGCCCACGCGGTTGAGTTCGTGGCTTACGACAACGAGTACGATCCGGCCAAGGCACGGACCGGTGCGACCAAGCTGATCCGCGAGGACGAGGTCAAGTTCATCATGATGCTTGGTGGTGACACATGGCCAGGTGCGCAACCGGTGGCCGACAGGACCGGCATGCTGTTCTCGACCCTGCTGCCATCGGATCTCTCACCCGACACGACGACCCTGATCGCGCCGTGCGAGGTGCACCCGATCTACAATGTGACCGGCGTCGAGTGGCTGGCGGACAACATGCCGGAACTGAAGACCGCGGTCATGTGCGCCCAAGACGATGCTCTCGGACTGCCCTCGGTTGCGACCTACCTGGCTGCGTTCGAGGCGGCTGGCATCGAGATGCAGGACGACCCCCTGCTCTTTGATCCGGCAACCACGGACTTCGCACCGGTGGTGACGCGCCTGATATCCGGCAATCCGGACATCGTCTGCCTCGACACCTGTTACGCGGACTACGTCCACCCGATCTGCGAGCAGCTCTTTCAGCAGGGTTACGGGGGACAGATCATCTCCTGCACCGCCGACTTCTACCAGCAGATCGTTGCCAAGACTTCCGAGGAATTCATGGAAGGTTTCATCTTCCAGTTCCCGGACTTCGACGATCCGGCGCTGAATGACGAGAGCATCAACTTCCAGATGCCGAACGAGTTTTACGCGGAGTATGCCTCTCGTTACGGAGCCGACCAGTGGGGAGCCGTGAGCTGGGAGTACGCCTCGATCATGGATCTCTGGAAGGCAGGTGCGGAAAAGGCAGGCTCGGCCGAACCGGACGCCGTCCTCGCAGCGATGAAGGAGGGAGGCACCGGTCTCCACGCCTTCGGCGAAGCGGACTGGTGGGGCGAGGACCTGTTCGGGATCGACAACGCCCTCGTCGGCAATTGGCCCGTCGTCGTCATCGAGGGCGGCAAGGCGACGATCAAGGAATTCCGCTCGATTCCCGAATGGTATGCCAAGCACGGTGAGCTGCTGAAGAAGCACATGTCCGCTTACGGGCAGATGTGGGATCAGCGAGCTTAAGGCGGATTTCGCGCAACATCGCTCTGCGATATCCCCACGGGCGGTGCGTTTCTCCCTGCGCACCGCCCGAAACTCCGGACTGAACCTGCTGCAGGACGATGGTTGAACTTCTCGCGCAGACCGGGCTGAACGCCCTTTATGCCGCCAGCTACACGGCGCTCGTGGCCGTCGGCCTAGTCCTGATTTTTGGCGTCATGGGGGTGATCAACTTTGCCCATGGCGAGCTCTTCATGCTGGGCGCATACGCGATCGTCGCGGTCTACGCGGACTGGAACCTCCCGTACCTGGTTGCGGTGGCGGTCGGGATGATCTTCGTCGGCATTGTCGGTCTCGGCATGGAACGGGCGTTCTTTCGACCGCTCCGAGACAATCCGCTAGGCGGGCTCGTCGCCTCGATCGGCTTCCTGATGATCCTGCAGGCGTTGGTGTCCATGGGATTCGGCGTGCGCATGGAACATGTGCCGCCCGTAACCCAGGACGTCATTGTCATCAGCGAAAAGGTCAGGCTTCCCGTCTTCAGGCTGGCCGTGATCCTCGCTGCCGTGCTCCTCCTCGCAAGCCTTTGGGCGTTCCTAAAGAAGACGCGCTTCGGCTGGGCGCTTCGGGCCAGTGCCCAGGATCCGGAAGCGGCGGCACTGCAGGGAATCTCGATCAACCAGACCGCTCGAATCGCGATGTTCATCGGCGCGGCCCTCGCGGGTGTCGCAGGCGCCCTGACCGCGCCCCTGATTTCGGTCAACCCGCACATGGGCCATTCTGTCATCGTCACCGCCTTCATCGTGATCATCGTCGGCGGCATCGGATCGCTCGAGGGCGCCGTCATCGTGGCCGTCGCCTATGCCTTCGTCCACACCTTCGTCACAACCTTCTTCGACGGGGTCATCGCGGACATCGTCGGTCTGCTGCTGCTGCTGATCGTGCTGATCGTCAAGCCTACCGGGCTGTTCGGATCGACGGATCGTGCATAGTCGGGTGACAAATCTAGCGGCGCTTCTCGGATTCGGGGCAGTCCTGCTCGCGCTGCCCCATGCGCTGAGCTTCTCGCAGCAGGAAATCCTGGTCTTCCTGACCATCAACGTCCTGGTCGTCGCGTCCTACAGGCTCCTTACCCTCACCGGCGAGTGGTCGCTCGGCCACGTGGTGATCATGGGAGTCGGGGCCTATGCATCGGCGCTGCTGTCCAAGCGCCTCGGCATCTACGTGCCAGCCTCGATGCTTCTCGGGGCCGTCACTGCGGCAATGGTCGCGCTGGCTCTCAGTTTCCCGCTGTTCCGCATGAAGGGCTTCTACTTCCTGATCGGAAGCTTCGCCGCCGGAGAGATCATACGGCTGCTCTGGAAGCGGTTCCGGGAGCCATTTGGCGGTCCAAAGGGCATAAAGAAGATCGATCCGATGCCGGATTTCGACATCGGCATCTATGCCTTCGATTTCTTCGAACCGATCAGCTACTACTACTTTGCCCTAGCCGTGGTCGGGGTGTCGCTCTGGGTCATGTGGAGGATCGAGCGCTCACCCGTCGGCCTCACCTTCCACGCGGTCCACTGGCAGGACAAGCTCGCTGAGGCGTCCGGCGTGAACGTACGGGCTTACCGCACGCTCGCCTTTGTTCTCGCCTCGGGATTCGCGGGGCTGTCGGGCGCGCTTCTGGCACATTACATCGGCACCATCAATCCGAACAGCTTTGACGTGGAGCAGATGGTGTTCGTGTTGACCTGGACGATCGTCGGCGGAACCGCAACGTTCTACGGGCCGATCCTCGGCTGCGTGGTTCTCACCATTCTCAACGAGATCGTCCTGCGCGAAGCGGGATTCGAGCAGATGCGGCCGCTCATATACGGGCTCATCCTGATCCTGTCGGTGCTGTTCATGCCCAAGGGTCTCGAGAGCCTCGTCCGTGGCGCGCTTTCCTGGCGAAACGCGAGGAAAAAGAAGGTCGGCGAAACCGAGGCAACGGAGTAGCGTGACAGATGGCCCCGCCCGTTCTCGAGATTGACAACCTGACCATGCGCTTCGGAGGGCTGACGGCGATCGACGGCCTTTCGTTCAAGGTCGAGCGCGGCGCGATTCACGGGTTGATCGGTCCGAACGGCGCGGGCAAGACGACCACCTTCAACGTCGTATCGGGTTTCTACAAACCGACCGGCGGCGAGGTCCGGCTGCGCGGCGAAACGATATCCGGGCTCAGGATGTACGAAGTCGCCCGGCGCGGTGTCGTTCGGACCTTTCAGCACTCGACGCTCTTCGCCGAACTCTCGGTCCTGGAAAACGCGCTGATCGGCACACACATGAGTTTCCCGCCAAACATTTTCGCGGCGATGGCAGGCGTGGACAAGGCAAACCGCCGCGCGGCCCGCGCCCGAGCGGAGGAAGCGCTTGATTTCTTCGGCCTGTCCGGACTGGCCGAAGAGCTGGCGGGCGATCTTCCCCATGGTCATCAGCGGGCGCTTGGCATGGCGGTTGCGCTGGCCGCGCGCCCCGACGTGGTGCTTCTCGACGAACCCTTCACGGGAATGAACCCGGAAGAGACCGGCCGGATGATGGAACTGATGGTCAAGCTCAGGAACACCGGGGTCACGATTCTCCTCGTCGAGCACGACATGCACGCGATCATGGGACTCTGCGACCGGATCACCTGCATGAGTTTCGGACGGCTTCTCGCCGAGGGCAGCCCGCAGGAAATCCGTCACCACCCGGACGTCATCGAGGCTTACCTCGGGGGTGCGCGCCATGTTGCTTGAGCTGAGAGCCGTGGCCGTTACCTACGGCAAGGTATCGGCGATCCGCGACATTTCGCTCAACGTTCCGGACGGCCGGATCGTCACCATAATCGGAAGCAACGGCGCGGGGAAGACGACGACCCTGCGAGCGATTTCTGGCCTGGCAAGGCTCCGCGAAGGCGAGATCCATTTCGCCGGAGAACGGATTGATCACCTGGATCCCGACCAGATCGTCGCCCGGGGCATCGCCCACGTGCCGGAAGGACGTCGCATTTTTCCGGACCTGACCGTCGAGGAAAACCTCCGGACAGGAGCGTTCCTGCGTCGGGAAAGCGAAGCGGTCGCGCGGGACCTCGATGCGGTCTACGGTCGATTTCCGCTGCTTCTCGAACGGCGCACGCAACTGGCCAAGACCATGTCCGGAGGCGAACAGCAGATGCTGGTGATCGGCCGCGCCCTCATGGCCGGACCGAAGCTCCTCTTGATGGACGAGCCATCCATGGGTCTCGCTCCGAAGATCGTCGAGGAGATTGCGATGATCATCGGTGAAATCAACGCTCAGGGCGTGCCGGTCATCCTCGTCGAACAGAACGCGGAACTGGCGCTCGAGCTTGCGGATTACGCATATGTCCTCGAAACCGGGTCACTCGCCCTGGAAGGCCCGGCAGACGAACTGCACGACAACGAACATGTTCGCGCGGCGTACCTCGGAATCTAAGGCTGGCAGTTCCGAATGGCGGGCGGCACGGGCCGCCGGCTGGCGGCGCTCGGACATCCTGTGGGAACGTTTGCAGGAGCGCGGCAATGCCGCCTGG
>JAJEGW010000074.1 GCA_022819605.1 Silicimonas sp. | reverse complement strand
GCCAGGAACAGGTCAGCCGGCAGATCCTTGCAGCATTCCGGAGGTCTCTCGCGAACCTCGGAAAGACGGACCTGGAAGACGCAAGTATGTGCTCGTGCCTTGGCCGACGATGCCGTCCTCCGGATTTCAGGCCGGCGCATTTCCACCTGAGGCGGTCTCGACAAGAACCCGGTCTCCTGCATCAAGCACCGCGCCGCTGACGAAGCGGTGGTGTTCGCGCTCGCCGGAAGCCCGCAGGATGTGCATGGAGTTCCGCCCGCCCGGCGGCAGACCCGGCACCGACCAGACCGGTATCCTGGCCCGGGTGTAGCCAACCGAGAGGCTTGCCGGTCCCCTGAGCTCGTATTCGAGCGTCACGCCGCGTCCGCCGGCATGAATGCCCTCAATGCGCTGACGTTCGCCGAGCGCCTTCTGCACGACCGTCAGGCCGTAGCGCGCCTCTGCAATCTCGACAGGGCAGTTGAACGTGTCGCCGTGGCTGATTGAGAACATCGCGTCCATGCCTCCGCGCTCCTTGGTGGCGCCCCAGCCCCCCATCTGCGGTTCGACCATCGTGTAGCGGCGCCCGGTGTCAGGATGCCGTCCGGCGATGATGGTGCCGAAGATCGAGGAAAACGACCCGGCAGGCAGCTTGCCGGGCATGGCCTGCGCCATGCACTGGCAGAGCAGGTCGAAGAGCCGGATCCGGGTTTCGAAGTAGTAGCCCTGCGGTGCAGTCGGGCCGGCATGGAAAACGGTGCCTTCTTCGGTAATGACCTCGAGCGGGGCAAAGGATCCCGCATTGGCAAAGCGATCCCGGTCGCAAAGAGCCTTGAAGATCATCTGGGACGAAATGACCGCGCCATCCCGGCTGGTGTTGTAAGGCGCGGCGAGCTCGGAAGGATTGCCGCGAAGATCGACCGTGAAGCGATCGCCGGTGATCAAGATGGCTGCACGCCAGAATGCGCCGTCGTCCTGCTCCTCCTCGATCTCGAACCGCCCCTTCGGAAGCGTGCGCAGGCCGGCAAGCGCACGGGCACGCCCAGTCTCGAAGGACTCGGCAATCGCCTGTTCGACGGCATCCCGCCCGAACTTTGCGAATAGCGCGAGGATCTGGCCCTCCGCCGTGTTGCTGGCGGCGACTTGCGCCCAAAGATCGCCATGCACGAATTCCGGAAGGCGCGAGTTGGTCTCGATAATATCGAAGACTGCCTGGATCGGTTGTCCGCGCTTGAAGAGCCGAACCGCAGGCAGGCGCAGCCCTTCGGCAAAAATCTCGGACACGTCGGTCGCCATCGATCCGGGCACCTTGCCACCAATGTCGCCCCAATGGGCAATCGAGGCCGACCATGCAACGCGCGCACCCCCAAAAAACACCGGCTTGGCGATCACCACGTCGCTCAGATGCGTCACGCCGCCATAGTTCGGGTCGTTGGTGACAAAGACATCGCCTTCCTCGATGGCATCGCCGTGCCTTGCAACCAGAACCTTCACGGCCTTGTCCAGAACGCCGACAAAGGTTGGAATCCCCGCCCCCGAACTGACAAGATTGCCCGCGGCATCCGTCACGCCCGTGCCCACATCCAGTACCTCGTAGATGATCGGGCTCATCGCCGTCTTGCGAAGCACGGCAAACATTTCTTCCGCCGCGTTCTCCAGGCCCGCCTGGATGACGGAAAGCGTGAAGGGGTCGGGCATCAGATCATCTTCGGATCACGCGGCAGTTCCGACAGGATTTCCGGCCCGTCCTCACGCAGGATAACGATTTCCTCCAGTCGGATGCCGAATCGGCCCGGCAGGTAGATGCCGGGCTCGATGGAAAAGACCATTCCTGGCAACAATACCGTCTCCGAAACCGAGGTCAGGTAGGGCGGCTCGTGCACCTCGACGCCCAGACCGTGGCCAGTGCGGTGCAGAAAACTGGGACCGTACCCGGCCTCCGTGATCACCCCGCGTGCCGCCGCATCGACATCCTTTGCAAGCACTCCCGGTCGTGCAGCCGACATGGCGGCCTGCACCGCAGCCTCGACGATGGCGTGCACTTCGAGATAACCCTCGGGCGGCGTGCCCAGCACAGCCATGCGGGTGATGTCGCTGGAAAGGCCGTCCATTCCCGCACCGATATCCATTACCACCGCGTCCCCGGACTGCAGCGCGGTTTCACCGGTGTGGTGATGCGGCATGGCACCGTTGCCGCCAGCCCCGACGATGGTAAAGAGCGGCGAGGCGCCAAGCGCGGAAAAGCGCGCACGAATGACTTCAGCGACATCCAGCTCCGTCATGCCCGGCTTCATCGCGTCCCAGCCCGCCAGCATCGCCTGATCGGCAAGCAGCGCGTTTCGCTTGAGCACGGCGTATTCGTCATCATCCTTCTGCATGCGCAACAGGCCGACAGTCGATGCCGTGAACTGCCGCTCTGCACCTGGCAGCGCGTCCTGCACCAATGCTGCAAAGTCGGCCCGCATGGTCTCGTCCAGCACGATTCGCCCAGCGCCGCCCAAGCCCAGCTCGGCAACCAGGTGGTCGAACGCCCCTTCCGGCCCCTCGGCGTCGGACCATTCGTGGAACGGCAGGTCGGTGCTTCGGCGCGACCCATCCGCGTTGAGCTCCGGCATCAGCAGCGCAGCTTTCGACAAGCTGACACAAAGCAGGCAAGGACGCTCATCTGCGTGAGGCACGAATCCGAGGAGCCATTGCATGTGCGCCCCCGGCCCCAGCGCGACCAGGTCGACGCCTTCCCGCTTCATCCGCGCGCGAAGGGCCGAGATACGTTCTTCCGTCTGCAACATGCCTTCCTCCTATCCTGCCGGCACAACGATGCGTCCACCGAACGCCTCGCCCCGGTCAAAACTGCCGATTGCGGCAATCTCGGCCTCAGGCGGCGCCTCGCAGGACCAGCGGCGCGAGGGGTGCCAGCCGCAATCGCGTTTCAGAAGCGCGCCGTACTCGGCCCGCTTCAGCGCCGCGATGGACGGATCGACGACCGGAACGCCAAGCTTCCGCTCCAGCTCCGCAAAGAATCCCACCTCCATGGTACAGCCGAGGATCAGCGCTTCGGCATAGTCCTCTTCAACCGCCCTTCGCCCAGCATCAATCAGCATGCGCTCAGTGCGGGCATGATCCTCCTGGAACTCCGTCACTCCCAGCTCGACATGGTAGAATCCGGCCAGCCGGTCACGATGGCCGTGCGCATGGACGGTCGCCTGCATCTGGTCCACCCACTTTCGCCGTCCGACGATCACGCCAAAACGGTTGCACAGGCTCGCGGCGATCTCGCAGGACGCGGCACAAGGTGCAGTCACCATCATCTCGCCTGACACCTCGCGGGCCTCGGCCAGCCCGGTGTCATAGAAGCAGCCGATGGCCAAGGCATCGAAGCCCTCCTGCGCGGCCTGCCGCGCGGCCCGGATAATGCCGGCGGTGACCATTCCCTCGTAGCTCCGGAACTCGATATGACTGAAATTGCCCACATCGTCAGGCAGCGAAGTGACATGCACCTCAGTTCCTTCCAGCTTGTAGTCCCGTGCCATTTCGGCAAACAGCTCGTCGTGCCCCGCTCTATGCGCGACGGGGCTGAGATACATGATGCGAACCATTCTTCCCTCCTTCAGATCGTTACGCCATAGACCTCTGCCGCCCTTTCGGCCGACAGCAAGCCGTTCTTGACATCCTCACGCACGCTCACGGCATCCCGCTCTTTCGGATCGCCGTAGCCACCGCCGCTGGCGGTCACGATGCGGATCACGTCGTCGGTGTTGACCGGCAGGCCCGACACGAAGGAGTATTTCTCCTGACTGCCGTCGGTCTTGAGCACCTCGACGTAGTTTCCCGACCCTTCCGCCCCACCTTCGAGCGGCCAAGGCTTGATGCGCGACCGCGTGTAGCCGGCCGTCAGAAAACCGTTGTTGGTTCGGATCCGGTATTCGAGCCGGAGCCCCCTGCCCCCGGTGAACTTCCCTTCGCCACCTGGTTCGGTGTTCAGTTCCATCCGGTCGACGAAGAGTCCGTTGCGGCTCTCGGAGATCTCGGCCGGCGTGTTGTAGGTTTCGCCATGAAAGCCTGAGAAGATGCACGGATTGCCGTCGCGCCCCTCCCAAGCGCCCCAACCGCCGAGCTGCGGCTCGATGATCGTGTATTGCCGCCCGGTATCGGGGTGAATGCCGCCGACAAAGGTCCCGCATATGGAAGAGAAGTGCCCTGCCGGCAGGCGTTCGGGCACGTGCGGCGCCAGGCACCGCCAGATCAGGTCATATACCCTGACCTCGGTCTCGAAATAGAATCCGATGGCGGCAGGCTCCCGTGCGTGAAACACCGAGCCTTCGCGGGTAAGGACCTTGAGCGGCCGAAAAGATCCGTCGTTGGCAGGCGTGTCCGGATCCGTAAGCGACTTGAAGACCATCTGGGCGCAGACCACGGTACCGTCGCGGCTGGTGTTGGTCGGACCCGTGTCCTGATCGGGGTTGTCGCGCAGGTCGACAGTGAAATCGTCATCCGAGATCGAGATCTTGACGTTGAAAACCCTCCCGTCGTCCTGCTCCTCGCTGAGTTCGAACGTGCCCTTCGGGAGCTTGCCGAGTTCGGCCCTGGCGGTGGCTTCCCCGAAGGCCGCGAAACTTTCCATCGCGGCGTTGAACGTCGTCACGCCGTACTTCAAGGCCAGGTCCTCCAGCCGCCGTGCGCCGATGCGGACCGAGGCGATGGCAGCCCAGACGTCGCCCAAAAGAAAGTCGGGCATGCGCGAATTGACGGTGATGATGTCCATCACCGCGTCGTCGGTCTCGCCGCCGCTGATCAGCTTGACGCAGGGCAGGCGCAGTCCTTCCTGGAAAATCTCGGTCGCCTCGCCGCTCAGCGAACCAGGAGCCATTCCGCCGACGTCGGAATTGTGCGCGATGTTCGCGGTCCATGCGATCAAGTCACCCCCGGCAAATACCGGCATGGCCAGCACGAGGTCGTTCAGGTGGGTGACGCCGCCGTGATAGGGATCGTTGGTGATGAACACGTCGCCCGGCTGGATGTCACCGGGCTTGTCGAACTTCCGGAGCAGCGTCTGGACGGACTTGTCGAGCACGCCGATGAAGGCGGGGATGCCGGCGCCCGACGAGGCGATGCGTCCTTCGGCATCGGTGATGCCCGTACCCATGTCGAGCACCTCGTAGATGATGCTGGACATCGCCGTCTTGCGCATCGCCGCGAACATTTCGTCGGCGGCCGCCTGCAGAGAGTTCTGGATGATTTCGAGCGTGATCGGGTCGTTTGCTTTGGTCATCGCGGTGCCCTCAGCCTTCAAGAGTGATGTGGATGTTGCGATAGGCGTCGACTTCAACCGCGTTGCCGGGATGGATCACCGCGGTGGCGCCACTGTCCTCGACAATGGCCGGACCCTTGAATGCCATGCCGGCGCGCAACGCCTCGCCGTCGTAGATCGTGGCCTCGTGCTTGCCTTCCAGTGCGTAGTCGACCATGCGCCGCCCCTTGACCGCATCCGAGGCGTCGGAGCCGCCGGACGGCTCGGGGCGCATCTCGAGCTTGCCGACTTCGGCCTTGGCCACGAGATGGATGCCCACCATCTCGACGGGAGCGTCCAGACGATAGGTATATTCGCGCTCGTAAGTCTTGTGGAAATCCTCGGCGATGCGCGCGAGGCTCGCGTCGGTGATCGCGCCCTCCGGGAGCAGCACCTCGGTCGTGTGCTCCTGGTTCTGGTAACGGAATTTGCCGTAGCGCAGAAAGGTGATCCGGTCCGCACCGACCCTCTCTTCGGCAAAGGTTGCGAGCGCCTTGGCTTCCGTTTCGGCAAAGGTGCTCTCGATCTTGTTGCCGGCGCCTTCCGCCAGTTCGACAAGATGCGTCACGAAATAATCCCGGCGCAGGTCCGACATCATCATGCCCCAGGCCGAGAAGACGCTGGCGGCGGCAGGCACGACGACCTTCATGACCTGCAGTTCCTGGCCCAATGCCACCGCATGCATCGCGCCACCGCCGCCGAAAGCCAGAAGCGTGAAGTCCCGCGTGTCAAAGCCCCGGTTCAGCGAAACCAGCTTCAGCGCGTTGACCATGTTGTTGTTGGCAATTCGGATGATGCCTTCGGCTGCCTGATCGGGCCCGACATCGAGTTTTTCACCAAGTGACCTGATCGACCCTTCGACGGCGGCCATGTCCGCCTGTATGGCACCACCGCAGAAGTAGTCGCGGTTGATCCGTCCGAGCCAGAGGTTGGCGTCGGTCGTCGTCGCCTCGGTTCCGCCCCTGCCGTAGGCTGCCGGACCAGGCAATGCGCCGGCCGATTGCGGCCCGACGTGAAGCTTGCCAAAATCGTCAACCCAGGCGATCGAACCACCGCCATTGCCGATTTCGACCAGGTCGACCACAGGCACCATGATCGGATAGCCTGCCGACTTGCGGCTGCGCTCGATCCAGTAGTCCGTCATGATACGGACCTCGCCGTTCTCGATCAGCGAGCACTTGGCGGTGGTTCCGCCGATGTCGAGTGCCAGCACGTTCGGCTCGCCGATCAGCCGGCCCAGCTCCGCCGCACCCCAGATGCCCGAGGCCGGCCCGCTCTCGACCATTGTGATCGGCGTGCGCGAGGTGGCATCGAGCGAGTCGATGCCGCAGTTCGATTGCATGATATAGGGCCGACCGCCGAAGCCCCGCGAGGCAAGCCCTTCATCGAGCCTGCGGAGATAACGCGCCGCCACGGGCTGGACATAGGCCGACAGAACGGCTGTGTTCGTTCGCTCGTATTCCCGCCATTCGCGGGTAATCTGGTGCGAGGAAACGACCGAGACCTCGGGCCAGAGACGCTGCACCTCGGCCAGCGCGGCCTCTTCGTGGGCAGTGTCTGCGTAGGAATGAAGGAAGCTGATCGCCACGGCCTCGACCCCCTCCGCACGGAATGCGTCGAGGATCGCAGGCAGGCCGGAGAGATCGAGCGGCGCGCGCTCCTCGCCGGTATAGGTCATCCTGCCCGGCAACTCCGCCCGCAAGTGCCTCGGCACGAAGGGCACGGGCTTTTCATAGTGCAGGTTGAAGAAGTCCGGTCGGTTGCCACGAGCTATTTCCAGCGTGTCACGGAAGCCCTCGGTGGTGACGAGCCCCACCTTCACGCCCTTGCGCTCGGTCAGCGCATTGATGACGACGGTGGTGCCATGCGCCAGGAAGTCGACTCCCGAAGGATCGATCCCGCCTCTTTCCAGAACGTCCAGCACGCCCTTCTCAAAATCCGGTGGCGTGGTGTCGGACTTGGCCGTCACGATCCGGCTGGCGCCGGTGGCCTGATCGGTCTCGAAACAAACAAGGTCGGTGAACGTGCCACCGACATCTGTGGCCACGCGGCGGGTGGTCCTACCCATTGGCGCCTCCTTCTCTTCGGGTGCTTTCCGCCATCAGGAAGGCCAGGGCCCCGGCGGGTTTCAGCGATTGTGCCGCTGCAACGCGGTCGGGCGTGTAATGTCCCGCCTCGTGCAGGCAGTTCAACGTGCCGCGCAGCCTGCCTCGTATCACGACGGGCAGATTCAGGCAGCTTTCGCATCCGAGTGAACGGATGAGCGCGTGGTCCGCAAAGACTTCCGCGATCTCTTCGAAGCAGTTGGCGACGAAGGTCTCATGCCGGTCGACCACAAATTCGGACCAGCGGTTTTGCATGCGCGGCTTTTTCCCCTGCAGCGGATAGGCGTCCGGCATGTTGGTGTAGCTCCGCCAGGCGACATCTCGATCATGATCGATCTCCATCAGCGTGAAGAGCTTGACGCCGATCGTCCGGTCGACCTGTCGCTCCAGTGCCCGATAGGTCGTGCCCGGCTGGTCTTGTGTGACTTCAACGGCTTCGGCGATCTCCATCATGCGGGCAATCCTCCGGACAGCGACTCTCTCAACTTCAGTTCTTCATCTGCAATCACCGGTACCGCGCCGATCAACTGGCGCGTATAGTCCATTTGCGGGTCTTCGAAGATCGCCCTCGTCTGTGCGCACTCGACCAGTTCCCCGGCGCGGAACACGGCAACGCGGTCAGCCACGTTGCGCACGACGGAGAGGTCATGCGTGATGAAGACGTAGCTGAGGCCCTTCACGCGCCTCAGGTCCTCCAGGAGGCGCAGCACGCGCGCCTGCACAAGAACATCGAGCGCCGAAGTCGGCTCGTCGAGGATCACCAGCCGGGACTGGCAGGCGAGTGCGCGCGCGATGGCAACGCGCTGGCACTGGCCACCCGACAGGGCCGCCGGCGGGCGCCGCCGGAAGTCCCCCGGCAGGCCGACCTCTTCCAGCGAATTCTCGACCAGGCGCCAGCGGTCCGAACGCGTGCCGATGCCGAAGACATCGAGACCGAGCCGGATTGATGCCCCTACGGACCGCTTGGGGTTCAGCGACGACAGAGGGTTCTGCTGGACCAGCTGGATCGCGCTGCGATGTTCGAGCGTGCGCCGGGTGGGCAGACCCTTGCCGTCGAACCAGATCTCGCCCGAAGACTGGCCGAAGACGCCGAGAATCATGTTGGCGAGCGTGGTCTTTCCCGACCCGCTCTCGCCCACCACGGCCAGGCATTCGCCCTGTGTCACATCGAAACTTACATCGCGCACGGCATGCACGGCGCGGGGGCCCGTACCGAAGGTCTTGCTGACATGCCTGAGCGAAAGAAGCGGAGTCATGCGTCGCCTCCTTCATGCACCACCATCGGTTCGAGGAAAGCCGCTTCGCTGTCGTTGAGGTCCGGAAGGCCGCCACCGGTGATGCGCGGCACTGCCGCCATCAATGCGCGGGTATAGGCATGACCAGGGTTTTCGAAGATCGCCGGGGTGGGGCCCTGTTCGACGATGCGCCCGCGATAGATCACGAAGACCCGGTCGGCAAACTCCCGGACAACCCCCAGGTTGTGCGAAATGAAGAAGACCGCGGTGCCGCTTTGCTCGACCAGTTCGTGCATCAGCTTCAGCGTCTGCGCCTGCACGGTCACGTCAAGCGCCGTCCCGGGTTCGTCGGCAATCAGCAGCGACGGGTGATTGGCCAGCGCCATGGCGATGACAACCCGCTGGTTCATGCCGCCAGAGAGCTGGAACGGATACGCGCCGAGCACCCGGGCGTGGTCGTGGATCGAGACCGACTGCAGAAGCGTGCCCGCCCGCTCGTCCGCAGCCTCGCGCGAGAGTTTCGGGTCGCGCCGGCGCAGCACCTCGGCGAACTGGGTTCCTATGGTGAAGACCGGGTTCAGCGACGAGGTCGGGTCCTGGAAGATCATCGAGATCGACGTGCCGCGGAGGGCTTGCCACTGGCGGCGGCTCAGTCGGTTCAGATCCTCGCCTTCGAAGAAGAGCCCGCCTTCGACCCGCGCGGACGGCAGTTCCTGCAGGAGTCCTAGCACGATCCGCGCGGTCACCGACTTGCCCGACCCGCTCTCGCCGACCAGCGCCACCCGCTCGCCGGCGCGGATGTCGAGCGAAATGCCGTGCAGCACCTCGGACACTCCGGAATAGCCCCGAAAGCGCAGGAAAAGGTCGCGGATTGCCAGAACTTCGCTCACTGATCCGCCCCCAGGATTTCACGCAGCGCATCGCCGATCAGGTTGAAGCCGAAGACTGCAATCAGGATCGCGAGGCCCGGGAACACAGTCAGCCACCAGCTGTCCGGCAGGTAGCGCGCGCCTTCGGCCACCATGCTGCCGAGATCGGGCGTTGGCGGCTGCACGCCCAGACCGAGGAACGACAGCGACGAGGCGATTATGATGACGAAACCCATATCGAGCGTCATCTTGGTGATGATGGCGGGCAGGCAGTTCGGCAGGATTTCCCTGAGCGTGATGTGCAGCGTCGAGGCGCCGATGACCTCCGCGGCAAGAACGTAGCCCTCTTCGCGCTCGGAGCGTGCAATGTTGTAGACGAGCCGCGCGTACCAGGGCCACCACATCGCCGTGACCGCCAGCATGGCATTCATGAGCGTCGGCTCAAGCACGCCCATCATGGCGATCGCCAGCACCAGCGGCGGAATCGACAGGAAGACATCCGTCAGGCGCATGAGCACGAACTCGGTACGGCCGCCAAGGTAGCCGGCGAAGAGCCCGACCAGCGTGCCGATCGGCGGAGCGATGGCCAGCACCACAACACCGAGGATCAGCGAGATGCGAAAGGCGTAGAGAATCCGGCTGAAGAGGTCGCGGCCCACGAGATCGGTGCCCATGAGGTTTCGAGCCGTGGGGCCCTGGTTGAAGTGGACGAAATCGACCACCGCGCCCCGATGCTCGGGAAAGGGCGCAATGTAGTCTGCCAGAACTGCCGAAAGCACGACCGCTGCCACCAGGACGGCGCCGAGCAGCGAAAGCGGGTTGCGAAGCAGGATGATGACTGTGCGTCTCATGAGGCGCCCCGCTCCGAATGACGGATGCGCGGATTGAGGAACGCGATCAGCAGGTCGACGATCAGGTTCACGATCAGGAAGGTGGCGGAGATGATGAGCACGGTCCCGATGATCGCGTTGAGGTCCTTCCTGAGAATCACGGCAACGCCGTAGCGGCTGAGGCCCGGCCAAGCGAAGACGGCTTCGACCAGGAAGGCATTCCCCAGCATGGCGGCGAAATCGAGCCCGATGATGGTCAGCGAGGGAATCAGCGACGGCTTGAACGCGTATTTTGCCGCGATGCGCCTCGCCGAGAAACCGTAGGCCTGGGCCATCTCGACATAGGGCCTGTCGTAGGTTTCGACCATGTTCGCGCGCGTCAGCCGCGCTGCCTGCCCGATGCCGGAAACCGCCAGCGCGAAGGCAGGCAGGAAAATGTGCCAGAGCGCATCGAAAAAGGCCGCGCCATTCCTGGCGAGCAGCGTGTCTATCAGCAGGAAACCGGTAACGCGCGTAATCTCGAAGCTGTCGGTGATCCGTCCTGCGATCGGAAAGATGGGCAGGAAGAATGCAAAGAGCAGCATCAGGATCACCGCCCAGACGAAGCTCGGCGCCGAAACGCCAAGGAGCGAGACAACGCGGATCAGATGGTCGGGCCAGCGCCCGCGGTAGCGTGCCGACCACATGCCGAGCGGCAGGCCGATGCCGACCATCAGCACCCCGGCAAAGAGCACAAGTTCCAGCGTCGCAGGAAGGAACTGCGCGATGTCCAGCGTCACCGGGCGGTTGGTGTAGAGCGAGACGCCGAGATCACCCCGCAGAAGGTCGGCCACGAAATGTCCGTATTGAACCACGACCGGGTCGTCGAGATGCAATGCCTCGCGAAGGTTGGCCACTTGTTCCTCGGTCGCGTTCGGCCCAAGCGCGATTCGCGCCGGATCGCCGGGAATCACCCGCGCGATGCCGAAGATCAGCATGGAAACGCCGACGAGCACGATCAGGGAGATGCCGAGCCGTCGCGAAAGCAGACGAAGGACAGCAGACATGGCCGCGGACCCGGAGTGTCACCGCCGGGCCCCGAATGGCCCGGCGGAACGGGAATGGATTCAGTCGTCGGCCACTTCCATCAGGCGGAAACTGAAGCCCATGCCATCGAGCCCGAACGCGTGGGCGGGATCTGTAAGTGCAGGCGCATTCACCCGGTCACTTGCGGCAAAGACCGACTGCCGGTCGTAGCTGTAGATCGTCGGCGCGATCTCCATCAGGCGCGCATTCAGCATCGCATACGCTTCCTGACGCGCTTCGGGTGTCGGGGCGTTTCGGCCGGCTTCCAGATACTCGTCAACAATTGCATCGTTGAGGTATTCCGGCGACTGCCAGGTTCCCGGAGTCGACGAATGGTACATGCCGTAGAGCAGCGTGTCCGGGTCGCCCGTCACCGCGTTCACGAAGAGTTGACTGATATGCGGCGTGTTCTCGGGCTTGCTGACCTGTTCGGCGAAGAGTGCCCAAGGCAGCTTGCGGATGTGTGACTTCACGCCGATGTCCGCAAGGTTCGACTGGAAGAGCAGTGCGAAACGCTCCTCAAGCGGCACTTCGGCAATCCAGCTGATCTCGATGTCCAGCCCGGCCGGATCGTGGCTGCAGGCCGCAAGGTATTCGCGTGCCTTGTCGAGATCCTGTGCCTGAACCATCGAACTGTCGTTGGCCCCGAACATGCCGACCGGAATTGCGCCCGTCGAGGGACTGCCGGCAGAGACATCCTCGGTGATCGCGATCATGCGGATCGCGGTCTGGTAGTCGAAGGCTGCGCTCAGTGCCCTGCGGCAGTTCACGTCGTCCAGCGGCGGCTTGGTCGTGTTCATCTTCAGGTAGAACGCGCCGGTTCCGCTTTCGGTGAAAAGCTGTGCGCCTTCCTTGGCCAGCGCGCCCATCACCTCGGGCGGCAGCCACTGGGACGAGATGTCGTGCTCGCCCCGAGCGATAAGCGTTCGCACTGTCGACGCCTCCAGCCCGTAGCGCAGGCGCACGGTGTCGGGCGCCGCCTCGGCTATGTCGAGGAAGTAGTCGCCGTTCTTCTCCATTACGGTCTCTTCCTGCGGGTTGTGCGAGACGACCCGATAGGCCCCGGTGCCGGCGCCGTTGCCGGACAGGTAGGCCTGTCCCCAGTCCTTCATCTCGCCGTCGCCCTCGCCGAGGTTTTCCATGACCAGCTTCTTGTCGACGATGGGCAGCCGCACCAATGATGCCACGAACGGGGCATAGGACGAGGAAAGGTTGAAGCGGACGGTCGAGGAATCGACCGCCTCGGCGCTTTCAACCACGCCAAGGAGATAGGACAGGCCGGCACCGAGCGCCTTCATCCGCTCGACCGAGAAGACGACGTCTTCGGCGGTCAGCGGATTGCCGCTCTGAAATTTCACGTCGCTTCTCAGCGTGAAAGTGAACGAGTTGCCATCGCTGTCCCAGCTTTCGGCAAGGTGCGGTGCATGGCCCGGACCTCCCTGCACCGGCAGCACCAACGTGTAGTAGACGTTGAACATCAGGATGCTGTCGGCATAGTCCGACGCTTTGGCCGGGTCGAGTTCGCCGACCGCAACCTCATCGAGCCGCAGTGTGCCGCCGGCAATGGCGGGGGCGGCCAGCGCAGTCGCTGCCAGCAGACCGGCAGCCAGAGTTGTCTTCCACAGTGTCATTCTTCGTCTCCCTTTCTTTCAGAATTGGCGCTCGTGCCTTGCGTATTGTCTTTTTGGATGTGTTCATTGGCGTCTTCGCCGAAGACATCCATGGTGCCGCTCCAGAGGATCGAGACCGTCTGGTCAGTGTGGTTCCAGGTGGCGTGCTTCCTGCGGGAAGCGAAATGCATCGAGTCTCCCTGCCGCAGGATCTTGCGCTCGCCTTCGATCTCAACCGTGATTTCGCCCTGCAGCATGTAGAACAGTTCTTCGCCTTCGTGGCTGATCGGCTCGCTCCGGTGACCGGGCGGCTCGTGCACGATGACCGAACGCAGCGTGCTGCCCGGGAAATTCGCCGACAGCCGTTCGTAGGAAATCGACCCGTCGGCGACACGATAGCTGACGCGACGGCTCTTGCGGGTCGTGCCGGTGCTGCTTCCGGGCTGCTCCAGAAACTCCGAGATCGGACGCTGCAGCACCCGCGCGATAGAGCGCAGCGAAGACAGCGAGGGCGCTGCCAGTCCGCGTTCGACCTGCGAGATGAACCCGACCGAAAGGCCGGCATTGTCGGCCACGTACTGCATCGTGAGCCGTGCTTCCTTGCGGCAACGCCTGAGTTGTTCCCCCAGTTCGAGAGCCGTATCCTCAGGCTGAACTTGCGGCTTCTTTTTTAGCATAGGTAAAATTCTGGCGGCGGGATTCGTACGTGTCAAGTTCAAATTTCCATTGAAGCAGGACCGGGCATGACGCACCATCCGCGCTAAACTTCCGACCGCTTTGCTGGTCGCGGCCCCTGTTCGGGTGCCAGATTCGGCATGCTCCTGGTTCCAGGCGCGACCGCAGTTCCGCAGACGACCTTGCAAGGACAACCAGCAGTGGCGATGTGCAGCTTCCCCTCCGCTAGCGTGGCCTGGTATCATGCCGGAATTGCAGCTGGATGGCAGAAATCACCTTAAGTTGCGCTTAAGGCAACCGCATTGCCCAAGATATCAGAAGGGTCGGCTCCTGCGTCGCCCCTTCCGAGGTCTGCGCGGCATTCACTCGCGCTCCGGCCCACATGGTCGCTGACCAGCTCTCGCAGCCCTTCTGCCCGGAATGCAGCAAGTTGTCGCTGTCCCCGCCATCCGCCCTGATCGGCACCAACCGAAGTCAAAGTTCTTGGGCGGGGTTCACAACCGTCAGGTTTGCCTGCCTTTCCCTGGCGCACTGAATTCTGCGGGCTATGCTTTACACGCAACGGGCGGTTTCTTTCCGTTGGGGAAACGGAATGGATTGCCTCTTCCTTGCGTTATTCGAAGAACGCCAGTGCACGGAGTTCGATGCTTTCGCGCGGGGCTGCGTCCGCCGCGGTGCTTGGGTCATCGAAGGCAGTGTGGGCGGTGAAGCGCACCCGTCCGTCGATCGCGGAATCGAAGCATTTGAAGAGCAGGGTCTCAGCACACTCCATGCGCGGGAAGTAGAACCACCCATGTTCAGGGTTGTGCGCGAGATTGAACACCTCACCGACCCTGTCAGAGCGCTGCGCGCGAGAAAATGCTCCGCCGTCATCGCCCTCGTACACGAGGTTCGTCGCGACAAGGTCCTTCGGTCGGATGGTCCGCCCGTCGCAGACCGCGAGCGGAAAGGCCTCCACCGGCTCTTGAATGGGGTGCCAAGCATTGATGAGCGAGAACCGTCGCTGCAGCAATTCGGCGGCCTCGCCGGGAAACAGATCGCGCACCCTTTGTGGCCCCGACCGCGAGGTGTAGTCGTTGTGAACCGCAAATACCGGGACGCGGGCACCGGCGCTTCCGTCCCGCGAGGATCGTCTAATGTGATCGAAGACGCAGACTCGCGCGGCTCCGGCAGCGTGAAGTATCAGGTGCTCGATCTCGGGATAGTGGACGCGCTCGACCTCTTCGTCGTCCCGGAAATCGGTGACTGCGGACGACTGGACGCGGAGCTCGAAACCTTCGCGATCAAGGCTTGTCTGCTCCGCAATCGATCTGGCATCGCGGATCTCCATGCGCTGGATGTCCACCTTGACCTCTCGCCGGGTGGATCTGCCCGCGTTCCGCGAGGAGACATAAGTCGTAGGTTTGACACCCGTGTCGACGATGTAGCGCAGGTCTGCCCACACGGATTGGAACGTATGATCAGCTTCAGAGTGCGTTCCCATCTATGCGATTCCGCCTTGTCTGCGTCGGCCGGAAGGTACCAGCGGATCAATGCCTCATGGTTCTGCCAATGATGCGCTCTCAGCCCCTGATTTCTGCCCGTTCGTGGGCAGAGGGCCTCCCAACCGCTCCAGACTGATTGTTTCGTCGACGTACACATGCTCACGTCGCAATTAAAGGTCAAGGTTCAGTCCCCAACGGTTGACAGCATGCATCCAAGGCGAATCCGGGGCAGTCGCACTCGACGTGCAAAGCCGCTCTTCCGGTCCATGCAATGCCATATGGGAATCACGTCCCTTCGACTTGCTCCGTTTACATTGCCGGGACACGGAACTACCGTACCGCCGGATCGAAAGCGGCCGATGCCACGCAGGAAATGATTAAACAGGATATTGCAGCATGAATCAGCTCGGCAGGCCGCTGGATTCGAGAACGGCCCTCGTAACCGGATCAAGCCGGGGAATTGGTGAAGCCACGGCGAGGGCATTGGACGAGGCCGGCGCGCGCGTGATCCTGACCGGACGAACCGTCGCCGATCTCGAGCGGGTCGCGTCGGGACTCGGCAACGAGCCGGTCATCATTCCGGCAGATCTTTCGGAGGCCGGTGAAGGCACCCGTCTGGCGGAAGCGGCGATTTCCATGGTTGGATGCGTGGACGTCCTCGTCAACAACGCCGGCTTCCCGATCAGGGGCGCACCAGAAGAACTCGTGGAAGCGGAACTCGACAGGATACTCGCCGTAAACGTACGATCAATTCTCATGCTTGTGGCCGGTTTGGGTCCGGCAATGATCGAGCGAGGTAGCGGATCAATCATAAACGTTTCGTCCGTCGCGAGCTTGAGAGGCCCGATCGGCCGGGTCGCCTACACGGCTACCAAGGGTGCAATCGACGCAATGACGCGGGCTCTTGCCGCTGACTGGGGGCCAAAGGGCGTCCGTGTCAACGCGGTCAACCCGGGCATCATCAAGACCGCGATGTTCGAGTCACGCCAGGAAGACATGACGGATGTCGCGCAAGCGATGGCAAGGCGCGTGGCCCTTGGCAGGCTCGGTGAGCCAAGGGACGTGGCGGACGTGATCGTATTCCTCGCATCCGATGCCGCGAGTTACGTTACCGGACAGACGATAGCGATTGACGGCGGCATGGTGCACGCCATGACCGTGCAGGAGGGTTCCGGATAGCCAAGGCTGCCGCGGCCGGGCCTGACCATGGCGCCACTCTCATCTGACAGCCCTGCAGCGCGTCTTTCTCGCGCGGCAATCCGGTCAGGCCGTTCAACCGATTCCTCGTGTCGAGGCAATGTTTGCAAGCACGTACTCGTACAGTTCGAGGGCGCGCTTCGGATCTGACCTTGCGAGGCGCTCCTTCCCGGAGGGCGTGAACAGGAGCGTGCGGCACTGCTCTTCTGCAATCGTCGCGAGGCTTGCGGCAGTCGGACCGAATGCACTGCCCGGTTCGATCACGTCCCCCGCCGAGAACTGGACGAGCCGATTGCCTGACGAATCATGCTGCGACGCCTGGCCTTCCTGCAGAAGCTGCATCCCCTCGCGCGGCACGTCGAGGGCAACGATTGATTCTCCGGGCGAGTACGTTCGCGGTTCCAGATACGCCTCGATGTCATGGATCAGCTGCTCGAACCTTGCCAGCCGCTCCAGGTGGCGCTCAAGATCGTCCACGACCCTGTCCAGAAGCTGCTGCCGCCCGCTCCGCTCCTGTCCGAATTCGCGTCTCCAATTCTCGATGATCATGTCCTCGCATTTCTCGAGCGCGCGGTCTTCGTCTGACTCCATGACCAGTTCCTGAAGGGCCTCTTTCGGGAGCTCGGACATGAGAGTGGACCTGAGACGATCCGATGCGCCGAAGATCACGACGGTGACGCCTTCCGTGTTCGCGGCCCTGATGAATCGTGCCAGCGCATTGACTGCCGAAAAGTCGAATCCCGACACGTTTCGGAATCCGAGAAGCATGAATTGCGGGAATGGATCATCTTTCAGGGAGAGCCTGAGCTCGTCAGCCATGCGGTAAGCCGTGCCGAAGAACAGGTAGCCGCGAAGCTCGTGCGCCTGTGCGCGCTGTCCCTCGGCAAGAAGTATGGCACGGTCCGGAATCGGGCGTGTCTTCCTGCTTTGGCGCTCCCTTAGCGTATACCTGTTCTCGATCATGTCCGTTCTGCTCAGGCTGATGACAAATATGGCCGAGGTGAAAAGCATGCCGACCCCGACGCCTTCGAGAAATCCGAAGACCACGATCGTCAGGAAGACGACCGCTATGACCGCGAAATCGCTGAAGACCAGCTTCCGCCGGCTCCTTACCAGCCATTCGTCGACCATTTGCATTCCGAGAAACAGGAGGACGCCGGCAATCAGGTGAACCGGAAACAGCTTCAGGAGCGCATCGCCTGTCAGCAGGGCAAAGCCCAGCGTGAGCGCCGTCACGAGTCCCGTGAGACGCGTCATGGCCCCGAACAGCGAGTTTCGTATGCTTGAAAGGGCGATCAGGCATCCCGGGGGTGCGCCGCCGAAGCCAGTGAGCGTGTTGGCCCAGCCTGCCGCCTTGAATTCATGGTTCCAGTCAAGATCGCAGTTGGCAGCAAGCTCAATCCCGCCGAGATTCATGACAACGCAAATCAGCGTCACCGCAACCAGTATCAGGATGTTGGGGATCTGCTGCGCCATTACTTCCCAGTCGATGAACGCAAAATCCGAAATTCCGAACGGAGGCCAAAGCCCGCCGCCCGTCGCAACGGAAAACAGCAGCCCGGCTTCCCTGGCGTCGTCCGCCGACATTCCGAGCGCCGCGATCGTGACATGAAACAGGATTGAGGCCAGGACAAAGGCCGCAGGAAAGACATAGAACTTTCTCCAGATTCGCATCAGTGCAAAGAGACCCAAGCCAAAGCCGATGCCGATGCCGGCGAACCGCAGGGCGTCAGCCTCCAGGCTGAAAAGGCCGTCAGGGTTCTTGATCGTGATACCCATCAACTCCAGCGCCAGTATGCATGCCAGGCCGCCGGTTCCTGCTATGAACCCGCCGGCCACCGGGTACGGAATGAAGCGAAAGAAGCTCGCGAGCCGGAAATGCCCGATCGCCAGAAAGCAAATGCCGGTGACGGCGGTTCCGAGCAATGCCGCAGAGATGGCCGTTACGAACAGGGATTGGCCCTCCAGGTCGATGGAGCCTGCAATCACGACCATCATTACGACGGAAGGCATGGGCGCGCCTGCCATCGCGCCCGGCAAGCCGCTTGTCAGCGCGACCACAGTTCCGATCACGCAGTAGCCGAAGAGCACGACTCCTGCTCCAACCGCGAAATGGTCCGAAAGCGGCCCGCTGAAAATCACGGCCGCCATGGAAACGCTGAAGACCAGGATCAGCACCGCCGAGATCAACCCGCAGAACAAGGCGGGTACGGCCTTTTCCGACCGAACGTCGCGTGCGACCTCGGAAGCGAGTGAAGCTATTGCATTGGCTACTGCCATCGGCCGGGTTCGCTCGTTCCGTTTCGTGCCCGGCCTTGCCACGGCATGCTCATCAGCAGCGGGGCAAATCCGATCATGCACAGCGCTGCACCGACGGCGAGCGTGAGAGTTCCGTCAAGTGGCGGGACCGACAGCAGGATGCCGCCAGCGACCAGGCAGGCCTTCGCGGCGAAGGCGGAAACGGTCGGGTTTCGCGTGCCGGTCAGCCCCAGCGACACTGCCGCAAGGCCGATGAACGTCAGCGTCGATACGGCAAGAATCTCCAGGGCGCTCCCCCGCATCAAAAGCTGCGGGCGGAAAATGAAGGCGAACGGAACAAGGTACTTCGGCATGCCGAGCGCGGCTGCCAGCCAGCCGGTGGTCCAGTAGTTGCTCTTCGCGATGGATGCTGCGGCATAGGCAGCCAAGGCGACGGGTGGAGTGATCATTGCCGCGAGCGCGGCGTAGAAAACGAACAGGTGGGCATCCAGAAGCTCCACGCCGAGCTGCACGATCGCGTGGCTGATCAGCAGGGCCACCAACATGTATGCGAGGCTGGAAGGGATGCCGAGACCCAGAACGATGCATGCCAGGAACGAGCAGATAAGCAGCAGCGGCAGGTTGCCGGTGGACCACTCTATCATGAGGGCAGGAAGCTTCGTTCCAAGTCCCGTCAGCAATACGGTGCCGGCAATGATCCCGAGCGCAAGGCAGGCAATGGCGACGTCGATCAACTCCCGCCCGCTGTCGACCAGCGCCTGAAACAGCTTTCGTGGCGTGATGCGCACGCGCCAGGGAAGACTGGCCGTCAGGCATGCAGCCATTGCGATCATCACGGACGTTTGCAGCGGATTGCGATTTGCCAGCAGGTACACCAGGATACCCAGTGCGCAGAGGAACGTGACGAGACCGGGATGCAGCAGGGCATCCCTGACGGAAGGCTGGTCCTGGTCGATCCCTGCGACGTGCGGCTCGCTTGACGCCTCCATGTGGCGAATCCGCAGCCAGACAGCAAAGCCGAGAACCAGAAAGTAGAGCGTTGCAGGAATCAGTGCAGCCACGATGACGTCCACGTAGGCAACATCAAGAAGCACGATCATCAGGAACACGGCGAATCCCATCACCGGTGGCATGATCTGGCCGCCGCTTGATGCCGCCGCCTCGATCGCCGCGGCGAGTTCCCTGCGAATCCCGACGCGCCTCATGAGCGGGATGGTCATGTTGCCGGAGATGTAGACGTTGCCCATCGTGCTGCCCGACACCGTGCCGACAAGCGCGCTCGACATGACGGCCATCAAGGGCGGGCCGGTACGCCCGGTTCCGAACAGCGCGCGAGACAGGCCCATCACAAAGTCCATTGCGCCGACCTGCTGAAGCACTTTCCCGAGAATGAGAAACAGTGCCATGTACTTGAGGCAGGCGCTCATGGCGAAACCCATGATCCCGGCATCGTTCAGGTACAGGAACGAGATGATTCGCTCGAGGCTGAATCCCCTGTGGCCGCCCAGCCAGACAGGGAGATGCTGGCCAAAAAACAGGTACAGGAGGAAGATTGCCGTCACCGTCGCCAGACCGCTTCCGAGGCAGGCCTTCACAGCGACTAGGATCAGGTAAACACCTGCGATTCCAATCATGATGTCGGTGCTGTTCGGGATTCCCTCGCGATAGGGCAGTTCATGCGCATTGAGGATGACGTAGCCGAATACCACGAATCCAAGCAGCAAATGGGCAATCCGGAAAGCGTCGCCCAATCGGTTGCGCGGCTGCATCGAAACGAAGAACGCCGAAACCGCAAGCAATGCCAGCAATGCGCGCTCAAGCAGGGGAAAGCCGGGATACCAGTAATTGTACAGGGCATAGAGCGGAACTGCCAGAAACAGAAGTGTTCGGGCCAGTTCCTGCGCTGTTTCCGAGACCCGGCCAAACATGGCTATTCACGCCCGCTATCGCTGGAGGGTTCCCCCTATTCGGAATTCCAGAGGCCAACCTCCTTCCAGTACCTGATTGCACCAGGATGGTAGGGAAACGGGTCGGACGATGACGTGAATACGGCCGGGTTCTCGACGGCTGCCTGAACGGCGGGCAGGAGAAGAACAACCTGTTGAATGTTCTCGTGCATGGTCTTGACGATTTCGTAGGCCGTCTCTTCCGGAAGTTCGTCCGTCGTGGTCAAGGCTGACATGGTCAGGCTGGGGCCATAATTCTCGAAGTCCAGCCCCGGCAGCGAACCCGGCGCAAAGGCGAACACCGTGAATCCGGCCTCTTCCAACGCCGCCTTGTCAGTCCTGGCCCAGACTGCCTCGTTTGCGCTGGCATACTCCTCGATGATGGCAGCCAGCTTGGTGCCTACCGTCCACGCGAGGGCGGCATCAATTCGCCCCTCGGCGAGAAACCTGTACCTGTCTTGCGACGAAAGCGGAACCTCCTCCACGTCGTCAATCCATGCGACCCCCTGGCTCCTCCAGAACGGTTCGTGCAGGGCTGAAGTCCTGATGCTCGAACCCAAGCCGACGCGCTTGCCCTTGATGTCTTCGAAATTCTCGATTTCGGCCCCTGGCCGCGCGATCAGGTGCCCGATGATGTGAACAAATCCCATCAGGGTTCGGATCTCCTTATAGGGCTCTTCACCAGCCTCGAGATTGCGGCCATGCCATGCATTTCTCATGGCAGAACCCGTAACACTGGCAAATCCGAGTTCTGCCTCGCCACGCCGCATCATCCGCGAGTTTTCGATACTGCCACCGGTTACCGCGACTTCGAACCGGCCCTCGGGAAACTTCTCAGAAAACACTTGCTGCATTGCAGTTCCAAGGATGTGGGGTGTCGACCCGGCGGAAGCCGTTCCGACGGTGAACCCTTCGAGCGCATTTGCCGAAGGAGGCGCCGCGATCGCCAGTGAAAGCACAATTGCCGCCGGAAATGCCGTGGCCTTTGCGTTGCGGCAAAATCGGGCGCAAATCCAGAGTGGTCCCGTCAAGCCGGCACGATTATCGCATGTTGAAGTCATTCGTTTCCTCTCCTTCGAGTGTTCGACCCAGGAAAAGGCGCGCGCGCCGGGAGCTTGTGGCTTGCGCCGAGGATACAGCTCCGGAAGTGCAGCTACTTTGCGCTAGTCTCCCGAATCTTAAGTTCATATCGATCCTCTTCGCTCCTGCCGAGCGCGTTCGCCTTGAGGCAGAACCTCCTGACGTACGCAAGGATCTCGTCGGCGGACTTGAACCACTTGTAGGGTTTCGGCTTCTCGTTCTTCGGCATCGTGGTCAGCGTCCGTTCTACCACCTCCGCTACCTTGTCGTCCGTCACGTTGCGCGGACGTCCGGACCGGTACTCGTTCGAAAGGCTCTCGACGCGCATCTCGGCGAATCGCCTGCGCCACTTGCCGACCGTGTGCTCGTGCACGCCGATGTCCGAAAATCTCCCTGCCTCGGAGACCCTCGGCGCAGAGAAGGATGATCCTGCAGCGGTCGGACAGTGACCTCGGCGCCCCGTGCTTTAGGACATGCGCCTCGAGGAACTCGCGCTCCTCGTCCCTCAGCACCACCTCGACCGCCTTGCCTCTCATCGAACCGCTTCCCGCTGGTGTAATTTGCCGCTTCGATTGCAACTGTCGCTAAAGAAGACTAGATTGATCAGTCAGTCAAGTTACAACACAGCGCAAAGACTGACGTTGACACGCGAAACGGTGAAATGCGGGGCCTTCGGGATAGACTTAACGTTCATTCCAAGACGATGAACCAAGATTCGCCAACGCGCAACCGAGAATTTGGCGGCTCCGACTGCAGTGGTGCCGTGAGCCCGGCAAACGGAATCGACATGGACGCCGCGCTGGACGGCGCTGTCCGCCGGTTCTGGCGCCATGGCTAAGCGGCGACGTCGATGATCGACCTCGAAGCGGCGACTGGGCTGCCGAGACAGAGCATCTACACGCGGTTTGGCAGCAAGCGGGGCCTGTTCCCGCGCGCTCGACCACTACGAAGCCGACATGAAGGCCAACCTGCTTGCCCACTTGATGGCCAAGGACTCGCCGCGGGCGGCGTTGGCCGAGCTGCTCCACGCCACGGCGAAGGCGACTGCCGAGGACGGTGTCCGCGGCGGCTGTCTTACAGTCAACAATGTGCTCGAGGTGGCGCCGCACGATGCGGAGGTCAAAGCCCGAGTCGCGCGATCTCTGGACCGCCTCGAGGGCCTGCTGCGCGTTCTCGTGCTGCGGAGCATGGAGGCGGGGGAGACCGACCCGGCAGTCGCGCCGCAAGAAGCGGCATGTGCGCTTCTTGGCCTGATCCTCGGACTTCGCGTCCTGACTTTTTTGCATCCCGTAAAGGCGCTGCCCGACTTGATCTCGATGCAAGTCGGCGCGATTCTGCCGCTGGCGGACCCGTCCGCTGAATGCGCCGTCGACGACTTGTCGAGCAAGGGAGCGGATGCATGAGACACCTCACCGTCACCGCCTGCGTCCTGCTGCTCGCCCCGATCGCGCCCGAAACCGAGGCAGTGGACGCGATCCTTGGCGGAGTGTTTCTGCTGACCTCAGACTAGCCCGGACCGCTCAGAACCGTGCCTCACGGCACGCCTCGGGACATGGACTACCAATGGCATTTCCTTAAGGTGGGGCACCATTTCCGGGCGGCTTCGCCCCTGTCGGGTGCGGATCGGCTTGAGGCTACGCGGCTTGGCTCTGACGGACGGAGACCGACCGGACGGTGATCTGGGCGTACAAGGACCCGGAACTGCAGTACGGCTCCTCGACGGGAATGATCTTCCGAGGGCGGCGGCGGCGATCCCGGCCAGACGAAAGCGACGGACCGTGACGACCGTCACGATCCTGGAGTCCGTTATGGGGGAGACGGGGACGCCGGTCCGCACCGCCCGCGCACGGCTTTCGCAGAGCGGCCCGCAAGCATCGAACCTGTCGCCAGACCCGGACCGATTCGGAAGGCATCAAAAGGCTCCAGCACGGATCTGGCATCAAGCCTCTCAATTGCGACTGCAGCTGTGCTGCCGGCAGTGATCTCGTCACTTGTCTCGCTCACGTGCGCACGGATATTAGCAGGCCTTTGACCAACCGATGGCAGCTCCAACGAAGACCCCTGGCGGCGACAGGATCACGGACCATGCGGCATTCCTCAAATCGGATTCGTATTTGCCCGACGGTCGCATATGCTGCTCCCGATCGGTCTCGTTCCAAGCCGTGCGGCCTCCCCGTCTGATGTGGTGATCAACTGGGAAGTGCCGCGATTGGGGAGACCACTCAACCTATTGGTCAAGCTCTGAGAGTGCGTGCGCGTGAATACGGTCATGACGTCCGCGTGCAATGGTTTAGTTGTCTTGGTCATCGAGTATCCAAGTCAGGCGTTGTGCTGGTTTGCCGGTCACTGACTTGACGATGCGACGCCCTGCTGAAAGCGATGTCGCGTTCCGTTGCATTGGCAGGTTCAGCACACTTAGCTGAGCAGTGACGCCTAAGTGACTGGCGACCTTGCAAGATCGATACTCAAATCCTGGATCTTCCGCGATGGAATAGACTTTTCGTCACTGAACTGGGTCGGCAAAATTATTGCGCATCTTCCCACTAGGAAAGCGCGTTGCTGAATTCTGCAGTGCTTGTCATCGCCCCTTCAGCCATCGCGATGCAGGCACTTCGGCACCGTTCGGGATGCGGGCGGTCGGCGAGCCGACAGTGAACCGAAGAAAGAACTCCTGCGGACGACGAGACCTCACCCTTCCCCGGTACATCGCGGCAATGCCCTAAGCGCAACGTGAACTGCATCCGTGCCGCACCAATTGACGCCGGCGAGGCACGGCCTTGTCAGGTCCTGGCGCCCTTGCTGGTCATGCATTGGAGTCAGTGCTTGAATTCGGGGCCCCAACTTTGACTGAAGGTGGAGGCATCAGTGCGCCCGCCTGTGCGGCAACACTGGTCAGCAATTCTTCATCGGGACGCGAGCGCGCCAGCACACGCAGGCCAAGGAACAAGCTAAGCAAGGAACTGGCTGCCTCACGGGGAGAATGCATGGGGTCGATTTCGCCCGTCTGCTGACCTCGCAAAACAAAGTCGAGCAGCAACTCCTCCAAACCGGTCAGGGAATTGTGGATACGGGCCGCGACCTTCTCGTCGTGCGGAGCCACCTCAAGCGCGGTATTGACGGTCAGGCAGCCGTCGCGAATGCCATCCTCCGACACCTCGGATGCGATCCTGCCGAATAGGTCCAGAACCGCCTTTCTCGGCGAAGGACCGGCCAGCATAGGCTCAAGAACGTCTTCTTGCATTTTTGCTTCGTAATGATCGAGGACCTGCAGGAACAGCTGGAACTTGCTGCCGAAGCGGTTGTAGATGCTCTGCCGAGGTAGTTCCATTGCGGCTTCCAGATCGTGGATCGAAGTGGCAGCATAACCGTGGCGCCAGAATTGTCGCATTGCAGCATCCAGCGCAGCTTCAACATTGATCCGATGCCTTCGCGGCTTGCTCACTTCTCGCCGTAACAGGGTTTTTGACCCGGCTATCGCTCCAGTCACAAGCGGGGAATTCGTTGTTTTTCTCAACTCAATAGGCATATTATCAGGCTCTTCTGCCATGTAACCAAGGGCATCCGCAAAGTCTTGTCTCAAAGGAAAGTTCCGGCATCTGGCGGCTCCTCGCATTGGTCCAAACGGGCCAGGATCGGAAAGATCCCTGCCGTCGGGCGCCACTGTCATCTCAACTGGTCCGGTCCCGGCCGCGCTACTCTTGCGAACACTCGCCGGACGTGCCCTCACATTATTGCCGAATGCTATTTGGACGTCCATTAAGCGTGTGTGTGATCTGTGTGTGAATTCAAGCGAACTGCGTATGTATTGCGTGTCCCATTGGCACATACAGCGCGAACATTGTCCCACCTTTCCCGAACAAGCGGCCGTGAACCCACGGGCTGATTCGGCCAGTCCGGAAACCGGGCGACCGGCGATATACGGTCCGGGCTACCCGCGACACAGGCACCGGGCGTGTCCATTCCGGGGTCGGTTTCGGTAAGGAGCAGAATCCTACGCAAAGACCGTGAGGCCATGACATTTGGCCATCTGTACTTTCCGGTAAGGAGAATATGTCCCCTTCCGAGCAGCGAGACGTGACGGAGCAGGGTCTCCGGCGTCTCGAGGCCGGCGCGCTTGCGTTTCTGGATGGCACGTCCGAGCCGGTCCGTGTTCCAGTAGATGGAACTCCGCCGCTAAGGTCTTCGTCCGGGGCGCAATTTCAGGTCTCGCCGATGCCCTCATGCTGCCTGGGCCTGGCAAGGTTCGAGAACCGCGTGAAGCGTCCGTCGAATGCCAGCTCCACCGTTCCGATGGGGCCGTGGCGCTGCTTGCCGATGATGATCTCGGCGCGGTTGTGGACCCGTTCCATTTCCTCCTGCCACTTCGCGATCTTCTCTTCGTCGTGGTCGCCGGGCTTCTCGCGTTCCTTGTAG
>JAJEGW010000106.1 GCA_022819605.1 Silicimonas sp. | reverse complement strand
TCCGCGTCCTGCCCCGGCAACCCGGCGACATGTGGTTCAAGAACACTCTCGGACGCGCCGGGACGACCCGAAAGGCCGACGTCCCACCCGGCCAGCACGATCCCGCGCTGGAGAATGTTCCGTGCCGCGTTGACATCGCGGCTGCCGTCGAAGTGGGGTATGGCCGTGAGATCAAGGCTGCATTGGCGGCACTTCCGGATGAAGTCGCGGAAACGTCCTAGCGCCTTGCTGGGCTGGCGCCCGAATATTTCGAGACGATTATTTCTCAGCTCATGATCCGTCCCGATTTCGAGAGTCTGGTGCCGGGTTCGGATTCCGAGTGTTGGAGAAGAGGGCTGAAAGTGCCTGTTGCGCGAACGCAAGGGCTCATGAGAATCTTGATTCATGCATCCTGCCGCGAAGTCTCGTCACTCTTCTCCACGAGGAAATCGATCATGGCGCGGGTCTTCGCGGCCAGGTTTGAGCGACTTGGGTAAATGACATGAACGCCGGCTGGCGGAGAGGCAAACTCTTCCAGGAGAGATACCAGCAATCCCTTTGAAAGTTCGGTTCGGCAAGCCAGCTCAGGCAGACGAGTTATGCCGCGGCCTGCCAGCGCAAGCGCTTTTTCGGTCTGTGCATCGTTGCAGCGAACCCGGGGAGCAATCGGTACCCTGATTGTCTCGGATGCCCGACCGGGGTAGCTCCAGCTTTGCGAGGCCCCGTGCGCCGTGAAGTCGATCAAGTCGTGGTCGGCCAGATCACTCGGATGGGTCGGCACGCCCTTGCGGTCCAGATAGGCTGGCGATGCGACGGTAAGACGCCCGGTCTTGAACAGTTCTCGGGTGATGAAGTCCGAGTGCGGCAATGCTCCGATCCGCACCAGAAGATCGATACCTTCAGAGATCATGTCGGCACGGCGTTCCGAGACATCGATGTACGGCGTGACGTCCGGATAGCGTTCGAGGAATTCAGGCAGCCAGCGGTTCAGGTAACCATGGGCAAAGACGACCGGAACACTCATGCGCAATTCACCGTAGGGCCTGTCCCCGATCGCGTGAAGTCGATCTTCGACCGAGCGTGTTTCCTCGATGATCCGCCGCGCGTTTTCAAAGTACGTCTGGCCGGGCTCCGTCAGGCTGATCTTTCGCGTGGTTCGATTCAAGAGACGCGCGCCCAACCGCGTTTCAAGCTTGGCAACTTCCTTGCTGACATGGCTTGGCGTGTGTCCAAGTAGGCGCGCGGCAGCGCTCAGGCCCTGTTGCTCGACTACCGTGTAGAACAGGTACATGCCGTCGAAGAGGTGTCTATTATGATCCATTTGGCACAGATGATGATCCAATGCAGCTATTAAAGTTTAGATAGGGCAAAGTTATCTTCCTGGCAAGAACCAAGGAGACCCGCCCAATGATTGAAATCAGCAACTTCGACCACATCGGCATTCGCATCAGCGACCGGGAAAGAAGCGTCGCGTTCTACGAGCTTCTTGGCTTTGAGCTGGTTGCAGACGGCGGCTTCGACCAAGGCCATCCCCTGGTGCTGCTGCATCCGTCCGGCATCAACATCAACTTGCTGGGACCGGTCACGGCGAAGCCCGGCGAAAACATCCTTATGGATGAAGAGCCGAAGTACCCGGGCATCACCCATCTGGCCGTGAAAGTGAAGGACGCCGAAGCGACCGAGGAATTTGTCACGGCAAACGGCATCGCCATCACGGGCAGGCGCGACTTTCGCGGCACCAAGACCATCTTCATCCGCGACCCCGATCGAAACGTGCTGGAGCTTGTCGGCCCTGGTCCGTCCGTTGCGGATCTCATCGCCGAGCATGTGCACGTCTGACAGGAGAGTGCTGCCTATCTCGTGCACGGGATTGGCGGTGCTCTCCAACCTGCACGGCGGACCCTGGCGCTGGATGGAACGCTGGAAGCCGAATTCAAGCGATGGAAAGATGAAAGGATCCGCGACCATGCTGACAACTTCGCTGCATGACCCCACATCTTTTTCATGCTTCCCTAATTGGAGAAAGCACTCGCCATGACCGTTCCAAGACGCCGTGCGAATTCGGACGGTTCGGCTGGAACGTCTCCTTCCAAAATCCGTGCCTGATCCAGAAGGAGGTGGGCCGCGTCTTTCAAGAGATCTTCGGAACTCGTGTCCGCGCCCTTGGCACCCTCTGCCAG
Source organism: Silicimonas sp. (assembly GCA_022819605.1). Taxonomy (GTDB): domain Bacteria; phylum Pseudomonadota; class Alphaproteobacteria; order Rhodobacterales; family Rhodobacteraceae; genus JAJEFO01. Next base: position 2,067 of record JAJEGW010000106.1, on the reverse strand, counting down.
TTTGGAAATCACCATGTGGTTTGGATTGATCTCAAGAACTCGCGGTATGCCGCCCCGCAACTGCCCGTGGCGTTTCAAGAGACGTTCCAGATTCACATCCATGTCGCCTTCGTCCGCGATCAGGCACACGGCGCTATCCGTCAGACGTTTGGACGGGCGCACGTCTTTGATCGCCTCCCCGAGTTCGGCCTTAATGGCCGCGATCAGCGCGGACAGGTCAGCCTCCTCTGAGGTGTCTTGCTTGTCCGACCCATCATCCTCATGCGCAATCTTGTCCAGATCAGTCGTCCCGCGCGTAATGGATTTCAGCGGCTTGCCCTCGAATTCCGTGACGTGCTGCAGCCAGAATTCATCTACATGATCCGACAATAGCAAGACTTCGACACCCTTGGCTTTGAAGCCTTCTAGGTGAGGCGATTGAGCGATCTTGGCAGCGTCGTCGCCCGCAACATAATAGATCGCGTCCTGTCCCTCTTTCATGCGCGCAACATAGTCCGCGAGGCTGGCCAACTCTCCCGATTGCGTCGAAGCAAAGCGGCAGACCTCAAGGATGCGATCGCGCAAAGACACATCCTCGATCAGCCCCTCTTTAAAGACGGCACCGAAGTTGCTCCAGAATTTTTCGAATTCCTCAGGTGCCTTGGTAGCCTTTTTCTTCAACTCGCCCAGCACTTTCCTGGTGATCGATGTCTTGATCTTGGCCAGCGTCGGATCGGATTGCAGCATCTCGCGCGAGACATTCAGCGACAGGTCCTGAGAATCCACGATGCCGCGCAGGAACCGCAAATAGGTCGGGATCAGATCCTTGCTCGTTTCCGATATGAAGACACGGTTGACGTAGAGTTTCACATGGCTTTTTTGCTCGGCGTCAAAAAGATCAAACGGCGCGGTAGACGGAACAAACAACAGGCTGGTGTGGTTCACTTTGCCTTCGACCGTGTTGTGCATGACGTGCCAGGGTTCGTCGAGAGCGTGGGAGGTATGACGATAAAACTCAGTGTACTGCTCTCTCGTGATGTCTTTCGATGGGCGCGTCCAAATCGCGGAGGCCGAATTCAAGATCTCGTCACCCAGCATCACCGGAAAGCTGACATGTTCCGAATAGGTCTTGACTATATGCCTGACCCGCGCGTCCTCCGCGAATTCCTTGGCATCTTTTTTGAGGTGCAGGGTCACGGTCGTGCCATTTGTTGCGCGCTCGGACGGTTCGACGGAGAATTCACCTTTGCCATTGGACGACCAGAGCCAGCTTTGATCCTCGCCCGCTTTCCGGGTAAGCACGTCGACGCGACCTGCCACCATGAACGCGGAATAGAACCCCACTCCGAACTGGCCTATCAATCCAACCGTGTCCTTCTCGTCGGTCTTCAGCGCCTCGATGAATGCGCCGGTCCCGGATTTGGCAATGGTCCCCAGGGTATCGAGCAAATCGGTGTGGTTCATGCCGATTCCATTGTCGGAGATCGCCAGTGTCTTGGACTTGGCATCGATGTCGAGCGTGATACTGAACTCTCCGGACTGCGCCAGCGCTGGATTGGTCAGCGTCGCATAGCGCAACTTGTCGCAGGCATCAGAGGCGTTGGACACGAGCTCCCGCAAGAACACCTCGCGATTGGAATAGAGTGACCCGGCCACAATCTCCAAGAGCTGCCCTACCTCGGCCTGAAACGAAAAAACTTCCTTCACAGCGGCATCTGTCATCACTTGAAACTCCGTATTCTGCGCGCTCTTCAAATTTGCCGCGCAAAATAGGAATTTGAACTGAGGATTCAACTGCCTCCATAGCCCGGAGCCGAATCTTATCCGCCGCTGGAAGTCGAGCAATACGCGCTCAGGCCTTTCCTGGTTGCGCCGCTGGCGCTAGGAGCAGCATCCTATGGCCTTGTGGTGCGCGGGCGGCGATTCGCTAGGGGCTTACAAAGAAGAGTTGACGCACGGGAAGCGCCCAACCGATGAAGGTTGGGCGCACATGTCCTGAACATCGGACTTTCGTGTGGAACATCACGCGGGACGCAGATCGGCTTTCGCCCTGCTCGATCTTTCGACCGCCCAAACGTCGCCATGCCA
>JAJEGW010000137.1 GCA_022819605.1 Silicimonas sp. | reverse complement strand
GACAGTCGAGAGGCCGCGGCGCGTGATCACGCGCAACCGCTCGCCGGACATAGGTTTCGATCAGTCGATCAATCCCTACAGGGGATGCGAACATGGCTGCATCTACTGCTTTGCGCGTCCCACACACGCCTTTCTCGGACTTTCGCCGGGGCTCGACTTTGATACGCGGCTCATCGCTCGGCCTGATGCTCACGAAATTCTTGAACGGGAGCTTCGGGCCAAGTCCTATCGCCCGGCAGTCATCGCAATGGGAACGAACACCGACCCGTACCAGCCGATCGAGCGCGAGTATCGGACCGTGCGACGGATTCTCGAGACGCTGCATGAATACCAGCATCCGGTGGCAATTGTGACCAAAGGGACGCTAATCGAACGAGACGTGGACATCCTTGGCGAGATGGGTCGCCTCGGCTTGGCTCGGGCGGGCATAAGCGTGACGACCCTAGATGCGCGATTGGCTCGCAAGATGGAGCCGCGAGCACCTTCGCCGAAGCGTCGACTCGAGACGATTCGACGCCTTGCAGAGGCAGGGTGTCCCGTGCGGGTCATGGTGGCGCCCGTAGTGCCCGCACTCACCGACCACGAGCTGGAGGCCATCTTGGCCCAAGCTGCGGCAGCAGGAGCAATTGCCGCGAGCTGGATCATGCTTCGCCTGCCTCTCGAGGTCTCGCCCCTGTTCCAGGAATGGCTTGCCGAACACTTTCCTGATCGGGCGAAGAGGGTCATGGGTCGCGTGCGAGAATTGCACAGAGGCCTGGACTATGACCCTGAATGGGGCAAGCGAATGACCGGCCGCGGGGTCTTCGCGGAAATGGTCGCGCACCGTTTCTCGATTTCTGCAAGACGGCTGGGCCTTGCGACGAAACTGCCTCCCCTGCGAACCGACCTCTTCAAGCGGCCCGCGAGGGTGGGGGACCAGCTTCCTCTCTTTTGAATTCAACGCGTTGCCGTCTGCATTGATCGCACCGTCAGTTGGATTTCGTCGCGTCGGATGGCGGCACGCATCCGGTTTGTGCTGGTCTTGAATTGGGTGCAGTGCTAGCTCCGGCGCGATGGTTGGCGTGGGCAGAATAGATGTGCGCGGACGGCTTGTGCCGGGCTACGACCTTTCCGGGTTGACGTGGCTCCGGGTGGGCGGACCGGCGGACTGGCTGTTCCTGCCCAGGGACATTGATGACCTGAGCACCTTCCTCGCGGTCTTGCCGGAAGACGTAGCGGTCTTCCCGATGGGAGTCGGGTCGAATCTCATCGTGCGCGACGGCGGGCTTCGCGCCGTCGTCATCCGCTTGGGTCGGAACTTTGCCGACATCTCCGTTGACGGCAACATCGTGACCGCAGGAGCGGGCGCCCTGGATCTGCAGGTTGCGCAAAGGGCTGCGGAAGCAGCGCTTGATCTTACGTTCCTTTGCACCATCCCTGGCGCGGTCGGTGGTGCCATCCGGATGAATGCCGGCTGCTATGGCAGTTACGTTTCAGATCATTTCGCGTCAGCCGAGGTCGTGCTGCGCGACGGTAGCCGCGCGAATCTCGGGCCTGAGGACATGAATTTTGGATACCGGCAATGCGACCTTCCGGAGGGAGCCGTCATCACTTCGGCAAGTTTCCGTGCAGGTCCGGGGGACCCCAAGACCTTGGCAGCGAAGATGAGAGCGCAAACCGCCAAGCGAGAGGAAACGCAACCGATCAAGGCGCTGACGGCGGGATCGACGTTCCGGAATCCGGCGGGTTACAGTTCCACCGGCAAAGCGGATGACACGCACGAACTCAAGGCCTGGAAGATCATTGAGGATGCCGGCATGCGCGGCGCGCGTCGCGGACAGGCCCAGATGTCCACCATGCACCCGAATTTTCTCGTCAATCTCGGAGGTGCCACCGCGGCCGATCTGGAGGCGCTCGGCGAAGAAGTGCGCACAAAAGTCTTTCAACACTCGGGAATTGCATTAGAATGGGAGATTGCGAGGGTCGGGGAACCGACCCAGACGATATGAGGCAAACAAGCGAGGGCGGATAACGCCCTGAAAACAGGCGTGGAAGGAATGTCGAGCAGGGCACTTCCCAAAGTCGCGGTAGTCATGGGCGGACTCTCGGTTGAGCGCGAGGTGTCCCTTTCTTCGGGTCGTGAATGCGCTGCGGCCCTTCGCGAGCTGGACTACGACGTCACCGCGATCGACGCCGGACCGGACATCGCGGAGCGGCTGGTGGAGGCATCTCCCGACGCCGTCTTCAACGCGTTGCATGGACGATGGGGAGAGGATGGGTGCATCCAGGGAATTCTCGAATGGCTGAAGATTCCCTATTCACATTCCGGTGTGCTGGCGTCGGCTCTTGCCATGGACAAGGCGCGAGCGAAAGCGGCCTTCGCCAATGCGGGCATTCCAGTGGCGGAAGGCGGGCTGTATTCCAGGACAGAAATCAAGGCAGCGCACGTCATGACGCCGCCCTATGTCGTCAAGCCGAACAACGAAGGCTCCTCGGTTGGCGTCTGTATCGTTCCGGACCGAGCGAATCGGCCGCCGAAGATTGCCGAGGACATGCCCGAGATCCTGATGGTTGAGGCTTACGTGCCGGGCCGGGAACTGACGGTTACGGTGATGGGCGACAAGGCGCTTTGCGTTACAGAAATCGTGACCGATGGCTGGTACGACTATGACGCAAAGTACGTGCCGGGCGCGTCACGGCACGTGCTGCCGGCGAACGTCCCGGACGAGATCGCCGAGGCCTGCCTCGCGTATGCCGGGGCAGTTCATGACGTGCTCGGATGCCGGGGCGTCAGCCGGGTAGATTTTCGGTGGGACGACTCGAAGGGTCTGCAAGGCCTGTTTGCATTGGAGACGAATACCCAGCCCGGAATGACGCCGACATCGCTTGTGCCGGAACAGGCTGCACATCTTGGAACCAGTTTCCCCGAACTCTGCGACTGGATCGTGAAGGACGCGTCATGCGTGCGATGAAGGATCCCGCTCCCTCCCGCCTGGAATACAGGATGAATCGGCTGATGCTGCGTCCGTCGACGCGATCGTTCCTGCGTTACGGGCTGCCCGCGATCGCTTTAGCGGCGCTGGCCGGTCTCTGGTCGATTGACGAGGATCGGTGGGAAAGGACCGTGGCGTTCGCTGCCGAGCTTCGAAGAGAGATCGGGGAACGCCCGGAATTTACCGTGAAGATGATGATTGTCGAAGGCGCGTCTTCGGAACTGGCAGCGAGCATCCGAAAATCCCTGGCCATCGAGTTCCCGGTGTCTTCCTTCAACCTGCAGCTCGACGAATTGAAGGAAACGGTCCAGGCGCTTGATGCCGTCGCCAGAGTGACGCTTCAATTCCGGTCGAGAGGTGTCCTGATCGTTGAAGTCGATGAGCGCGTGCCGGTTGCGGTCTGGCGTTCCAGGGACGGCCTGGTGCTGCTTGACCAGACCGGACACCGAACCGCAGCCGTGCTGTCGCGAGTTTCCCGCCCGGATCTGCCCTTGGTCGCGGGACTTGGTGCAGATGCGGCAGTTCCGGAGGCGCTGCAGCTCTTTGATGCTGCCCGTCCGATCAGGAAGCGTCTGCGCGGCCTAGTTCGGGTGGGCGATCGTCGTTGGAACTTGGTCCTGGATCGTGGCCAGACGATCAAGCTGCCGGAATTGGAGCCGGTGACAGCCCTCAATAAGGTCATTGAGTTGAATGTGGCGCAGGATCTGCTTGAACGGGACGTTTCGGTGGTGGATTTCCGCAATCCGAAGCGACCGATCCTGCGCCTTGGCTCAACGGCGATCAGGTCGTTTCAAGATGCGCAAGCGATGAGCCTGACCGATGATGGGTGACCTCTTTCGCAACCAGCAAGCAATGCGGGCGATGCGGCAGGCCGCCATCCAAAAGGGAGTCATCGCGGTTTTGGATGTCGGCACATCGAAGATCACCTGCTTGATCCTGGTCTTCGACGAGAAAGCGCATGCCGCAAGCGATGAGGGCGTCGGTGATCTGGCAGGTCAGGAGAGGTTTCGGGTCATCGGGGCGGCGACCACGCGGTCACGAGGCGTTGAATTCGGAGAGACGACGGCCCCGTACGAGACCGAGCGCGCGATTCGAACCGCCGTGCAGACTGCGCAGAAAATGGCGCAATGTCGTGTCGACCACGTGATTGCCTGCGCTTCGGGGGGGAGACCTCGATCTTATGGCCTCGCAGGGCAAGTGCAGGTCGAGCGGGAGATTGTAACCGAATCCGATGTCGCCGGCGTTCTCGCATCCTGCGACATCCCGGACTACGGGGCGGAGCGGGAAATACTGCACGCGCAGCCGGTCAACTTCGTGCTGGATCAAAGGTCGGGCCTTGCGGATCCGAGAAACCAGATAGGACAGCACCTGGCCTGCGACATGCACATGCTGACGGCGGACAGGGCTCCGATCGCCAATCTCGTCCACTGTGTTCGTCGTTGCGATCTGGAACTGGCCGGGTTGGCAATCTCTTCCTACGTGTCGGGGATTTCGGCGTTGGTCGAGGACGAACAGGAACTCGGTGCGGCATGCATTGACATGGGAGGAGGCACCACGGGCCTCTCGATCTTCCTCAAGCGCCACATGATCTTTGCTGACGCAGTTCGCCTCGGTGGCGAGCACGTCACTCATGACATCGCGATGGGCTTCAAGGTTCCGGCGAACATGGCCGAGCGGATCAAGACGTTTCATGGCGGCGTTGTCGCGACTGGCATGGATGACCGCGACATGATCGAGATCGACGGTGCGTCTGGAAATTGGGGTCGCGAAAGGCGGGCGGTGAGCCGGGCTGAATTGATCGGCATAATGCGTCCCAGAGTGGAGGAAATCCTTGAGGCGGTACGCGAGCGCCTTGATGCTGCGGGCTTCGAGCACTTGCCGAGCCAGCAGATCGTGCTGACCGGTGGGGCCAGTCAGGTGCCAGGGATTGATTCGCTGGCGACGCGGATTCTCGGCCAACAGGTACGGATCGGCCACCCGCTCAGGGTGCGCGGTCTGCCCCAGGCCGTGACCGGCGGCGCGTTTTCCAGCGTCGTTGGGCTCAGCCTCCTGGCGGCCCAGCCCCAGGACGAGTATTGGGACTTCAAGATGCCGCATGATTTCAGGGCAGCGCGTCCGCTGAGACGCGCGGTCAAGTGGTTCAGGGTCAACTGGTAAACCGGACACGGATTCGCTTCTGATTCTCGACTTTGCGCTCGAGGTTTCAGTGCTGAAGGCAAGACAGAAAGCTCAGGATCCGAATCTCGAAACGAGATTCCATCGTAATCTTGTTACATTATAGCGGGTTACGCAATTCCGAACGGGGAAGGCCTTGCTTGGCGCAAAATGCACCGCTCGTCAATTTAATGCGCGACCTCACGAAGCGAATCTGGTAAGTTGTCCACAAGGTCGGGAAACGGCCACGAGCAAAGGCAGAGCAGATACCACGCAATCATGTCGCTTAGCACGGGTGCCTTGGCGCAGCCAGGGTCGGCAAGACGCAGAGCTTGGTGGAAATGGCAGTCGAGTGCCATCCTACCGCAATATGAAGGGCCGAGCGCGACATGATGGGGAATCCGCAAAATCGCTTGCCATATTTCGTGGTATCGGCCACAAACCGAGTGATTCACGGGCCGTTCGGGGGCCTGAGGCAGACGAACAAGGCAGGCGAGTGAGGCAGGCAACAGGGACGACCGCAAGAGCGGCGCTTCAACAGGCAAGAGATAATTGAGCAGGAGGGCACCTCAATGACATTGAATCTGACAATCCCCTCGCATGAGGATTTGAGACCTCGAATTGCGGTGTTCGGCGTGGGCGGTGCAGGCGGCAACGCGGTCAACAACATGATCGACATGAGTCTCGAGGGCGTCGAGTTCATCGTTGCAAACACGGACGCGCAGGCGCTGCAGCAATCGAATGCGCCGACAAAGGTCCAGATGGGGTTGCGGGCCACGGAAGGCCTGGGTGCAGGTGCACGCCCTTCGGTCGGGGCGGCTGCAGCCGAAGAGGCCCTCGAGGAGATTGTCGATTGCCTGACAGGCGCGCACATGTGTTTCATCACGGCCGGGATGGGCGGAGGCACCGGAACCGGTGCGGCACCGATCATCGCGCGTGCAGCTCGAGAACTCGGAGTGCTGACGATCGGCGTGGTAACGAAGCCGTTCCAGTTCGAAGGCTCCAAGCGGATGGTGCAGGCGGAAGAGGGCGTCGAGGAACTGCAAAAGGTGGTCGATACGCTGATCATCATTCCAAACCAGAACCTGTTTCGGATCGCCAACGAAAAAACCACCTTCACCGAAGCATTTTCGATGGCGGACGACGTCCTTTACCAGGGCGTGAAGGGGGTCACGGACCTGATGGTTCGCCCAGGTCTCATCAACCTTGACTTCGCGGATGTCCGCGCCGTCATGGACGAAATGGGTAAGGCGATGATGGGAACGGGCGAGGCTGAAGGCGAGGATCGAGCGGTGAAGGCCGCAGAGATGGCCATAGCTAATCCGCTTCTTGACGAGATCAGCCTTCAGGGCGCCAAGGGGGTCCTGATCAACATTACCGGTTCGGATGACGTGACGTTGTTCGAAATTGACGAGGCCGCAAACCGTATTCGTAGCGAGGTGGAGAGCGAGGCCAACATCATTGTTGGTTCAACGCTGGATACGTCCATGCAGGGCAGGATGCGCGTGAGCGTCGTGGCGACGGGAATTGACTGCATGTCGCATGTCCAGACTGAACCAGGCGCGTCGATGGAGGGACTTGTCCCGGTCGAAGCCGAGCCAGAACCGGAATTCGCGCCCGAACGGGACTTCGAGCCCGAGTTTGCGGCGACAGCATCCGCCGTTCATGACGAAGGGCGGAGCCTGTTCGGAGAAGCTCCGCCTGACGCGGTGGCCGAAGCGAGACATGTTGAAGTCGAAGCGCCGCGTCTCGCGGCAGATCCCGAGCCTCCTGTGGCCGTGCAACCGGTGCCAGGAGCGCCGTCTCCCGAGGTGATCACCCGCCTAGAGAGAGTCGCTGGCCGCGAGCCTGGCTCGATGGCGGGTCGCATTCCCGGAGAAGCCAGCTATGCCAAGGAATTCTCCGAGGATTCCGGCACCGCCGAGCGACCGAAATCCGGAATAAACCGGCTTATCGATCGGATGGCAGGTCGCAGGAACGGAAGTGCGACGTCGCCGCCCGCGGAGGCACAGTACGGCCATGGTGCACATGACGAGGGGATGGAAATACCGGCCTTCCTCCGTCGCCAGGCGAACTGAATGTAATGCAAGGATTAGGCATCTAGCCGAAAGGCGACGGTTCCGATTCCCGCAACTTTCGGCGGCATTCTCGCTCATGGCGCAAGTGGGGGCAGAAGTTTCTGTCTGACGGTTGAAGGCGGGTTTGCTAGGTCGGTGCCCGTTCGGCCCATCCGGCGAATACCTTTTCAATTGCCACGACCACGTAATAGAGCAGGATTCCCATAAGCGCCAAGGCGATGAGAACGGCGAACATCAGGGGATAGTCGGCGCTGATCTTGCCGCTGTCAAATAGATGGCCAAGCCCGCGGCCATGAGGCTCCACGATCTCCATCAGGTTGGTGCCAATGAAGGCAAGGGTGACGGCCACTTTGAGCGCGCCGAAGAACTCTGGCAAGGTCTTGGGCAGCGCGATCTTCCAGAAGATGGTGAAACGCGATGCGCCGAGCGACGCGAGGATGTCGCGGTATTCGGGCTCGAGCGTCGACAGCCCGATGGAGACGGAAACTGCAATCGGGAAAAAGCTGATCAGGAATGCGATCAGAATGGTGTTCATGTCGTGCTGGCCCACGAAGAGGAGCGCGATGATGGGCACGACCGTGGCCTTCGGGATCGCGTTGAACCCAACGAGCAATGGATAGAGCGCATCACGCATAATGCGCGACAGCCCCATGATCATGCCAAGGAACACGCCGCAAAGAACCGCCAGTACCAGCCCGGCGACCGTGCGCCAGAACGTGTCCCACCCGTATTCGAGGAAGAGCCATCGGAATTTCCAGAAGGCGGGCCAGAGATCGCTGGGTGACGCCATCTTGTAGTTGGGCCAGTCATTGACCCACACCAGCAGTTCCCAGAAAATGCCGAAGATGATCAGTGCGGCGACGGGAACCGCGACCTTTTTCCAGTTCATTGCGCGGCCTCCTCTGCAGGCGCGCGACCCTGGGCGATCTGGATTTGGTGGCGCAGAATATTGAGCGCATCGGCAGATTTGGGCGTGTAGAGATGTTCGATGTCGCGCGAGCCCTTGAGATGGACTTCCATCACGTACTGCGTGCGTGCAGGGCGGCCGGAGAGGACGACAACTTCGTCGGCGAGAAAGATCGCTTCTCTCAGGTCATGGGTAATGAGGACGCCGGTGAAGGGCTCTTCCGCCTTCACGGCGTGCATTGTTTGCCAGAGGTCTTCACGGGTGAAGGCATCAAGCGCGGCGAAGGGCTCATCAAGGATCAGGACCTCGGGCTTGTGGACGATCGCACGACAAAGCGAAGCCCTCTGGCGCATGCCGCCTGAGAGTTCGCTCGGGCGCTTGTCTTCAAAGCCTTCAAGGCCAACAAGTGCAAGAAGGTGGTGCGCACGATCTTCCTTTTCGCGTTTCGACATGTTTGTCGACACGATCTCGAGAGGAAGCATGACGTTTTGCAGGATCGTGCGCCATTCGAGCATGACTGGGTTCTGAAAGGCCATGCCGACAATGGACTTTGGGCCCGTTACCAGTTCTCCGTGCAGCCAGACCTCGCCTTCATCGGGTTTCATCAGACCGGCGATGAGCCGTGTCAGCGTGGATTTGCCGCAACCCGAAGGCCCGACGACGGCGGAAAAGCCGCCGTCGGGCACCGAGAGCTGCAGACCGTCGAGCACCTGGAGCGGTCCTGACTGGGTCTGGTAGGCGTGGCGGACGCCCTTGATCTCTATCAGAGGCCTGTGCACGCGCGCAGGAACCTACTTCAGCATACGCTCCCCTTTGTCGGGCAGATAGGCGTCTGTGAAGTAGAGGCTGGCGTCAGGCGCTGACTTAAACTCATAGGTCTCCGCCAATTGTTCCAGTGCTTTGGCCATCCGCGCGTCGTCAATGCCGCCCATGCCGTTCGCGCTGGTGTAGTCGGTGACTACATTGGCATCAATTGCGAGCTGCAGGCGGCGCTGTTCGAGGGCGGCATCGGCGGCAGGATTGCGCTTGATCAGGCTTTCGATGGCGTCTGCCGGGTTTGCTATGGCATCTCTCCAGCCAGCGGCGATGGCGGTGAGAAAGCCCTTGACTGCGTCCGGATTTGCCGAAGCGAAATCAGTGTTCACGATGATCGCATTGCCGTACAGTGCAAGCCCGTAATCCGCCATCAGGATGGTCGAAATGTCGTCCTCTGGCACGCCGAGGCGGACGAGATTGAGAAACGAGGAAAAGCTGAAGCCCGTGACGGCGTCTACATTGCCTTCGGCAAGCATCGGTTCGCGCGTTGGAAACCCGACGGGATTGACGGTGATCTTGTCGACGTCAAGGCCGTTGGCGCTGGCGAAGGCCGGGAATTGCGCCCAGGCTCCATCGGGGGGGGGCGCGCCGAGGATGCGGCCCTCCAGATCCTTTGGCATGCTCACGCCCAGAGACTTGCGCCCGACCACCGCGAAAGGCGGCTTGTCGTAGACCATCATCACCGCGATGACCGGCGCGCCCGGGTTCTGATCGAGGAACTTGATGAGTGAATTGATATCGGCGAAGCCGACAGGGAAGGCGCCGGTGGCAAGTTTCGGAATCGCGTCGAGTGAGCCCTGTCCGGCTGAGATTTCCACATTCAGACCCGCAGCCTCGAAATGGCCGTTGTCTATCGCGGCGAAATAGGGCGCGGACGGCCCCTCGAATTTCCAGTCGAGCGCGAATGGCAGATCGGTTTCAGCCGACGCCGTGCTTGCAAAGGCCAGCGTGGCAGCGGAGGCTATGATGGCGTGTTTGAACATTTGTCTCTCCTGAATGTTTGACGGCGCGAGTCTGCAAGTCACGCCGAAGTAGTGGAACGCCGTGCGGGCGATTATGCGGGTGGATGCACCGCCCCCCGCGCTGGCTTGCCCGAATTGTGCAATCTGCTTGAGAATTTTGCAATTGTGAAATTGTTTGGGCGCTTGACGTGATGCCGCTGCCCTGAACGCCGTTCGACTGCGCGACGGGAATTGGCGCCTTTCCCCTAGTTCTCGTTTCTCGCACGCGGTCGGCACCGCGCTGCGAGAGGATCGTTGAGGCACTTGCAAGAATCTTGCGCCGATGCTGCGAGCGTTGACCGAGGTGGACACGACTCCGTGCAGGCCATGCGGATGGTGCAGCGTTGAAGGCATCCCGAGCGTGGCAAGCTCTTCCCAAGCCTTGCGTGTTCAGCAAATCAAGGAATTCGGGGCATGTCCCTTTCTGGGCGACAAACCGCCGAATTGCCGCAGTCTTGTTTCAGGATGTTGCAATGATTGTTTTGAGGCGGTCGCGGCGCACGTGTAACGTGCACGTGTCGGATGGGGGTCCGATGATGCATTCAGGATAATTTTTTGCAGACAACTGTCAGATCTTCCGTGGTTTTCGCTGGTGCTGGGCTGCACACGGGAAAAGTGTCTTGCGTGACCGTGCAGCCCGCGTCTGCCGAATACGGCATCTGGTTTCGTCGCACGGATGTCAACGGCGTCGACCCGCTGATCCCTGCCCGTTGGGATCGAGTCAGCAATACGGAACTCAATACTCGCGTCACCAATGCCGACGGCGTCAGCGTCTCGACGGTCGAGCACATCATGGCCGCTTTTGCCGGTTGCGGCCTGCACAATGCCATGGTTGAGATTGATGGTCCCGAGGTACCGTTGCTGGACGGTTCATCCGCTCCGTTCGTCGCTCGAATCCTTTCGCGCGGCTTGCAGATGCTCGATGCACCGGTGCGCGCAATTCGCGTACATCGACCGGTAGAGGTGACGCACGGCGATGCCATGGCCGCCCTCGTGCCCTCGGATGACCTCAAGATCGATTTCGAGATCGACTTCGCAGACACGGTCATCGGGCACCAGAAAAAGAGCCTGAACATGGCGAACGGCGGCTTCGTGCGCGAGCTTTGCAACAGCCGCACGTTTTGCCGGAAAGCAGATATCGACGAAATGCGTGCCCGTGGCTTGATCCTGGGCGGATCGGTCACCTCGGCCGTTGTCGTGGATGGTGACAAAGTCGTGACCCCGGGCGGATTGCGTCATGCAGACGAACCCGTGCGCCACAAGATGCTCGACGCGTTCGGGGATCTCGCGCTCGCCGGCTTCCCGGTTCTCGGTCGCTACATAGGTCGGCGTGCAGGCCACGCCACGACCAACCAGTTGTTGCGCAGGCTCTTTTCCGACCCGGAGGCGTTCGAGATGGTCGAGTGCGATGCCCGGACGGCCAGCCGCCTTCCCGGGGCCGGCCTCCTGCGCGAGGACGTTCTTGGCATTGCGGCCTGAACGCCGCCTGCGAATCCCGTTCAAAACCAATTTGCACCGCTATCCTCCCGTGCTACCAAGCAGTCCGTTACCGAGCTGGCTGGGGCATGACGCAAATGAGAAAGTGGACAAGGGGTGCGCAACGGTTCGCCGTGACCGCGACATGCCTTTTGATGATGACAGCGTGTGCTGCCTTCCAGCAATCGGAAGATGCCGAGTCGCCCGAAGACCTCACTGCCGAAGAGATATACCAGCGAGCGGAATTCACGCTGGAGTCCGGCGACGGCGAAGAGGCGGCCAATCTCTTTGGCGAGGTTGAAAGGCTTTATCCGTATTCCGAATTGGCGCGGCGCGCTCTCGTCATGCAGGCCTATTCCTACCATGTGGATCGGGACTACGAGGCGGCACGGGCCGCGGCCGAACGCTTCCTGGCAAACTATCCGGCTGATGAAGATGCACCTTGGGCCCAGTATATCGTGGCACTGTCCTACTATGACCAGATCGACGACGTAGGACGCGATCAGGGCTTGACGTTTCAAGCGCTTCAGGCGCTTCGGAATGTCTTGGAGGGGTATCCAGAAAGCGAACATGCACGATCGGCAGCGCTCAAGTTCGATCTGGCATTTGATCACCTTGCCGCCAAGGAAATGGAAGTGGGACGCTACTATCTGAAGCGCGGCCATTACCTTGCGGCCATCAACCGCTTTCGGGTCGTCGTCGAGGACTTCCAGACGACGAGCCAGACGCCGGAGGCTCTGCACCGACTGGTTGAGAGCTATCTCGCTCTTGGCCTGGAAAGCGAAGCCCAGACGGCCGGAGCAATTCTTGGCCACAACTTCAAGGGAACGGAATGGTACGTGTCCAGCTACGCGTCGCTGACCCGCAGTGGCCTCGAGCCTGAGGCACAGGGTGAAAGTTGGCTAAGACAGGTGCTCAGGCAGACGCTTCGCGGCGAGTGGATTTGACGCAGGCGCCATGCTGAGAAGTCTCGACATCCGGGACCTTCTGATCATCGACAAGCTGGAGCTGACGCTTTCTCCTGGCTTGAACGTGCTGACTGGGGAGACGGGGGCTGGCAAGACGATTTTCCTGGATGCACTTGGCTTCGTGCTGGGCTGGCGCGGTCGCGCAGAACTGGTTCGGGAGGGCGCGGAACAGGGAGAGGTCATAGCCGAATTCGACGTTCCTCGTGATCATGCTGCTCGAGAAGTGTTGAAGGAAGCCGGACTCACAGCCGAAGACGGCCTGATCCTGAGGCGAGTAAATGCGCGAGATGGGCGGAAGACATCTTGGATAAACGACCGTCGGGTGTCTGGCGAGATTCTCAGGCAGCTCTCGGACGCCCTGGTCGAAGTGCATGGACAACATGATGACCGAGGGCTCCTGAACCCAGGAGTTCATCGCCAGTTGCTGGATGCGTTTGGCGGGCTTGAGCAGAAGGTGGCGCGTTGCCGAACGGCGTGGCGCAGCCTCAAGGATGCGGACTCTGCGCTCACCGAAACGGAAGCTCGCCTTGCGGCGGCAAGAAGTGAAGAGGACTTCCTGCGTCACGCGGTCGATGAGATGGACCGGCTGGCTCCCGAGGCAGGGGAAGATGTCACGCTGGATGCGAAGCGTCGGCTCATGCGGGCCTCCGAGCAGATACGCGAGGATGTCGCGCGTGCCCGTGCAGCGCTTGGTTCGGAAGGCGCGGAGGGCATGTTGCGTGACGCCTCGCGGTGGCTGGAGGGCGCGGCGGCGAGTGCCGAAGGCGCACTGGAGGAGTCCATGACGGCCCTGTCGAGGGCGCTGGACGAAGTCGGCAATGCCGAGCAGGGCGTGAACAGGGTTCTGGAGGCCCTGGAGTTTGATGCGGCCGAACTGGAGCGGATAGAAGAGCGGCTGTTTGAAATTCGGGCGCTGTCGCGGAAACACGATGTGCCGGCAAGCGATCTTCCGGGACTTGCGGACGAGTTTCGTGCAAAGCTTGCTGCGCTTGATGACGGATCGAGCGGCCTCAATGAGCGCAAGCAAGCCGTGGCTAGTGCCCGCAAAGCGTATGAAACTGCTGCGGCCGAACTTGGAAAGGCACGGGCAACGGCGGCGAAGAGGCTGGATGCGGCGATGGCGAGGGAACTGCCTCCGCTAAAGATGGAGCGAGCGAGTTTCTCAACACACGTCACCAGAGCGGATCCTGGGCCCGAGGGTGAAGAGCACGTCGCATTCACGATCGCGACGAGTCCGGGAATGCCTGCCGGTCCGTTGAACAGGATTGCTTCGGGAGGGGAACTCAGCCGATTCCTCCTTGCACTCAAGGTATGCCTCACCGCCTGTGCGGACGACCTGACGATGATCTTTGATGAAATAGATCGTGGCGTTGGCGGCGCCACGGCCGATGCGGTTGGCAGACGGCTCGAAACCCTTGCGAGCGGATCACAGGTACTGGTGGTGACGCACAGCCCGCAGGTCGCAGCCCGAGCGACGCATCATTGCAGGGTCGAAAAATCGGTTGAGGATGGCATGGCAGTAAGTCGGGTGACGCCTTTGTCGAAAGAAGATCGCGTCGACGAGATTGCCAGAATGCTCTCCGGCGATACCGTTACCGACGAGGCAAGGGCGGCGGCAAGAGCGTTGCTGGCCACTTGAGCGGGCCGTCAGCGTCGTCGCCTGCGCCGTGTTCGAGCGGCAGGTGCCACTTTGGAACTGCCGTCGTCGACCGATGAGAATCCACCTAGTCGCTCGGCAATCTCCTCTAGCGTGGGGCGCTTTCCTTTTGGCCGAGTTTCCAGCGCTTTGCGCATGAGCCGCAGGTGCTCCGGTGTCGTTCCGCAACAGCCGCCGATGATCGTGGCACCGGCATCTCGAGCCAAAGCGGCGTAATCCGCCATGAGATTCGGAGTGCCGTCATAGTGGATTTGTCCGTCGACGTATTTGGGAATGCCGGCGTTACCCTTTGCGATCAGCGGCAACGTCTGTTCGGTCGCGACAAAGCCCAGTACCGTTCGAAGGAGGTCTGACGCCCCAACACCGCAATTGGCGCCGAAGGCAACAGGGGGCTCGTCCAGCGACTGGACCAGCTTGACCATGTCTGCGCTGGTTACGCCCATCATGGTTCGGCCTGCCGTGTCAAAGCTCATTGTTCCGCACCAGGACATGTCGGCCTTTGCAGCGGCTTCGGCCGCCGCGCGATACTCGTCCGGAGCGCTGATCGTCTCGACCCAAAGCAAGTCTACGCCGCCCTCCTTCAGGCCCTCTGCCTGTTCGTGGAACATCTCAACGGCATCGGCGTAGGAAAGCGTGCCGAGCGGTTCCATGATTTCGCCCGTCGGCCCTACCGAGCCGGCGACAATGACCGGGCGACCCGCTCCGTCCGCTACGTCGCGGCCGATTTCAGCTGCCGCCCGGTTCACTTCGCGGACGCGACCTTGGCCGTCATGGAGCTTCAGCCGCGACGCGTTCCCTCCGAAGGAATTCGTCAAGAATAGGTCACTGCCAGCGTCAACTGAATCCTGGTAGAGTTTCCGAATGTCGTTCGGTCGCTCAACGTTCCAGAATTCCGGCGCCTCACCTGCGGCCAGCCCCATGTTGAAGAGGTTTGTGCCGGTGGCACCATCGGCAAGCACCCAGTCACAGGTTTCGAGATGGACGTTGAGGTGGTCGCTCATGAATCGACGCCTCCGTTGGTGCCTGCGGAATGCCAGGGGCCACTTCCCCACGCAAATCAAATTCGTCCTGTGGCAGCAAGAGCCTCACTCAGAAAATGGCCGGGCAGAGCCCGGCCAGTCCAACAGGGAGGTGTGAATGCTCCGATCATGCCGTTGCATTCGAGACAAATGTATGCCTCAAGCGACGTTCAATCAACCTTTGAAGCGAGGAGATTGGTCAATGCAGGGTTGTCCCTGGTGCATAGCTACGTGGTGAGGCCGGCCTTCAGTTTCCTCCGGTATGCGATGATCTCTTCGGTAACGAAGTCGCGAAAGGCCGCGATTCGGCGGGACTGGCGAAGCTCCTCCGGGAAGGCGAGAAACACGGGGACGTCATTTGACTCGATGTCTGGAAGGACGCGCTGGAGGTCAGGAAAGTCCTGCGTCACGTAGTCGGGCAGAACCCCGATTCCGAGATTCGCAAGAACAGCCTGCAAGACGCCGAAGTAGTTGTTCACTGTCAGGAGAAACGGAACGTCATGGGCCAGCAGTTCCTGGACAAGTTGCGCACCTGCGCTTACTTGCGTGGCGTTGGCGCTCTGGCTGATCAGCCGGTGCTCCTTCAACTGCGCCAGATCTTCAGGCACGCCTTGCGTAGAAAGGTATTCCGGACTTGCATAGAGACGCATCTTGACGGCCATGATCTTGCGTCGAATCAGGTCGGCCTGGCTGGGTTCCTTCATGCGAATCGCAACATCCGCTTCCCGCATCGGCAGGTCCAGCACGCGCTCTTCGAGCATCAGGTCTATCTTGAGATCGGGGAACTTCTCGTAGAGCTTCGGAAGGCGGGGCACGAGCCAGAGAGAACCGAAGCCGGTCGTGGTCGTCACGCGCAGCTCGCCGAAGACCTCTTCCTTGCTGTCGCGAATTCGGGCTTCGGCGGTTTCAAGACGGCGTGACATGGCTGATGTCGCATCGAACAGGAGTTCGCCCTGCTCGGTGAGAATCAGGCCGCGCGCGTGGCGATGGAACAATGTCGTGTTCAGGCTCACCTCGAGTGCGCGAATCTGCCTCGACACGGCGGACTGGCTGAGATGCAGCGATTCGCCGGCGTGGGTCAGGCTGCCGGCGTCGGCCACCGCGTGAAAGATTCGAAGCTTGTCCCAGTCCATGATGCAACCTTGCCTCCCGGATAGCCCGCTTGTTTTTTCATGAAGTAACCCCGTCGTGACCGGGATTGCAAACGTGCTCGTGACAAAGTTTGAGTTTGTAGGTCAGTAAATTTGACCTATAATGAGGCGAAACTGCCGGGTAAGGAATATGTCGATCCGCGAGGTCACGTTAGGCGACAAGTACGACCTTGATTGCGGCATGGTCCTGATGAACGGAACCCAGGCCCTCGTGCGCCTTATGCTGATGCAGGCGGCACGAGACAGGACGGCGGGGCTGAACACGGCAGGATACGTGTCAGGATATCGCGGTTCACCGCTTGGAGCGGTTGACCAGCAGATGGCTGCAGCGGGGGCCATTCTGACGGCAGCGGGCATAAAGTTCCAGCCAGGCTTGAACGAAGATCTGGCCGCCACTGCAATCTGGGGTACGCAGCAGGCGGAACTGCGCGGGGAGGGGACGCATGACGGCGTCTTCGCGCTCTGGTACGGCAAGGGCCCGGGCGTGGACCGTTCAGGTGATGTCATGCGACATGCAAACATGGCGGGTACATCCCCGCGTGGCGGAGTGCTCATGGCGCTTGGAGATGATCACACGGGCGAGAGCTCGACCGTGTGCCATCAGTCGGATTGGGCACTGGTCGACGCCTACATGCCGGTTCTGTCACCGGCGGGCGTTCAGGAAATCCTGGATCTCGGCCTCTACGGCTATGCACTGTCTCGCTTTTCCGGGACCTGGTGCGGATTGAAAATGATGAAGGATACGGTCGAAGTGACTTCCGTCGTCGACGGCCGCATTGACCGGATGTCATTTGTCGAGCCCGAATTTGCAATGCCGGACGGCGGCCTGAACATCCGGCTTGGCGACAACTGGATCGATCAGGAAGCACGCATCATCGACCAAAAGCGCTTCGCGGCGGAGGCGTTTGCTCACGCGAACCGGATCGACCGGCGGGTCTGGGGCAGCCCAGGCGCCAAGATCGGCTTCGTTGCGGCAGGCAAGAACTGGCTGGATTTGAATCATGCCTTCAACCTCTTGGGCATTGACGAGGGGGAGGCCGGACGCCTCGGGCTGACGACGTACAAGGTGGGCCAGACATTTCCGCTCGACATGAAGGGCTTTCATGACTGGGCAGAGGGTCTCGACCTGATTGTCGTGGTCGAGGAAAAGCGCAAGCTGATCGAGGTGCAGATCAAGGAGGCGATCTTCGACGATCGCCGGGGTCGCAGGGTCTACGGCTGGTACAAGGGCGGCGCAGGCGGCATGCACCAGGAGGAACTGTTTCCGACCCGGTTCGCGCTGGACCCTGCAATGATAGCGGAGAAAATCGGCAGCATTCTCGTTGAAGAAGGGCGCGGCACGGACAGGATCAAGGCTGGCCTCGAGATGGTGGCGGCTGCGCGTGCCGGCGACAATGCCCCGGATATTGCGGAGCGACTGCCCTATTTTTGCTCGGGATGCCCCCACAACACTTCGACGAAAGTACCTGACGGCTCGCGGGCTTATGCAGGCATCGGTTGCCATTTCATGGTGCAATGGATGGATCGGGAGACCACCAGCTACACGCATATGGGGGCCGAAGGCGCGAACTGGATCGGCGAGGCTCCGTTCTCCAGCCGGAGGCATGTATTTCAGAACCTGGGCGACGGAACCTATAACCATTCCGGCATTCAGGCGATCCGGGCCGCTCTCGCGGCCGACGTGAACATCACGTACAAGATTCTCTTCAACGACGCGGTCGCGATGACCGGTGGCCAGAAGAATGATGGCGAGTTGCCGCCGGAGCGGATTGCGCACGAACTGCTGGCCATGGGCGTCAAGAGAGTGGCCGTCGTCTTCGACGCCAAGGAGGCGCCGGACCGGTCGGCGTTTCCAAGGGAAGTCGGGTGGCATGAGCGAGCGCAGCTGCCGGAAGTCCAGGCACGCATGGCCGAAACCGCTAGCGTCAGCGCGATCATCTACATCCAGACATGTGCGGCCGAAAAACGGCGCCGCCGCAAGCGAGGCACGTTCCCGGATCCGGACCGGCGCGTGTTCATCAACACCGACATCTGCGAGGGGTGCGGCGACTGCGGAATTCAGTCGAATTGCGTTTCCGTCATTCCGGTAGAGACCGAATTCGGGCGCAAGCGCGCGATCGACCAGTCGTCCTGCAACAAGGACTATTCCTGCCTGAACGGATTCTGCCCCTCCTTCGTGACCGTCACGGGCGGGCAGCCTCGAAAGCGTGCCGCGATGGATCTTGAGATCGGAGAGTTGGCCGTCCCGAAGCTTCCGTCCATCAATGGCACCCACAACGTTGTCATCACGGGTGTCGGCGGAACCGGTGTCGTGACGATCGGCGCGCTGCTCGCGATGGCGGCACATCTCGACGGAAAGGCCGCCGGGATGATGGAGATGGCGGGCCTCGCGCAGAAGGGCGGTGCGGTCCACATTCACTGCCGTATCGGAAATGCGCCTGAGGACATTACCGCCATTCGCGTCGCGGTTGGCGAGGCGGACACGTTGATTGGCGGGGACCTTGTCGTTTCCGCAGGCCACAAGACTCTCCAGCTGGTCAAGACCGGCCGGACCGGCGGCGTAGTCAATGTTCATGAGACGGTCACCGGAGATTTCACGAGGGATCCCGACTTCCGCATTCCCGGAGACCGACTAAGGCTGTCGCTGGAGGCCGCGCTGCGGGATGGATTGGCTTGCCTTGACACGTTCGCGCTTGCCGAAGCTGCGTTAGGTGACTCGATCTATTCGAACATGGTCTTGCTGGGAGCGTCCTGGCAATTCGGGCAACTGCCGCTTAGCCGGGCAGCCATTTTGCGGGCCGTTGAGCTGAACGGTGCCCGGGTGAATGAGAACGTGCGCGCTTTCGAGATCGGCCGATGGGCGGCGGAGAATGCGGACAAGGCAATGCGCCTTGCAACGAGCGACGTGACGCGCTTGCCGGACACGCTGGCAGAAAAGGTCGATGTTCGCGCCAGGCACCTTGCCGCCTACCAGTCCGAACGGCTGGCTCTCCGGTACCGCGAGCTGGTCGAGCAGGCCCGCGATCCTGCACTGCAGGAGGCGATTGCCAAGGGCTACCACAAAGTGCTGGCGTACAAGGACGAGTTCGAGGTTGCGCGGCTTCTTTCCGAGACTCGCGCCAAGGCCGAGGGGGTCTTTGAAGGGCCCCTGAAGCTCACGTTCCATCTGGCACCGCCCGTCCTGTTCGGACGCGATGCGTCCGGGCGAGCCAGAAAGCGTGCCTTCGGCGCATTTGCGGAACGGGTGTGGCCGCTGCTGGCTCGCCTGAAGTGGCTGCGCAGCACACCGTTCGACCCCTTTGGCTACAGTGCCGAGCGCCGAATGGAGCGAAAATTGATCCAGCAGTACGAGCGCGACATTTCGGAAGTTCTGGCGGACCCGGATCGCAACATTGACGCCGCCATCGCTCTCGCCGAACTGCCACTGGACGTGCGCGGATTTGGCCCGGTGAAGGAAGCCAACGCGCGCAAGGCCGCCGAGCGTCGGCAAGCCCTGCTGCAGTCTTTCAGGGCCGGCGCAGCTGCAGCCAGAAGCACCGCCGCCGAATAGCACCCCTGACGCGTGCGACGCTGAACGATGCCGTCTCGGCCCCGTGCTGGGCCGGAGTGACAAAATTGGACTTTCCACGGCGCTGCACATATGTCCAGCCGACATGGCGGATCCGACATCGGGTCGGGGGCGCATGATGAGCGAGTTGTGGATGGGCAGACGCGAATGGCGGTAGGACTGTTTGACAGCGGGCTGGGCGGCTTGACCGTCTACAAGGCCGTGGCACAGCGACTTCCCGATGTGCCCATCGTCTATCTTGGCGACAACGCGCACACGCCATACGGAGTTCGCGACTTCGACGAAGTTTACGAGTTGACCACCAAAGGGGTGTCGCGGTTGTTTCAGGCTGGCTGCGATCTGGTCGTCCTCGCATGCAACACTGCGTCTTCAGCCGCGCTCAGGCGGATCCAGGAAGACTGGGTTCCGCAGGACAAGCGCGTGCTTGGCGTGTTCGTGCCGCTGATCGAGGCCCTTACCGAGCGGCAATGGGGCGACAATTCGCCGCCCCGCGAAGTCGAACTGAAGAATGTGGCGCTCTTTGCGACGCCTGCCACGGTCAGGAGCCGCGCGTTCCAGCGCGAGCTGGCATTCCGTGCGATCGGCGTTGACGTGGAAACACAAGCCTGTGCAGGCGTTGTAGATGCCATCGAGGAGGGTGACCTGATCTTGGCGGGTGCGCTCGTGCGGAGCCATGTCGAGGCGCTGAGGCGCAAGATGCCAAAGCCGGAGGCCGCGGTTCTGGGATGCACCCATTACCCAATCGTGGAGGAAGAGTTCCAGGCCGCGCTGGGGCCTGACGTCAAGGTGTACAGCCAGCCGGCCCTTGTGGCCGACAGCTTGGCCGACTATCTGGAGCGGCATCCCGAAATGCGCGGCACTGGCGAGACCCCCATGTTCCTGACGACAGGCGACCCGCAGCGCGTTACCGATCAGGCAACCCGGTTCCTCCGACGGAAGACGGGGTTTCACGCTGCGTGATTGCCGCGCGATCCCTGTCGCGCTAGACATCCATGATTTTCCGAAGGAGGGCCCCGATGCCCCATGTCGTCGCCATTCTTGGTGCCAGCGGATATACAGGCGCCGAACTCGTTCGGTTGATCTCGACGCATCCGTCGATCCGGATCGCTGCATTGACCGGAGACCGGAAAGCGGGTCAGCCGATGTCATCGGTGTTTCCGCATCTTGGTCACATGAAGCTGCCAGACCTGGTTGCCATCGATCAAGTGGATTGGTCAGGAATTGACCTGGCATTCTGCGCGCTTCCGCATGCGACAAGCCAAGCAGTCATTCCATCCGTTCCCAAGCGCGTGAAGGTCGTTGACCTTTCTGCTGACTTTCGGCTGCATGATCCCAACGCTTACGCAGCGTGGTACGGCAAGCCCCATGCGGCAATGGATCTGCAGGAAGAGGCGGTTTACGGGCTGACCGAGTTCTACAGGGATGACATCCGGTCGGCACGGCTTGTCGCGGGCACTGGCTGCAACGCGGCGGCTGGCCTGTACGGCTTGCGGCCACTTTTCATGGAGAAGTGCATAGATTTCAATGATATATCTCTGGATTTGAAGGCATCTGTTTCCGGCGCGGGGCGGTCGCTGACGGAACACTTGCTGATGGCCGAAATGGAAGACAACGTAATGCCGTACTCAGTGGGGGGCACTCACCGGCATCTCGGGGAATTCGACCAAGAACTGGCAAAGCTGGCAGACGGCGGGCCCAAAATCACGCTGACGCCGCACCTTCTGCCCTCCACCCGGGGCATTGTCATGACCTGCTACGTGAAAGGCGCACCCGAGCAGATCCATGCGGCACTGAACAAGGTCTACGGCGACGAGGTCTTCATCCATATCCTGCCGTTCGGCCAGGTTCCGCAGATGAAGCATGTGCGGGCCTCGAACTTTTGCCACATTGGCGTGGCGGGAGACCGGCGCAATCGGGTCGCGACCGTAATTGTCGTACTTGACAACCTGACCAAGGGATCAAGCGGGCAGGCGATTCAGAACGCGAACCTGATGCTCGGTGAAGATGAGACAGCCGGGCTCATGGCCGCGCCCGTATATCCGTGAAACGTCGGCTCCCCTGGGTGCCGCATGCGGCCCTTCTGCAGTTGCGGTTCGACCTGCTGCCACTGCATCCTGGACCCAGAATCGAGGACGCAGCTGCGCGCCGTCGGTCCTGCATAAAGTCTCCGTGCCAAACTGTCGGCCGTCGGATCAGTATTCACCATTCACGTCTCTCGCACGGATGGAGCGGATGAAGGGTCTGAAGAAGCGGCGGCGCATACAGGTCCTTGCACTGGCGGGCGCATGCCTCGTCGGCATGCTGATCGTGCTGTGGTTCTTGCCAAAGGATGCGTTTCAGTTCTTTCGGTCCCCGAGCGAAGTTCTGGCCTCACCGCCAGCGGAGGAAGAGTATTTCCAGTTGGGCGGGCTGGTAAAGGACGGCTCGATGACCGGAGTTGACGGCGTGCGGTTCTCCTTCGTGGTCACCGACGGTGCAGCGGACGTGCCCGTGACATATGTCGGAGGAGATCCGGCACCGGATCTATTCGGAGAGGGGCAGGGTACCATAGCAAAGGGATATTACGTGGACGGCGTGTTTCTGGCCCATGACCTCCTTGCGAAGCACGACGAGACCTACATGCCCGTGGAGGTGATTGATGCCTTGAAGGAACAAGGCGTATACCGGAAGCCGGAAAGCTAGGGGCATTACATACTTGCCTAACCATCGGCCAGAAAGATGTTGCAGTTTTGTTCCGGCGGTGTAATGTGCGGGAGAGCGCGGACAACGCCCCGTCCCCAGACACCCTTCACGGAAGCGGCCACATGACACACGAAGCACGGGCTTCGGCCGAAGCCAGTCGCATCAGGACGGTGACCAGCACGGCATCCGTCAGCGCGGCCACGCATTGCCGGCTCGACGCATTCCTGTGGCAGCAAACCACCCTGTGGAACGCCGCCCTCGAAGAGCGCATCGACTGCTACAGGAAGACCGGGAAGACGAAGACTTTCAGAAGTTCCACGTTTCTGCCCAACGCTCCGTCCTGCGCCGCCTCGACCGCGGCTTCCAGGCATTCTTTCGCCGCGCAAAGGCCGGAGAGAAGCCCGGTTTTCCGCGATTCAAGGCCAGGCACAGAGGCATCCGCTCGTTCGACATCCCCGATCCCGTGATCCGAGGCGGCTCGCTGCGGGTGAAGGGCGTGGGCCGCTTCCGCCTGCCGTCCGTGCCCGACGGAAAGATCATGCAGGCGCGAGTGGTCAAGACGCCGCTCCAGGTCGTGGTCCAGTTCGCCGTGGAGGTGGAAGTGCCTGACGCCAGGCCGTCCGAACCCGTGGGCATCGATCTGGGCGTCAAGGACCGCGCCATTCTCTCGACGGGCGAGACAGTGCCCGCCGTCAGCATCGACCGCCGTCCGCTCAGGCGCGCGCAGCGCGCCGTGTCGCGGGCGAAGAAGGGGTCCGCTTCGCGGCGCAAGAAGGTGAATGTCCTTCGCCGGGAGTGGGAGCGGACGAGGATACGGGAGCGAAACGCGCTCCACAGGATTTCGGCATCGATCGTGAAGAGCCGCAACCGGATCGCCATCGAGGACCTGCAAGTCTCGAACATGTTGCGCAATCCGAAACTGGCCCGGTCGATCGCCGAACAGCAATGGGGGAGACTCGCCGAGCAACTGGTTTACAAGGCTGAAAGGGCCGGTGGGTCAGTGGTGCGGGTCGACCCCAAGCACACGAGCACGGATTGCCATGCCTGCGGGCACAGGCAGTCCATGCCGCTGGGTGCGCGCGAGTTTGCCTGCGGCGGCTGCGGTCTGGTGACGGACCGCGATGTCAACGCGGCACGGAACATTCTCCAGCGCGGGATCGTGCTGGCCGGGTGGGACGTCGGCCTTTCGGGTCGTCCCGGCGCGTCCGAGAGTGTTCTTGAACCACATGTCGCCGGGTTGCCGGGGCAGGACGCGGA
>JAJEGW010000126.1 GCA_022819605.1 Silicimonas sp. | reverse complement strand
CGTCCTCTATCGCCGGTGGGTGGTGGAGCGGACTTTCGCCTGGATGTCACGATGCAGGCGTCTGGCGAAGGACCACGAGCGGAGCCTGGAGAGCTCCGTGGCCTGGGCGCAGCTTGCCGCCTGCAGGTTCCTGACGAGACGGGTGTCGCGGGAGATAACGCCATGAAATACAATAATCAAATCAAAGAGTTATGATTCAAGCTCTCAGAGAATCTCGGACCTGCGGTCAGCATTTTTGGCAGTGCCCGCGCCGGCCCGGCTACACCTTCCTGCCAACTGGCGTACGACGTTGCCGCGCTGCTCGCCGCTGCACATTACTCGGTACTGTCCGGCGGTGGTCCGGGCGTCATGCGGGCGGCCCATGCAGGGGCCAGATCGGTTGGCGGTCACTCTGTGGGGATAAACATCGCGCTGCCCTTCGAGCCCTTGGACATGTCGCAGCAGGATACGTCGCTGCTGTTCAGCGAGTTCTTCACGCGAAAGCAGGCACTGCCTTTGGCAACTCGCTGACCCGTTAACATCGCGACGTTGTGCATTGGCATGGCGACGTTTGGGCGGTCGAAAGATCGAGCAGGGCGAAAGCCGATCTGCGTCCCGCGTGATGTTCCTCACGAAAGTCCGATGTTCAGGACATGTGCGCCCAACCTTCATCGGTTGGGCGCTTCCCGTGCGTCAACCATTCTTTTTGAGCCCCCCTGAAACAATGCAAGTCAGGAGAGTTCGTCTTGTCGCAATCGGGGCGCGAAGCATGATATGGCGAACGCCAGGGACAATTTCTTGAGCAACAAAGATCACGGGGGCCCCTTGGTCGAACGACCGAACTTCCTGTTCATTACGACGGATCAGCAACGCGCCGATCACTTGGGCTGTTACGGCAATCAATTGCTGCGCACCCCGGCTATCGACGGCCTTGCTGCAAGAGGAACTGCATTTGACAGGTTTTACGTGGCCTGTCCGATCTGCATGCCGAACAGGGCCGCAATCATGACTGGACGCATGCCAAGCGTGAATGGTTCTCGCCATAATGGCATACCGCTTGACCGCGAATCCGTGACCTTCGTGGACATACTCCGGGCCGCAGGCTATCACACGGGTCTGGTCGGGAAATCGCATCTGCAGAACATCGTCGGCCACGAATTGCACGACAGAGACATTTTCGAGCGCAATTGCATCGGAGCGCCACCACCAGAGACTTTGGAAGACGCTTCGAAAGGGCGTCGGGCAGGGCCCGATTATGAGGCGGAATTGATCCCGCTGTGGCGTGAGACACCGGACCGCGACGGCCCAGAAACACCGTACTATGGGTTTGACTACGTGCGGTTCGCCAATGGACATGGGGACAATGTGCATGGCCACTATACCAGTTGGCTGGCTGCACGCACGGATGATCCAGACGCGTTGCGTGGGCCAGGCAATGCCCTGCCGTCCCCGAATCTAACTGCTCCGCAGTCGTGGCGTACGGCTATGCCCGAGGGACTCCATCCAACCGGCTATATTGCGGAGACCTCAGAGGAATTCATCGACTATCACATGCGAACGCGTTGTGGCGAACCGTTCTTCCTGCACTGCTCGTTCACCGATCCGCACCACCCGTTCACTCCCCCGGGAAAGTACTTCGATATGTACAATCCAGATGACGTGGAATTGCCGCCGAGCTTTGGGTCAGTTGATCCAAACGAACCCGCCTTGCTGACCCGGTTGCGACAAGAGTACCTTGAAGGCCGCGCATCCGCTCGGGGCGCAGCTCCGTTTTGCGCAGGACCGGAAGAGACGCGCCAGATGATCGCGTTGACCTATGGAATGATCACGATGGTGGATGATGCCGTGTCCCGGCTAATGGCGTTTCTTGATGACCGGGGAATTCTGCAAGACACGGTCGTGATCTTCACCTCGGACCACGGTGACTTCATGGGCGATCACGGACTGATGCTGAAGCATGGGATCCACTATGAGGGCGTGCTTCGTGTGCCGTTCATTTGGTCCGATCCTGACCGGCCGGATGCCGCTCGCAGCGAAGTGCATGCAAGTGCGGTCGACATTGGTCCCAGCATTCTGGCCCGCGCAGGGCTCGCGGCCAACAATGGCAATCAAGGGCTGGATGTCATGGCACTTGCCGAGCGCCCTGACCGTGCGGAGCGCAAGGGGATCCTGGTCGAAGAGGATGAACTTGGTGCCCATCTTGGTACCGAGAAAGGGCTGCGCACGAGAACTTTCATCCAGGACAACTGGCGCTTTATCGTCTGGCAGGGAATGGAGGGCGGGCAGTTGTATGACCGCGACGCCGACCCGCACGAGATGTACAATCTTTGGTTCGATCCGAGTTTCTCTGAACGTAAGGCGGAGATGACCGAAGCTATGTTGCGTGAAATGATCAGGCTCTCTGATACTGCACCTTTCGCGACGCACATTGCGTAGCTCGTCGGGTCAGTCTTGAGAGGCAGGAGCAATTCGGTGCGGACAAGAGAACGGATTCTTGCAACCGTCAAGGGCAACGTCAGCCTGTCAGCTTTCGATGCCACTTCTGGGGAACGATTGGCGTGCGTGCCGGTTGGTACAGCAGGAATCGCAAAGCCGCATGAGATTGCCATCACCAACGACGGCAGCCACGCCTTCGTATCGCTCTATGGCGACAAGGACTATGGCCTGAATGCGCCAGACAATCGGCTGGCGGTCGTCGACCTGATTCAGATGAAACTTGTTGGTCACGTCGACCTGGGTCTGTATTTCGGGCCGCACGCACTAATGACTGACCCCGACGGCATGATTTGGGTGACCGTTGACGCGAACTGCTGTGTCTTGGTTCTGGACCCGGCGACGTGGGAAATAGAGCATACGATCCATTTAGGGGTTCCTGGGCATTTTTTGGCGCCGACATCTGATGGAAGCACGGTTTATTTCTCGGCCAAGGAATATCCGTTCATTTGCGAAGTGGATGTCAATTCAAAGGAGTTGCGGGCCAAGATTCCGCTCCCGGTTGGCGCACAGGCAATCCGCGTGTCGCATGACGATCAGCGTCTGTACGTCGGGCATCTCAATCGTCCGCTGCTTCATGTCATCGACCGCGCGGCACGGCAGGTTGTCGAAACCGTTCGGTTGACGGCGGTGCCCGGATGGCCGTTCGTGACCCAGGATGGATCGCTTGTACTGGTGACGACCTATGATGAGCGCGCCGACCAAGGGTTTGTGGATTTGCTCGATGCCAGCGATCTGACGCGACGCACGACGGTGGAAGTGTCGGGCGAACCGTTCCATGCGTTGCCAATGCAAGACGGGGAGCATGTGCTGGTCGCGTTGGCGAGCGGGGAGATCGCCAAAGTCCATTTGGACCGGGCGGAACTCGTTCCCGGCGGCTTTCATGCGGCTGGCGAAATGCCGGAGATGCTGTTGCACATGTCTGATTGAGACGCGTGCGGACGTGCTGCTGCCTTCCGGCTTGAATCAGACGAGCGGAAAGTGACAGGCGACGTAGTGTCGATTTTCGATTTCACGCAGATTCGGTTCTTCACGTGCGCATTGCTCCTTTGCAAACGGACACCGCGTTCGGAAGCGGCAGCCAGTTGGCGGGTCGAGCGGTGACGGCAGCTCACCAGCCAAGGCATTTTCGCCATCCGCAATTCGACCGCCCTCGATTGTCGGAATCGTTGCGATCAGACCGGCGGTATAAGGATGCGCTGGTGCTTCGTAGATGCGCTCTGAATCAGCGAGTTCGCAGAACTTCCCCAGATACATGACGACCACGCGATCGCTGATGTGCTTCACCACTGCGAGGTCATGGCTGATGAACAGGAGCGTCAGGCCGTATTGGTCCTTCATGTCTTCCAGCAGGTTGAGGATTTGTGCCTGGACCGACACGTCCAGCGAGGATACCGGCTCATCGCAGACAATCAGCTTAGGTTCCTGGATCAGTGCGCGCGCTATGCAAATTCGCTGGCATTGGCCGCCCGAAAACTGGTGCGGCCGCCGGTCCATGGTGGTCGCGGGATTCATCCCGACGGCCTTCAGCATCTCCGCCACCTTTTCGTAGCGCTCGCTCCTGGATCCGAACCCGGCAATGTCAAGCGGTTCGGCGACGATGTCCATGACCTTCCGGCGCGGATTGAGCGACGAGACCGGGTCCTGAAAGATGACCTGCAGTCGGCGGCGCACCGGGCGCATTTCCCTTTCTGACAGGTGCGTAAGTTCCTTTGACAAAAAGCTGACTCGTCCTCGCGTCGGTCTCGGCAACTGCAGGATCGCACGCCCGATCGTAGACTTTCCGCAGCCGGACTCTCCGACCAGCCCCAAGGTTTCGCCCTCATCCAGATCGAAATTTATGCCGGACACCGCGGCGAAGCTGATCCCCTGCGACTGGTATTCGACTGCTACGTCGCTCACGGACAGTATTGGAGACGCGCTCACGCCTCAGCCTCTCGATTTGCCAAGGGGTACCAGCAGGCGTAGAGGTGTCCGGCGTCGCCACCCTCGGCGGCCAGCGTCGGCATCGCAGTCTTGCACTTCTGTCGGGCGTAGCGGCACCGTTGGTGGAAACGGCATCCCGGCGGAATGTCCAGAAGGTTGGGCGGCAACCCCGGTATGGCAGTCAGACGCGAATGAGGCTTTGCGGACAGCTCTGGAGCCGAGTTCTTCAAGTCTTCGGTGTAGGGCATGCGCATGTTTTTAAGGAGGCTTTGGGTCTCGCAATATTCGACGATCTGGCCCGCATACATGACGGCGACGTCGTCGGTGTAGCCCGCGATGATGCCAAGGTTGTGGGAGATGAAGATTACCGCCATGTTCCGCTCTTTTTGGATTCTGCGCAGCAGGCTCATGATCTGTGCCTGAACGCTGACATCCAGGGCGGTTGTAGGTTCGTCGGCGATCAACAGCTTTGGTTGACCGGCAAGCGCAATTGCAATCGCAACCCGCTGCCGCATGCCTCCGGACAGATGCATTGGGTAGCGGTTAAGTTGTTGTTCCGGATCGGGAATCCCGACAGAGGCCACCAGATTGGAGGCTTGGATGCGCGCGTCAACCGACGAAAACCCACGTCGCTTCTTCAGCACTTCGGTGATCTGGTGACCAATTTTCTTGACTGGATTCAATGACGACATTGGATCCTGAAAGACCATTGCGATGTCGCGGCCGCGCACGTCGCGCATCTGTCGCCTTGAGAGCGTGCGAAGATCGCGCCCTTCAAACAGCACTCGGCCCTGATAAAGGACCGACCCGTCATGTGGCAAAATGTCGATGATCGTCCGTGAAAGTACGCTCTTGCCAGACCCCGACTCTCCGACGATTCCCAACATCCGTCCACGCTCAAGCTTAAATGAAATACCATCGACGGCCCGTGCCACTCCACGTGGCGTAATGAAGTGAGTGTGAAGGTCGACGACCTCCAAGAGAGCCCGCGATCCGACCCCTGCATCTGTGTTGCCCGCGCTCACAGTTGATCTCCGATCTCTCTGCAAATTTGCTTCAGTTCGGCGATCATCTGTCGATTGACCGAAGAGAGAACGCCGAATTCTCGCGTTGTCAGACGGACCGGAAGCACGAACTCTACATCTCCTGTCGGCAATGTTCGTAATACGCCTTCGTTGATGTCTCGTTCCACAAGCTGCCTTGGCAGGAGTGCTATAAGGTCCATCTTTCTTACCATCGCCAGCGCGGTCATCGATGGATAGGCACTGATCGGGCCATTTGGCGGCGGCAATCCATGGCGGCCAAAGACTTCGCCAATCCACTTCCGCGCGTTCGATCCCTCCACTGATAGAATCCAGTTGCTGTTGGCCAAGGTATTCATGTCGACCTTGTCGGCGGTCAGCGGGTGGCAGCTGCGAACGACAAGGACGGGTCGGGTATGCGCAAGAATCTGACCTGTCAGGCCAGGCGGGCTTTCGTCCATCGGCGTTGGGCCCAGAATCAAGTCGATTTGGCCGACTAGAAGCCGTTCCGCGAGCGCGTCGAAATCGCCTTCGTAGATCGTGACTTCAAGATCAGGTCGTCGCTTGCGCATCCGCTCGATTGCCAGGTGCACGATCGTGAACCCTTCATAAGGCCCGATGCCCATTCGGATGCTGCCGCTTTTGCTGCCTCGATGATCCTCGATTTCTTCCGCGGCAAATCTGACATTGGCATCGATGATGCTGCCATAGCTACGGAGGATTTCGCCGTAGCGCGTCAGGGTGACTCCGTGGGGCCCGCGCTCAACAACTTTGGCTTGAAGTTTGCCTTCGATGGAGCGGATTGAACGGCTGAGCGCCGGTTGGCTGATGCGAAGCTTTCGAGACGCGGCTCGAATGCTGCCTTCTTCCGCCAAAACCATAAGTTGGCGGAAGTGCTTGAATTCCAACTGAAATACAGGACCTTGAAGCATGGTTGTCCGCATATCGACGCTTGTTCCTCGGATGCAGCTATATGCCGATTATGCATACCCTTGGCGCAAAAGATACCTTCCCAACATCATACAGATCGCGTCTTATGAATAATGTGCAGTTGGTCGCCATTTGTGCTTGGGGGAATAGTCCGCGCAAATTGGGTCGACATGCATGTTTTCGCATGGGCGCAGGGCCAGGTCGGAGCCGAAGATCTGAAATGCTCTGAAAGTGCTCAGCTAACGCTCCGCTGGGGTGGGAAATGCGCCTTACAACTCGGGAGGAACGGCAAATGAGAATACCAAGGAAGGCAAGCGCACTCTTGGCTGCCACGGTGGCATTGACTTTCGCCGCCGGCGCAGAGCAGAGCGCAGCGCAGTCGCACGGAGGCTCGCTTGTTGTCGGGGTGGAACAGGACGTTTCAGGCTTTGACAACTTCAAGGTCCTGAGTTTCGCGCATTTCCGGCAATACATTCTTCAGGCCATCTACGAGCGGATGTTCGAGGTTGACGGCAACACACGCGAAATCCATCCGGTTCATGCCTTGTCCGCTACGCCAAGCGATGACGCAAAGACTTGGCGCGTCGTGCTTCGCCAAGGTGTCAAGTTCTCCAACGGAGAAGACCTGAACGCAGACGCATATGTCACCCACTTCACCCGGCTGCTCACGGGATTGGACGGGCGCTTCGCTGGCCGTTATCGCCGATTGATGGGGCCGCATCTGGAGGGTGTGGAGAAAGTCGACGACTACACGGTCGACTTCAAGTTCGCTGTCCCCAACCCTGGCTTCAAGGACATGGCGGCTCAGCCGAACATGTCATGGTGGGTCACCGCGCCGAAGTATCTGGCAGAAAATCAGGAAAAGCCTGAATTCAACGAAAACCCGGTGGGTGCAGGCCCCTACATGCTCGACGAGTGGAGAGACGGGGCGTACGTCAAGCTGGTAAAGAATCCGCATTACTGGAACCCGGACGGGCAGTATCTGGACGAACTGACATTCTTGTTCATTCCTCCGGAGGTGAATCGGGTCAACGCCTTGAAGGCCGGCGACATCGACGTCATGTATGTCAATTCGCGCGGCTTCCTGCCTGAACTCGAAGAAGATCCGAACATCACGGTTGTTTCGGGGCCGCGTCTGTCCTCGGGGCAGATGATCGGGTTTAACCATTCCAAGGCACCATTCAGCGACGTCCGCGTACGGAAGGCGCTGATCCATGCGCTTGATCGGCAGCAGGTCACCTGCGCCTACTCGGGCATTTGCCGTGATCAGGCAGAGAACGACATGTATGGTGACGGCCATCCCTGGCATTGCCCGGACGTGACTTGGCCCGAACATGACCCGGCGAAGGCCAAGGCCCTGCTCGACGAATACACTGGGGAGACCGGTCAAGCCGTCACGTTCAACGTCGATCACTTTCCGAATGCGCAGGCAGAAAAGACGGTGACTGCGATGATTGACATGTGGCGTCAGGTCGGCATCAGCGCAACGCAGAAGGCGGGACCGCGCGGACCTGGATTCATCCGCCCGCTGCTGAGCGGGGAATTCGACATCTTCACGTTCGTCGAGAACTTCTCGAATGCTGATCCAAGCCTCGTGGCCACGCGCTTCCACTCTGGCCACCCGTCCAGCGTGCAGTTCCACCTGGACAACCCACGCATTGATGCGGCGGTGGAGGCCGTGAATGCCGCAACGGACAGGGATGCCCGGTACGAGGCCAGCTGCGCCTATCAGCAGGTCCTGGCCGATGAGGCGGCGTTTATCCCGTATGACCACCCGCGCATGCATATTGCTTACCGCAACAACGTTGGTGGCGTGCAACAGCCCTTCGGGTATACCTTCAACGCGCATCGCCTGTGGGTCACCGAATAGGATACAGCCTGGGGCGCGCGCGGTGACAAATGTCAATCGCGCGCCCTTTCTTCCACAAGTCCCGGATTTGAGCAGTGCTCCATGAACTCGTTCTGAGGAACGGCAAGATTCACACGATGGACGGCCACGGGACGGTGGTCTCGTCCGTGTCGATCGAAAGTGGACGCTTCGCGGCGCTTGGGGACGGTGTCCAGCCACGAGGCCCGGACGCGAATGTGATCGATCTCCAGGGTCGAACGGTCATCCCTGGGCTCATCGACAACCATATCCATTTTCTTCGCACCGGGCTGCTGCCGGGTCACGACATGCGCTTGCTGGAGACTTCGTTTTCAATCGACGAAGCCCTGTTGGTCATCCGTGACCGAGCCCGCAAGGTGCCAGACGGGCAACTGCTAAGTGCAATCGGCGGGATACATCCGGACCAGTTTGCCGAAAGACGTTACCCGACTAAGGCTGAACTCGACGATGCCGCGCCCCGTCATCCAGTCTATCTGTCTGTCTCCAACTGGGGACCGGGTGCGACGAACTCGCTCGCAAAGGCGTTGCTCGGGGGCCTCGGCGTGCCTGTGGGCGATGATGGCATCGTTGCCAAGGGCCAGGACACGGTGGCGGCTTGGGAGGCGCTGAGTCGAAGCCACAGCTATGACGACACGTTGCGACAGACGGCAAGCCAGATGGACCATGCATTGTCGATGGGACTAACCAATCTCTTCGATATGGGGGGCACGATCCCAGCAGGGGGCTGGCTCGATCCCGCGACCGGCTACAATCCTATCCTTGATCTTATGCGAGAAGGACGCATGCCTATCCGAATTCGCATCTATCTGCCGGTCCTGGACAAGGATGCGAGTCTGCCCGACCTCATGTCGCGATTGGACTACACGTTCAAGGAGTTCGGCAATGACGTTTTGCGCATCGCGGGCATTGGGGAATGGCTCATTCCCAACAAGTTGCAACGAGAACAACCGCTTCCGGACTTCTACACCGAGTCCGTTCGAGCCGTGGCGGAACGTGGATGGGTCTATAAGCAACATCTGATCAGCCTTGCCGAGCAAAGGGAGCATCTGCGTGTCTGGGAAGAGGTCAACAAGAGCACGCAAATTTCCGACCTCCATTGGTCAATGGACCATTGCTACGGCATCGATGCCGAGACCATCAATCGCGCCATCGATCTCGGCGTCGGCATCAGCTCCCATTCCTCTCCCTACCTGGAAGGGACGCTTAAGCCGCCCGGCAATCCACCATTCCGAATGATCCTGGACAGTGGCATCGTCGTTGGCGGCGGCTCTGACGGCGCGCGCATTTCGGTGATGAATCCCTGGGTAATGTTCTACTATGCGGTCACGGGGCGGAATCATGCCGGCGAGTTGATCAACCCGGACCAGACCATCAGCCGAGAAGAAGTCCTGCAAATCTGGACCAAGCCGCAAGGGTGGTTCTGCAAGGAAGAGCGGAACATGGGCGGCATTGCCGTGGGGAAATTCGGCGATCTCGCCGTGCTCAGCGCGGACTTCTTTGACGAAGCGGCCGTGTCCGATGACGAGATTCGGAATATAACCTCAGTGATGACGATCATTGGCGGAAGGGTTGTTCACAATTCGGGCGAACTTGGCGATCATGCGCTCGAAACCTTGCCAGCCCGCTAACCGATCCCTTTGGGAGACAGCTGATGGCATATTTGAGAAGCCGGCTGTTACACCTGATCCCGGTCTTCTTTCTCGTGACCTTCATGAGCTTCATGCTCATGAATCTGCTTCCGGGCGATGTGGTCGACACGATCCTCGCCGGCGAAGATGCGGCAACCGCCAACGACCCGGAAGTCCGTCGCCAGATCGAGGAGGAGCTTGGCCTCGATAAGCCGCTGCCCATTCGATATGTGCTTTGGCTGGGCGACCTCGTCCAAGGCGATCTCGGGCGATCATTCATTACCGGCAAGAAGATCAGCGACCTCCTGTTGCAGCGCATACCCGTTACCGCGCAGCTCATGGTCATGTCGCTCGTGTTTGCCTTGATCATCGCGGTGCCGCTGGCCCTTCTAAGCGCCTACAAAAGCAACAGTTACATTGATCGACTGATTACAGCCGGGGCCTTCGGTCTCGTCGCGACCCCCACATTCATGACGTCTATCGTCTTTATCTGGCTCTTCGCCGTGATTCTTCAACTCTTGCCAGCGGCTGGGCACGCGCCAATGTTCTTCGGCGTGTGGGCAAACATGAAGCATTTCATTTTGCCGATGCTCGCCATCGGGCTAAGCGAAGTTCCAATTTTCCTGCGCGTGCTGCGGGTGGATCTGATCACCACGCTTCAGGAGGACTACATCGCGCTGGCAAAGGCCAAGGGCTTGTCGACGACCTACATCCTTGTCCACCACGCCATGCGGCCATCTTCCTTTACCTTGATTACCGTTCTCGGACTCCAAGTTGGCCGTCTGATCAGCGGTTTGGTCATCGTCGAGAACATTTTCGCCCTGCCGGGTATCGGCAAGCTGCTCATTGACGCGATCGATGCCCGGGATGTGCTGGTCGTGCAGGCCATCGTGACATTCTCCGCCATCGCCTATGTCGCGATCAATCTTAGCGTGGACATCCTCTACGCGCTCTTGGACCCCCGCGTGAACCGGCGGGCCGAAGAAGCCCGTCACGCAGCCCGACCTGCGCGGGAGGTGTGATTTGGCAATGTCAATCAATACCGTACAGCCATGGTGGAAGCGGCTTGGCATCGTGTTTTGGCTCTGCGTCGGGTGGCTCATCTTCATCAGCTTCGGCGCATTGCTCGCGCCCTGGTTGCCGCTCTACGACCCACTGTCGACAAACCTTGACCGTCAGTTCGAGCCACCGCTTTCTGAAGGCTACCTTCTTGGCACGGATGCGGTCGGTCGGGATTTGCTCTCTCGCGCCATTCACGGGGGACGAGTCTCGCTGACGCTGGCGTTTACCGCTCCATTCCTGAGCCTGGCTGTTGGTCTCGTGCTCGGTCTCTCAGCAGGCTATTTTCGCGGGCGTGTCGATACAGCCGTTAGCGTATTTACCGACTCCATTTTGGCCTTCCCGAACATCGTCGGCGTCATGGTGATCTTGTTCTTTTTCGGCGCAACGTTGCCAGTGATGATCCTGGCTCTGGCGTTTTTCGGCATTCCACCAGAGGTCCGGGTTGCCAGAGCCAACACGATTCTGTTTGCGGAAAGAGAATTCGTATTGGCCGCACGTGCGCAAGGTGCGTCGAGCATCAGGATCATGGTGCGGGAACTCCTCCCCAATGTCATCGTGCCAATGCTGTCCCTGGTCCTGTTCGGCATGTCGATCGTAATCATCATAGAAGGAGCGTTGGCCTTCCTTGGCGTGGGTTTCCCGCCGCCTACGCCAACCTGGGGAAAAATGGTCGGCGACGGCTTCGAAGAGATCTCCAAGGCACCCCACATCACCTTCGTGCCGGCAGGCGTAATGTTTCTGACAATCCTGTCCCTGAACATGATTGGGGATCGGCTGCGCGCCCTTTCAGACGTCAAAGCGAGCGCGGTGTGAGCCGCCAGAATTGCTTCGGATTGGACCTGCCGAGATGAACACGCAGGAAGTCGGAATTCTGTCAATTGGTCGGGACTTCATTGCCGAATTTTCAAAAAATTCCTTTTCATCAGCAAGATGGCGAAATTTGGGCGGGACTCGACATGTAACGATCCCGGCTAATCTCATCACGAGAGGAATCCGGCGCGGTCGATAGCCGAAAATTCGAGGAACCGGCTCCACAGTGCGCGTCGGGAGCGTCGGGACGACATGGTACGGGCTGCCCGGAAACCTCACCTCTTTCGGCATCAGCGTGGCCAGTTCGGTGAGCAAGGCTGCGTGAGGGCGGCCCGTTGGCGACCGGCTTTTCGCAGGTCAAGTATCGCGGGCCGATCACGCAGTTTCCGAATTGGTTCAGTGATAATCCAATACGAGCGCTCGCGTCTCGGTTGGCAGATCCCCAAGTCCGAGCGAGATGGCGCTCTTGCAAGCAAAGTCGACGCGTTCCTCGCCAAATGACTCAAGAAATGCCGAAATGAAGTGCATTTCGCATGGCCTGTAGCACAGAGTGCGAAAGTGCATGGGGATGACGAGCCGGGGGCGCACGACTTCGGCAATTCGGTTCAGTTCTTCCAGAGAGATCACGGGATAGCCGCCTGCATGGCTCAAGAGAACATCGATATCCTTGAAGAAGGACAACTGCGCGTCGGAAAAATCGTTTCCCATGTCGCCCATATGGCCGATCTCAATTCCGTCGACGTTGAAGCGGTACATCGCATTCTGGTCGGGGTCCCGACTTGGATGCTCCAGATGCTCCATTGCTTCAATTGCGTGGAATGTGATTCCGTGTGAATTGGTTTTCTTGCTGCCAAGCGCGACTTGCAGCGCGTCAATTACTGTTGCGCCCTCTCTCTTAGGAACCAGATGGTCATTGTCGTGAAAGTCGTCATTGCTGCTGGACTTGATGACGATGTCTGCAGGATCGGAGAAGGGTCTGAAACCTGCCTTCTCAGGGTCGTAGGGGTCTGTCACAACGCGAGTTCCGTCATCGCTTTCGATGGCGAAGCTGGCTTGGCCGTACCAGGTGATCTTCATGTCTGACCTCTCCAAGGTTTCATCTTACTGTCTCACCGTGCTCCTCGAAGGACAACCTTGCAAAATTGTCGGTCACAAGTCTGCCCGTGTCCGCTTGCCGTGGCCTGGGGGTGCACGTGCTCTCTTCCGCTGGCGCCTATCTCCCCGAATGCTGCCATTCCATCGAGGGCCTTCATCACCTCAGGTCTTGGGAAGAAACTCAACAAGGCGAAACGTGCTGCCCATCGGCGTCGGACGCAGATGCGGAGGCTCCGGTGCAGGCTGCTGTCGGATCGTTACGTTTTGCAGGACTGTCACTCTCGAAGCGGAATGCCCATGAACTGAATTCCGGGACCACTTGGCCGTTCCAGACATTGCGCGGCTGTGCTGCAGCCAATGGTCATGGCCATGCCGCTCCCGTCGCGGCCACTAAGAATTTTCGGGCAGCGCTTCCGGGCATGGCTGCTCGCCTTCACATGTTCACTCCGGCGAACCGGTCAGACCTGGCGTGTTACATGCGGAACGGGAATGAACCGTCAATTTCGCACTACCAACTCACTGGCCCGGGATCGAGGCCCAGCGCGACCTTGCCGTAGATCGTGGAATTGGCGTCCCAGTCCAGAAAGATCTGTTGTGCACCAGCATTAATGTCTCGGTAGTAGCGCTGCAGATCATTCGAAAGGAAGATGCTTGTTGCGCCGGATGCATAGAATACCCGATCGACTGAGCGCTTTGCCAGTATGGGTGCATAGGCCATGTCGCGGCGGTTTCGCGCCATGATCTTTCTTGGCAGATCGTCCTGAACCAACAAGATTTCATGTGTTTCTCGCAAATTGCCGACCAGCATGCGCCTGGCGGCGTCGATCTCGGCGGAGGATTCAGCAATGCGCATCTGGATGTTCTGAAGGTCGCGGATATTGAACTTGCCGCCCATGCGGGGCGTACGCTCGCGAATGTCATCAATGAGTATTTCAAGCGCGCCCTGCGCGGCACCGACAATTGCCGAGGCCAAGCTATAGGGATTGGTTGACCATTGCGGTTGACGGTAAATCGGGGCGTCCTTGAATTTAGGTCCGAAAAAGTCCGCCGGAGATGCACAGTGATCTGGAAGAAAGACGTCCTTGAGTTTCACGTCCCTGCTTCCAGTGCCTTCGAGCCCCATCACATGCCAGGTGTCGATGATCTCCGAATCTCCACGCCGAAAGATGAATTTCGTTGGTTTGCCGTCGATCCTTCCGCCCGTGACGTGCCAGTCGCAATGATCGCAGCCACTTGAAAATTTCAATTGCCCGTTGAGAAGCCAACCGCCATCGGTGCACTTGACTTTCAAGTCGGGGGCGTTGCCGGAGGCAATTCTCGCCGATGGATCGCTGCCCCAGACATCCTGCATTGCGCTGGCGGTATAATAGGCGGCAACCGTCTGATTGTGCTCACCGATCACGGCGTAGACCCATCCGCTTGACGGACAACCCTTCGCAATTTCCATGACGAGCTCGCAGAAGACGTAGTAGGGCATCTCAAAGCCACCGAATTCTCGCGGTTTGGTGACGTTGAAGAGGCCCGCGACTTCCAACTCATTGACTGTCTCGTCCGGAACCTTGCGCTCTTCAGCGCAGCGCCTCTGTCGGGCACGCAATGCCGGGTACATTGCTCGCGCGGAGTTCAGCAATGTGTCTCTGCTTGGAATCGTCACAACGGCCAAGGTGTTACATTGCCGGGGACGGGCCGTCTAGCGACAGGCAGTCAACCGAGTCAACGCCTTTGGACTTTCAGTCAGCAATTCGCGGTAGCCCCATCGTTGACTTGCCGACGACCGCTCCGGACGGACGACATGGCTGGGAC
The DNA here is from genome assembly GCA_022819605.1 of Silicimonas sp. Classification (GTDB taxonomy): domain Bacteria; phylum Pseudomonadota; class Alphaproteobacteria; order Rhodobacterales; family Rhodobacteraceae; genus JAJEFO01. The sequence goes on along the minus strand of JAJEGW010000126.1, from coordinate 23,557 downwards.
GCTCCAAGCGCGCGCGCCTGATGGCCAGGTGATTGCCCGGGTTCCGTACATTTGTTAGTGCCAAGTTAATTCTCCAAAAAAGCGCCAAGACAAAAGTCCCCACTTTCGGGCGCTGACGCCCAGATCCGACAAGCCCTGGAGGCGACACAATGATCAAACTGAAGGACTTCGTCTTCATCCACGACCTGAAGCGGAAGGGCTCGGCATCGCCGGCATCCCCCGCGAGACGGACTTCGGCCACAAGACTGTGCGCAGGCATCACGCACGCGGCCTGAGAGCGCCGTCCTACGGACCGCGCCAGCCGCGCCCGTGCAAGATCGACAAATCTGGGGACTGGCTTTTTCGCCGCACCGCCGAGATCAGGGGCCTCTCGGCCCGACGGTTCCTGCGCGTCTGCGGCAGCAGGCGATGGACGACGTGCCCGTGCGTGGCCACGAGGTCCATGCGGTCGTTCCTCTGGCTTGCGCTTAGGCAAGGGCCTTGGCAGCAGTCGCACAAGAACCCCGTTCTCGCTGGCATCACTTTCGCGCGCGCCCCGTTCGAAGCAACGTACCGTGCCGGAGGAGGTGGCCTGACGGGCAGTTTGGATAGATGCATAAGCCCCCACTTGATTCCCAGACCTTGCATGACAGGGACATGACCAGAATGCCGACAGTCTACGGGTTGAAGAATTGCAGCACTTGCCGAATGGCAATTCAGGAACTGAAAGCTGCTGGCAAGGACGTTACATTCGTGGATGTCCGCGAAAGCCAGATGGATTCCGATGCAATTGATCGCTTCCTTCGGGAGTTCGGAGACAATTTCGTCAACCGTCGCTCGACCACTTGGCGCAACCTGTCGGATTCAGAGCGTCAGGGAACGCCGGAAGATTTGATTGCCAGGAATCCCACGCTCATGAAACGCCCAGTCATCGTCGATGGCGAACTGGTCACGCTTGGCTGGAGTGCAGCGTCAAGGTTGCAGCATCTAGGTGAATAGGTTCATAGGTCCTCTTCGGCAGCTTGACTGACCTATTATGTCCTACCTGTTCCGATCGAAAGCCGCGTCGAGCAATCGGTCGACTGCAATCGGCCCGCCGCCCCGGAAGAGCAGGTAAAGAAGCAGGAAGACCCAGAAGGCGCGCTGGTCCAGAATCACCGCGTCCGAGAGGCGGTCAAACCATGCTCCGGCTTCTCCGCCATGGCCGAAAATGTCGGTGAGGCTCTGAATCGTCACGAATCCGATCATGCCGAGCGCGGCGGCACGAGTGAACAAGCCGACAATCAGGAGGCACGGAAGCACGAATTCCGCCCAGGTTCCTGCGAGAATCACAAGTTTCTGGAAGATCGTTGCGCTGCCGATGTCATAGCTCACAGCCGCTGCTTCCTTTGGGAAAATCTGCGCAAAGGCATTGAAGCTCGGCGATACCAGATTGATCAGGCCGTCCGGTATCTTTGTCAGCGCCGAGTTGAGATAGTAGACAAGCAGGACGGCGGCAAAAATGAAGCGCGCAAGCGTGGTCAGGACCGGCGTGGCTGCCGGTTCGATCAATGCAAGCAGCCGGTCCGGCAGCAACAGGATATTGTTGGACATGAAAGCTATCCTCCAATTTCGATCAAGGTCTTCATTTCGACCAAGAGGGTGAACACCGCCGACAGGTCAAAGTTCCGGGATGCCTCTGATGCCTTGTCCATTGCATCCCCGAATGTCGCACCCGTCAAGAGCGCAGTGATGAATTCCGCCCCGCCTGAGGGCAGCAGCCGGGGGACCGGATCCAAGTCCGGCCGGCTGACCAACACGTCCTCGGCAGCCATCTTTGGGGTTTGCGCGCCTTCCTCGACGTTGAAGCGCCATATGGAAAAGATCGGCCAAGGCGATCGCACCAGCCGCGAGGAAGGGGCCAGTTGCACGCCGGAGCCGGTCAACGCCTCGGGCGACAGCGCTTCGAGTTCTGCGGGGTTGATCGGTTCCGCGTCGGCCGCGTGATAGCTTTCCCGGATTGCAAGTTCGAGCCGTGCGACATCCGGCAGATAGCCAATTTGCCTTGTGGGTTCGAATTCGGCCAGGAACGAGGGCATGTCGGCCCCGAAATGCATCATCAGCGGCGAACGCGGGGGGTGGAGGCGCAGATACGCGGAGGCAAGCAGCTTGAAGTTGTCTTGCCCTACCAGTTTGCGGATGACGGGAAAGCCCACTTCCAGTGCTTCAGTCAGAGAGACGGCCACGTTGTTGCGATAGACATCGAATCGACGCCCGGCCGGCTGGCCTCGGCCGTCGCTCAGACCCTCTGGGCGTACAGCGTCCGGATCCAGAAGCGCCTTCCGAAACGTGGTCTGGTCGACCGTCATGCGTTCGCGGCTTCAAGGACGCTGGCAGCGCGGCTGGCCTCAGCCTTGAGGACCGGCCATTCGGGGACATCGTTGTCCCACTCTATGAGGCTTGGCTTGGGACCGGATTTCCTGATCGTGTACTCGAACAATGACCAGACCGGGTCCGCGACCTCGCGGCCATGATTGTCGATCAGCAGGGGGGCGCCATGGTCGTCTTCGTCGCCGTCGTCATGTCCGCCGAGGTGGATCTCTCCAACCAGTTCCAAGGGGAACGCGTCGATATACGAAACCGGGTCAGTGCCAAGATTCGTGGCACTGACAAATACGTTGTTCACGTCGAGCAGGAGCCCGCAGCCGGTTCGCTTGGCGATTTCGCGGAGAAATTCGGTCTCTGCCAGCGTGGACTCCTCGAACGCGAGATATGAAGAGGGGTTCTCCAGCAGCATGCGTCGCCCGACGACTTCCTGGACTTCGTCAATATGCTCGGCAACGCGGGCGAGACTTGCTGCCGTGTAGGGGAGGGGCAGCAGGTCGTTGAGAAACGCGGAGTCGTGGGTCGACCACGCCAGATGCTCGGAAAAGCTCGCCGGATCAAGCCATCCGACAAGATGCCTGAGCCGCGCAAGGTGCTCGGTATCCAGCGGACCTTCGCTGCCGATGGAAAGGCCGACGCCATGCACGGAAAACGCGAAGCGTTCGGAGAGATGCCTGAGCTGGGCGATGGGCCGACCGCCTTCACCCATGTAGTTTTCGGCGTGAATTTCCAGCCAGGCAACCGGCCCGGCATCGTCCACTATGTCGCTGAAGTGCTGTGGCTTATAGCCGACCCCTGGCGCATCGGGCAGGCAGGCAAATCTGTGGGTGGTGGCATCCAGCATTGATGGAGTCCAGCAGTTGAGGCGTCTCCGACTATGCAGGAGACGCCGTCAGATGTCAGAGCCTTAGCTCGGCAGGTCGCGATCGAGCGGCTCGAGCGAGCCCATGCGCGGCGTGCCGTCGGCCATTGCCGGCAACTCGATTTCGGCGCAGGTGCCCGTGTCGACAAGCGTCCAGGCATTGCCTTGGTAGTCGACGGTGGAGGTGCCGGAGCAAGTGGTGCCTTCTCCGGCTGCACAGTCGTTGTCGCCAGCCAGCGAGACGCCGTAACACTTCTCTTTGGTCTGGGCTTGCGCGGGCAAAGCCAGTGACGCAGCCAATGCTGCTGCAACAGCGCCAGCGGCCGCCAGGGTCTTGGTCGTCTTGGACATTGGGATTTCCTCATTCAGTTGAAATTCGTCGTTAAATCGACTCGCGCATTCAAGACGGGATCGAATCAGACTTCCATTCACGGCTGCGTGTGCTGACAGTGTTGTTAAATTCTGAAATATCGCCAGTTCTTGCCCGGCGCGGAGATGCCTATGCCGCGTCGAATTCAGATCGCACGCGATCGTTCCGACGGAGATCTGGCGGGAGAGCCTCGGTCGCAAGTTCCCGGACGGTATCGGCGAGTGCGCGGGTCTCGGTCGCCTTGCTGCCAAGCCTCCTGATGCTCACGGTCCCGTCGTTCACTTCGCGTTGACCGACCGCTAGGATCATCGGCACCTTGCCCACCGAATGTTCCCGAACCTTGTAGCTGATCTTCTCGTTCCGGATGTCGGGCTCGGCGCGAACGCCTGCGTTCACGAGGTCCGCGACAATCTTGGCGGCATGCTCGTTTGAGTCCGACGTGATCGAGGCCACGACGACCTGACGCGGCGCCAGCCAGAATGGGAGACGGCCTTCGCTGTTCTCGATCAGGATGCCAATGAAGCGTTCAAACGATCCGAGTGCGGCACGATGCAGAATCACGGGGCGGTGCCTGTCTCCATCCTCGCCCACATACGTGGCGTTCAGTCGTTCCGGCAGCACGAAGTCGACCTGGTGGGTGCCGCACTGCCAGTCGCGCCCGATCGCGTCGGTCAGGACAAATTCCAGCTTTGGTCCGTAGAACGCGCCCTCGCCCGGGTTCAGGTCTGGTTCGATTCCGGCGGCCCGCGTTGCGTGCAGCAAGGCTTCCTCTGCCTTGTCCCATACTTCGTCCGAACCTGCGCGTATTTCCGGGCGGTCGGCAAACTTCACCTTGAATTCGGGAAATCCGAGATCGGCATAGATGTTGGCCAGGAAGTCGATATAGCGGGCCGTCTCGCTTTCGATCTGGTCCTCGCGGCAGAAAATGTGCCCGTCATCCTGCGTGAAGCCGCGAACGCGCATGATTCCGTGCAGTGCCCCGGACGGTTCGTAGCGGCTGCAGGATCCGAATTCCGCGATGCGCAGGGGGAGATCGCGGTAGGACTTGATGCCCTGGTTGAATATCTGCACGTGGCAGGGGCAGTTCATTGGCTTCAGCGCATTCACCGCCTTCTCGCGGGCATGCTCCTCGTCCACTTCGAGCGTGAAGATATGTTCCTGGAACTTGTCCCAGTGTCCGCTTTCTTCCCACAGCTTTCGAGCCACGATTTGCGGGGTGTTCACTTCCACGTATCCGCCCGCGTGCTGACGGCGGCGCACATAGTCCTGCAGGGTCGTGTATATGGTCCAGCCGTTCGGGTGCCAGAAGACCTGGCCGGGCGCCTCCTCCTGCATGTGGAAGAGGTGCATTTCGCGTCCGAGCCTCCGATGGTCGCGATTCGCGGCTTCTTCGAGCATGTTCAGGTGCCGCTTGAGGCCGTCACGGTTCTTGAAGGCGACCCCGTAGATGCGCTGGAGCATCTCTCGACTGCTGTCCCCCCGCCAATAGGCACCGGCAATGCTGGTCAACCGGAAGGCGTCTGCGGGCAGTTGGCCGGTATGCTGAAGGTGCGGACCACGACAGAGATCCTGCCAATCTCCGTGCCAGTACATGCGAATCGGATCGGATCCTGGAATCGCGTCGACCAGTTCCGCCTTGTAGGGTTCGTTATTGTCACGATAATGCTGAAGCGCACGCTGGCGATCCCAGACCTCGGTGCGAACCGGATCGCGAGCGTTGATGATCTCCTTCATCCGAGCCTCGATCTTGCTCAGGTCTTCCGGAGTGAAGTGCTCTTCCCGGTCAAAGTCATAGTACCAGCCATGCTCAATAACCGGTCCGATTGTGACCTTTACGTCGGACCAGATTTCTTGAACCGCACGCGCCATGACATGCGCGAAGTCGTGCCTGATGAGTTCGAGCGCTGGCTCGTCATCCTGCATGGTGTGGATGCTGATGGCCGCATCCGCTGCGATGGGCCATGCCAGATCCCAATGCGCCCCGTTCACGGTAGCGCTGATGGCCTTCTTGCCAAGCGAGACCGAGATGTCCGCGGCCACATCGGACGGGGTTATGCCCGCCTCGTAGCTTCGCGAATTGCCATCAGGAAAGGTAAGGGAAATCTGGGCCATCGGCCTCGTGCTCCTCGTCGGTTTGGCGCCCACGGAACGCCCGGTTGCGGGTTATTCAGAGCGCAGATGGCGTGGGATTCTGATGATGTCAACGTCGTTTGCGCGAATTCTCGTGGATTGCGACGAATTTGCACAATTGGGAATTTCAAAAAACTCGGCATGGCGATGAAGCCGTCCCGTCTGGAATTCCGGCAGTGACATGCCGCCGCCAAGGAAGAAGGCGTTGGTACGGCTGAGCGAAAGCGTGCCCGAGAGTGAAGGCTGGAATCTCACGCCGTGAGCTTCCATCCAGGGATAGCAATCCTCGGAGCGTCGAATGACCACTCGAGCAAGCGCCTCATCCGTCTTGCCGCCCGTGACCTGCATCAAGTCGCTGAAGTACTCGTCCTCGCCATAGGCATCGGTGAGTTGTCTCAGCGGGCAGGCATGCATGCAGCGGAAGTTGCGGGTGTGCCGGGAGTTTCCGCCCCAGTGCGGCTTCGGCGCACGTTCAAGGAGCAGTACCGACGCTCCCGCCTCACGCGCAGAGATTGCGGCGCAAAGCGCTGCATTGCCGCCGCCGACAACCAGAACATCAGGCGATCTCGTGATCTTCGACAAGGCCATTGCACGGCTGCACCTACATGACTCGACCGATGGTCGCCAGACATGCAGTGCGACCTCACGGGTGCGTGCCGGCGGCGCTGAAGGAGCGGGCATGGCAAGATGGGGTGCCAGCGCAAGAGCCGTCTGCGCGCGGCTGCGCTGCACGGAGTTGTCGGAAGAACGTGCGGAGGGCATTTCGCGTTGCTAGCTCCACGACTGTCCAGAATAATGGGCATGCCGCGATTCACGTTGTCGCGGAAACGGGCAAGCTGCCATTCGATCCGGCCAAAAGAAGGTGTGCATCAATGACTCTCTACTTCATGCACGACGGTCGACGGCTTGCATACAGCCAGATCGAAGGCACAGGCCCGGGTGTCGTGTTTCTGGGCGGGTTCCGCTCGGACATGGAGGGCACAAAGGCGCTCGACCTTGAACACTGGGCACGAGAATCTGGCCGGGCCTTCCTAAGGTTCGACTATTCGGGTCACGGGGAGTCATCGGGTGACTTTCTTGACGGCACGATTGGTGACTGGGCCAGCGATGCCGCGGCCGTCGTCAACGGCCTCACCGAAGGGCCGCAAGTCCTCGTCGGCTCGTCCATGGGCGGCTGGATTTCGCTCCTCTTGGCGCGCTGGATGCCGGAGAGGATTGCCGGTCTCGTCGCGATCGCTGCGGCACCGGACTTCACCGAAGACGGGTATTGGAACGAGTTCGATGAGGACCAGAAGTCGATCCTGGAAGCGGAAGGGCGCATTGCTTTGCCGTCCGACTACTCGGACGAGCCCTACATTATCACGAAGCGCCTGATCGAGGACGGGCGCCGTAATCTGGTGTTGCGTGACCCGCTTCCATTGCCGTTTCCGGTGCGGTTCCTGCAAGGCACCGAGGACGAGGCGGTCTCGACATCGACCGCGCTTCGACTTCTGGAACATGCAGACGGTCCCGACATGCGCTTGGCGCTGGTCAAGGGCGCCGACCACCGGTTTTCCGATCCGTCATGCCTTGCTCTCATTCGCCGGACGATCGAAGAGATGTAGTCTTGCACGCTCGGGCTTGCGCTGGCTGCGGGGATGAAGTGCGGGGAATTTCCTGCGTTTGCAGGCGTGGCTGCAATGCTGCGGCACAGGCGGGCAGCGCTTCCCTAACCTGCCACTTCGTAGGGCAGAGTCTGCCGCCGATTGTGGTCGATCTTGATTTCGCTCTCCAAAGGCGGCACCGCGCGCTGGTGGCAATCCCGGCGTTCGCAAATCCGGCAGGAAATGCCGATCGGCTCGAAATTCTCGACATCAGAAAGGTCGAGACCGTCCGAATAGACGACTTCGCTCGCGTGACTGATCTCGCAGCCAAGCGCGATGGCGAAGCGGCGGACCGGTGCCCGAAACGCCGCCCCAGATGCGGAAATTTCCCGAGCGAGGCAGAGATATCGGATACCGTCCGGCGTTTCGGCGAGCTGCCTGAGGAACTGTCCCGGGGTCTCGAACGCACGGTGCACGTTCCACAGCGGGCAGGCGCCGCCATATCGCGCAAACTGAAGCGGAGTTGCGGAATGGCGCTTCGTGATCGTGCCTGCCTGATCAACTCGGACAAAGAAGAACGGTACGCCCTTGGCCCCTGGTCGCTGCAAGGTCGACAGCCGATGAGCAACCTGTTCGAGTGACGCTCCGAAGCGCTGCGCGAGGCGATCAAGATCGCAGCGCGTATCGCGGGCAGCGGCCAGGAAGGTTCGGTAAGGCATGAGGGCAGCTCCGGCGAAGTAGTTTGCCAACCCGATCTTCGCGATTTGGCGTGCCGTCTCGGTCTGGAAACAGGCCAGGTCCAGCGTTGCCTCCATGAGACCGCCATGTACCTCCAGCGCGATCTGGTGCAATGCCTGGAACCGACGCGTCGATTCAGACGGCAACGGCGAAAGCCAGAGCGTTCGCGTTTTCGGGTCAAAGCGCCGCATTTCCCCTTCATCCCTTGCGTCCCGAATCTGGATGCCCAGCTTCTTGCACGCCTTCTCGACGGCTTGGTCCGCGGTTCCGGTTCCGGTGAAGCGCTCCGCCGCCCGGTCGATCGCATCGACGTAGTTGTCGCAATAATGGAAGAAGTCCCGGACCTCGTCCCAGGGCGACGCTCCGTGGCGAATGCCGTCTTGGCCGAGCGCCGCATCAAGCGAAGCAAGGCGTTCATTCGCCTGCGCGTGAGCCCGGTGGAGCATGAGAAAGGCCCGCGCAACGAGCGGGGCATTCGATGCAACCAACCGCAAGTCGGCCTGAGGCGGCGACGCGTCCCCGAACACCGGATCAGCAAGTGCCTCGCGAAGGTCGGCGACCATTCGCTCGCCTTCGCCCAATGCCAGTTCCCTAACATCGAAGTCGAATTCCTTCACCAGCGCCAGAATGACGGATGAGGAAACGGGCCGATGGTTGTTCTCCATCTGGTTCAGGTAGGGAAGCGAGATGCCAAGCCGCTGGGCAAAGGCCTTCTGCGTCAATCCCTGCCTGGTGCGCGTTTCGCGAAGCTTTGCACCCGCGTAGGGTTTGGAGGGTGACATGTCTGCGATCCCGTTTGAAAAACTGCAAACATGGTTTCGCAAATTCGCAAATTTTTCAAGATGCAGCGGAGTCGAGTTGCCGTTCGCGCCAAGCCACGTATTGGATCGATGCGACGCCGAGGAGCACGGATGTCAACATCATTGCCAGCAATGGCGCGCTGCTGGTGCTGTCCTGGACCAGGACTCCTGCAAACACTGACAGTGCGGCGCCTCCTCCGATCATGAATGCCCCGCCAATGCCCGAAGCGCTGCCCGCTAGATGGGGGCGCACCGACAGCATTCCGGCGCTTGCATTCGGAATGACCATGCCGTTGCCGACTCCGATCAGGGGACCGAACCCGAAGAAGACGAAGGGCGAATCCAGGCCGAGAACTGTCAGCGTGAGCGCGATTCCGAGCCCGGATGCGGTCACGATCGCTCCGTTCCGGATCATCCGGTTGACTCCGAGGCGAACCGACAGGCGGCCCGAGAGATAGTTGCCGAACGCATAACCGATGGCCGGAGCTCCGAGGCACATGCCTGCCCAGAAAGGAGAAAGCCCGTACAATGTCGATGCGACATAAGGCGCTCCGCCGAGGAAGGCGAAGAAGGAACCGCTCGCAAACGCGGACGCGAAAGCGTAGCCCCAGAATCGACGCGACGAAAGGAGTTCGGGATAGTCACGGGCCTGCTGCAGGAAGCTGACACCCCCGCCGCTATTGGTCTCGCCGAGGTCGAACAGGCAGAGCACGAGCACCGCAATGGTGGAGGCCGTCGTGAACATAAACACCGAGCGCCATCCGAATGCCTGATCCAGCATGCCGCCGATCGATGGCGCGACCATTGGTGCCAGAGCCATTCCCATCGTGACATATCCGATCATCGACGCGGCCTGATCCTGTGCATACAGGTCCCGGACGATTGCGCGTGACAGCACCATTCCGACCGCGGCGGTGCATTGCAGCAGGCGGAAGGCGAGCAGCACTTCGACCGATTGTGCCATTGCGCAACCGATTGATGCAGCCGCGAAAATGGCGAACCCGACAAGCGTAACGATCCTGCGGCCGTAGCGGTCGCTGATCGGACCGATCACCAGTTGCATCACTGCGGTTGCGGCAAGGAAACCGGACACCATGAACTGAATCACCTCGTAGCGCGTTCCGAGGTCCCGCGTCATCTGCGGCATCGACGGCAGGATGATGCTCATGCTCAGCGCGCTCAGGCCAGACATCAGAACAAGCGTCAGAATGTGAGGAGGCGTCGTTCGGTCGGGGAACCGAACGTCTGCATCATGTCTCATGAGGCGTCGTTTAGACGAGGGGATCACGCCTGTCCATCGCTGTGCGAACTTTGCAGATTTGCAATCCTTGTGTCGACTGGTTTGCAGTGATTGCAGCTATTCAAGGTTTTGCTTCCAGCACCTGTCCCTGCGCGCTACTCAGGTGAAGCGCCGTCTGCAGGAGGCATGCATGCCAGACATTCTTGAGGAACTCACGAAGCGCCGGGCCGACGCGGCTTCCGGCGGAGGCAAGGAACGGGTCGCGGCCCATCATGCCAAGGGGAAGCTGACGGCGCGCGAACGGGTCGAACTGTTGCTGGATGAAGGCTCGTTCGAAGAGTTCGACATGTTCGTCACGCATCGAACGACTGACTTCGGGATGGATCGCACAAGGCCTGCAGGCGACGGCGTCATCACGGGCTGGGGCACCATCAACGGCCGCATGGTTTACGTTTTCAGCCAGGACTTCACGGTCTTTGGTGGGTCGCTTTCCGAAACCCACGCCCAGAAGATCTGCAAGATCATGGACATGGCGCTTCAGAACGGAGCGCCGATCATTGGCCTGAATGACTCCGGGGGAGCACGGATCCAGGAAGGCGTAGCCTCGCTTGCAGGATATGCCGAAGTGTTCCAGCGAAACGTTCTGGCGAGCGGTGTTGTGCCCCAGATCAGCGTCATCATGGGACCTTGTGCGGGTGGCGCGGTCTACTCTCCGGCGATGACCGACTTCATCTTCATGGTGGAAGACAGTTCCTACATGTTCGTCACTGGCCCGGACGTCGTGAAAACGGTCACGAACGAGGTGGTGACGGCGGAAGATCTCGGCGGAGCCTCGACGCACACGAAGAAGAGTTCGGTGGCCGATGGCGCATTTCGCGACGATGTCGAGGCGCTGGCCGAAATCCGTCGCTTCTTCGACTTTCTGCCCTTGAACAACCGCGACAGGGTGCCGTCCCGACCGTTCTTCGATGATCCGGCGCGGGCGTCGGAGAGCCTCGATACGCTAGTCCCGGAGAATCCGAACCAGCCCTACGACATGAAGGAACTGATTCTCAAGGTGGCCGACGAAGGCGACTTCTTCGAGATACAGGCGGAATTCGCGGCGAACATCATCACCGGTTTCATCCGGCTTGAGGGACGGACCGTGGGCGTCGTTGCAAACCAGCCGCTGGTGCTGGCGGGCGTTCTGGACATCGACAGTTCGCGCAAGGCCGCCAGGTTCGTTCGGTTCTGCGATGCCTTCGAGATCCCGATTCTCACTTTCGTGGACGTGCCGGGCTTTCTGCCGGGAACGGCCCAGGAGTACGGTGGCGTGATCAAGCACGGTGCCAAGCTCCTGTTCGCCTATGGCGAGGCCACCGTGCCCAAGGTCACCGTGATCACCCGCAAGGCTTATGGCGGCGCCTATGTCGTGATGGCGTCAAAGCACCTGCGTGGAGATTTCAACTATGCATGGCCGACCGCACAGGTCGCCGTCATGGGTGCGAAGGGAGCGACCGAGATCCTCTATCGTTCGGAGTTGAAAGACCCCGAAAAGATCGCGGCCCGCACTGAGGAGTACGAGCGAAACTTCGCAAATCCGTTCCGGGCGGCCGAGCGCGGCTTCGTTGATGAGGTCATCATGCCGCACTCCACGCGGCTTCGCGCATGCCGCGCCTTTGCTTCGCTGAGGTCGAAGAGTCTCAACAATCCGTGGAAAAAGCACGACAATATTCCGCTTTGAGCCACCGGACGACATGCAGCTTTCTTGCCACATATTCGCCGAATTCGATGCGCAGCAACTAAGGTCTGGAAACCTTGTGCCAAAGTGCGCTAGGCAGGAACTGTCCTTCAAGGCGTGGTGCCCTTATCCGGGATTTCGCCGTTGGGACGGAGTTGGCACTTCGGAGGCATATCCGGGTGTGGTGGCTAAATTAACGGGCCGATTTGCTGACGCGGCCTTGACGGATCGAAGGAGACAGCCATGTCGTTCACAGTCAAAACTCTTCTTGCACTTTGCATGCTCACCTTGGTCGCTGCATGCGACCAGGGCGAAACCATGGAAGAAATGCCCATGGTCATGGAAGAAGAGCCTATGTCGAAGATGTAAGACTCTTCCCCGGCCGGGCGCGGTCTGCGCCCGGTCCGTGGCCCCGCCGACGGAGGCCGGGCCATGCTGAGGCACAAGGGCTTCCCCAGCCGCCTGCGCGGCACCGATTTCCAGTTCACGATTCGGCGTGCGAACCCTGACGGGCCGACTCCGCTCGTTGTGCGCGAGCGGCATGCAGATCGCAGACCTGCCGCCTGCGCAGCCGATGCGGCATTCATGTCATGCCTTTGGACCCATTTCGGTCGGGACCCGTTTGTCCGCGGCAACCTGGATGCAGGGCGACTTTCCTGGGTTTTCGGGCGCGAGGTGATTCCCGCCGAAGATCCGTTTGATCCCGCAAGCTATGAGAGCATGCTCGTCATTGACGAGAATTGCGCTCGAACCTCCTTTCCCGGGGCCTTCAATGGAAAGTGCATGCCATGACTTTCCGCAGCACGGCAATTTCGAGTTTCGGTTGTGCCGGGTCCTATAGGCAGAGGCACAAGGCATTTGCGCGACTCTGGGCAAGCGCACCTCCCGTGAAAGGGGGACGTGGCCGCCAACGCGCCAGAAGGGTATGGCTACGCATAGGGTGCTTTCGGCGTGTTCGCTCGCAGCCGCTCCGGGGCTGGCGGCATGTGACGACGGAGCGGATCCCGAGCGGCCTGCCGTCGGTGGCCTTGCGGGATGTGTCGCAGGAGACATCGGCGACGAGGGTAGCTGACTCAGGAAAGTCGCTGCAGGCGTATCGGCCCATGAAGATTGGAGCGCGGGCGGGCGCGGGTTCGCTGCGAGATCACTGGAAAACGGGCTGTTCGGGACGACCTGCAGGGACAACCCTGTTTGATTTTGGGTCGAATCTCGACCGATTGGAGAGATGACATGTTCAGCAAGATCTTGATCGCCAACCGTGGCGAAATCGCATGCAGGGTCATCAAGACGGCGCGAAAAATGGGCATCCCGACGGTCGCAATCTATTCCGATGCTGACAAGGGGGCGCTGCATGTCAGGATGGCAGACGAAGCCGTGAACGTCGGTCCCCCGCCGGCAAGCGAATCCTATATCAACATCGAACGGGTAATGGACGCGGTTCGCCAGACGGGTGCGGAGGCCGTGCATCCCGGCTACGGCTTCCTCTCGGAGAACCCGAAGTTCGCGGACGCGCTCGAGGCGGCGGACGTCACATTCATCGGTCCGCCCAAGCCCGCCATCGAGGCGATGGGTGACAAGATCACGTCCAAGAAGGTGGCGCAGGACGCGGGCGTTTCCACTGTGCCGGGCTACATGGGGTTGATCGAGAGTGCGGACGAGGCGGTGCGGATCAGTGGAGAGATCGGCTACCCCGTGATGATCAAGGCGAGTGCGGGCGGAGGCGGCAAGGGCATGCGGATCGCCTGGAATGATGACGAGGCGCGCGAGGGATTCCAGTCATCCAGGAACGAGGCGGACGCTTGTTTTGGCGACGACCGCATCTTCATTGAGAAGTTCGTCACCGAGCCGCGCCATATCGAAATACAGGTGCTGGCGGATTCTTTCGGCAACACGATCTACCTGAATGAACGCGAATGCTCGATCCAGCGTCGCAACCAGAAGGTTGTCGAAGAGGCTCCGTCGCCGTTCCTGGATGATGCGACGCGCAGGGCCATGGGTGAACAGGCCTGCGCGCTTGCAGCAGCGGTGGGATATGCAAGCGCAGGAACGGTCGAGTTCATCGTCGACAGCGAGAGGAACTTCTACTTTCTCGAAATGAACACCCGGCTCCAGGTCGAGCATCCCGTGACCGAACTCATCACCGGCGTGGATCTGGTCGAGCAGATGATTCGCGTAGCGGCCGGCGAGAAGCTGGAACTGTCCCAGTCGGACATCGGCATCAGCGGCTGGGCGCTCGAAAGCCGGCTCTATGCCGAGGATCCCTATCGCGGCTTCCTCCCGTCGATCGGGCGCCTGACGCGCTACCGTCCTCCGGCGGAGGTCACGGGCGAGTCCTCTGCGGTCCGGAACGATACGGGTGTCTTCGAGGGCGGCGAGATCTCGATGCACTACGATCCGATGATCGCCAAGCTTTGCACCTGGGCGCCTGATCGCGCGTCGGCCCTGAATGAAATGCGACGGGCACTGGACGCGTTTGAGCTGGAGGGAATCGGCCACAACATCCCCTTCCTTTCCGCAGTCATGGACCATCCGAAGTTCATCGCCGGCGACATGACGACGGCATTCATTGCAGAGGAATTCCCGGACGGATTCGACGGCGTGGAACTGGACGAGGCAACCCTCCGGCGAATCGTCGCCGCGTCCGCAGCAATGCATCGCGTGGCGGAAATTCGTCGGACTCGCATCTCGGGCCGCATGGACAACCATGCCCGTCACGTGGGCCGCGACTGGGTGATTTCGCTGCAGGGTGTGTCCATTCCGGTCAGGATCACGGCTGATCGTGATGGTGCCGACGTTCGGTTCGAGAACGACGAGGTGATGCGTGTCGAAAGTGATTGGCTTCCCGGCCAGCAGCTTGCACGGCTGGCTGTGGATGGCGAGGGCCTCATTCTAAAGGTTGAGAGCCGCAGCCAGGGATTCCGGATCCGCTATCGCGGGGCCGACCTGATGGTGACGTTGAGAACCCCGCGTCAGGACGAACTGGCAGCGCGAATGCCCGAGAAAACGCCACCCGACACCTCGAGGCTCCTGCTTTGCCCGATGCCGGGACTGGTCGTGAAGATCGACGTGAAAGAAGGGCAGGAGGTTCAGGAAGGCCAGGCGCTTTGCACGATTGAGGCCATGAAGATGGAGAACATCCTTCGTGCCGAAAGAAGGGGTTTGGTTGCCAGGATCAATGTCGGCGAAGGTGACAGCCTGGCGGTGGACGATGTCATACTGGAGTTCGAATGATGCGACCTGAACTCCAGCACCTGACCGGGATCGTTGCACGAAGCATGCATCATGGCGAGACGCTCATCATGGCTGTTCGCGCGCTACCGGCCGCTGCCTTGGGTCAGCCACCATCGAGAGCGTCGCGCAGTTCTTGCTTGCGAATCGGGAGGTTGTCGATGGAGCGCGTTATTTCGCGCACATCGCGCGGAAACGGTTTCCGCAGGATGACGCGACCGTCCTTGCTGACGACGATCAGCATGAAGCCGCGCGGGCGGAATTCGCGGCGAATTTCGGTTTCGTCGGCAGGTGCCGAGTCGGCAATCAGGACGACATCCCGCTTCACGAGCTCGTCGATGCGCGCGGCCAGAAGCTCCATCTGCGTGTGGAACGCCGGATCCTGCGGCGCGTCCGAAAAGACGATCAATGGCCGCGCGACCCACTTGAACCTGTCCAGATCGATGTCCTGCGCTTCGAAGACGGTGGAGGGATCGGCCTGCCATGCGGTCACGACCGAGTCTGCCGAATCGCCGGCATCCGTCGCCGCTGCCGCGCACGGAGCAAGGCCTGCCAGCAATACGGCAATGAATGCTGGTGTGATGCGTGATGTCATGCCACCTCCATATGCCCCGAATATAAGCCGAATTCGCAGGAATCGAAGGGGTCTTGAGGAAACCTGGCAAAACGGGGGTCCGCGATGAACGACTGGAAGGAACTTGCCGAGAAGGAACTTCGCGGCGGAAGCGTCGAGGAAATTGAACGCGAGACGCTGGAGGGCATACGCGTAAAGCCGCTCTACACGGCCGAGGACGCCAGGAGTCTCTCCCACATGGATGGCCTGCCCGGGTTCCCTCCATTCACGCGAGGCGTGAGGGCGACCATGTATGCAGGCCGGCCGTGGACCATCAGGCAGTATGCCGGGTTCTCGACGGCTGAGGAAAGCAACGCATTCTATCGGCGCAACCTTGCGGCTGGACAGCAGGGCGTCAGCGTCGCGTTCGATCTGGCCACGCACCGTGGATATGACAGCGATCATCCGCGTGTCCTGGGTGACGTGGGAAAGGCCGGTGTCGCGATCGACAGCGTCGAAGACATGAAGATTCTCTTTGACGGAATTCCACTGGACCAGGTCAGCGTGTCAATGACAATGAACGGTGCCGTGATTCCCGTGCTCGCGAATTTCATCGTGACGGGAGAAGAGCAGGGGCACGAGAAGTCGGTGCTTGCCGGCACGATTCAGAACGACATCCTGAAGGAGTTCATGGTGCGGAACACCTATGTCTATCCGCCCGAGCCTTCGATGCGGATCGTGGGTGACATCATACAGTATGCTTCCGAGCACATGCCGAAGTTCAATTCGATCTCGATTTCCGGCTATCACATGCAGGAGGCGGGAGCGAACCTCGTGCAGGAGCTTGCCTACACGCTTGCGAACGGGCGAGAGTATTGCCGTGCGGCGATCGCGCGCGGCATGGACGTGGACACGTTCGCCGGACGACTCAGCTTCTTTTTTGCCATTGGCATGAATTTCTTCATGGAAGTCGCCAAGCTCCGTGCGGCCAGGCTGCTGTGGAACCGGGTCATGGATGAGTTCGAGCCGCGCAATCCTCGCTCCAGAATGCTGCGGACACACTGCCAGACGTCGGGCGTGAGCCTCCAGGAACAGGATCCCTACAACAACGTGATACGGACCGCCTATGAAGCAATGAGCGCGGTGCTGGGCGGTACGCAGTCACTGCACACGAACGCGCTCGACGAGGCGATTGCGCTGCCGACCGATTTCTCCGCAAGGATCGCCAGGAACACGCAGCTGATACTGCAGGAGGAGACCGGAATCGCGGATGTCGTCGATCCGCTGGCAGGATCCTACTTTGTTGAGACCCTGACCGCTCAGCTGGCCGAGAAGGCTTGGGAGCTCATGGAGGAAATCGAGGAACTGGGCGGCATGACCAAGGCGGTTGCCACGGGCATGCCGAAGCTGCGAATCGAGGAGAGCGCGGCGAGGCGCCAGGCGATGATTGACCGGGGCGACGAGGTGATCGTCGGAGTCAACAAGTACGGCGTAACGGACGAGGACGAGATCGACATTCTCGAAATCGACAACGAGGAGGTGCGCAAGGCGCAAGTCGCGCGGCTCGAAGAGGTGCGGGACAACCGTGATCCGGCTGCCTGCGAAGCGGCGCTTGCAGAACTGGAACTAGCTGCACGCGAGGGGGGAAACCTGCTTCTCGCGGCGGTCGAGGCGGCCCGCGCAAGGGCCACAGTGGGAGAGATCAGCATGGCGATGGAAAAGGTGTTCGGTCGCCATCGGGCCGAGATCAGGACGCTTGCGGGAGTGTACGGCGCTGCGTACGAGGGCGACGAGGGATTTGAAGCGATCCAGAGGGAAGTGGAATCATTCGAGGAGGACGAAGGGCGCCGTCCGCGCATGCTGGTCGTCAAGCTAGGCCAGGATGGCCATGACCGCGGGGCGAAGGTGATTGCCACGGCCTTTGCAGACATCGGATTTGACGTGGACGTCGGGCCTTTGTTCCAGACACCGGAAGAGGCCGCGCAGGACGCGGTTGACAACGATGTCCACGTGGTGGGAATTTCCTCTCAAGCTGCCGGGCACAAGACGCTTGCTCCCAGGTTGATCGAAGCGCTCAAGGAAAGGGATGCCGGGGAAATCCTGGTGATTTGCGGCGGCGTGATTCCGCAGCAGGACTACGGGTTTCTCAAGGAAGCCGGCGTCAAGGCCGTCTTCGGACCTGGCACGAACATTCCAGCTGCCGCGTCGGACATTGTCCGGCTGATTCGCGAGGCGCGAAACTAGCGCCGCGATTGCCTTGAATCATAGGGGCTGGCCGTGACGGATGCCGTCCATCGGCAGGCGCAAGCCGGCCACGCATGAGGCGATTTGTGCTTGCAGAGACGCCCCGCATCCGCATCTTTCCACCATGAAGTTCTCCTTGGAACTTGACCACTTGGCGGTCGTCTGCCGTTCGATTGATGAGGGCGTGGAGGCTGTCGAGCGTGCGCTTGGAATTGAAATGTCACCGGGCGGCAAGCACGCTGCCATGGGAACGCACAACGCGCTCCTCTCGCTTGGCCCGGATGTGTATCTTGAGGTCATTGCCGTCGATCCGGCCGCTCCACGGCCAGACCGCAAACGCTGGTTCAATCTAGACAATCATGCCGGGCCGCCGCTGCTTGCAAACTGGATTTGCCGCACGAACGACCTTGCAGGGGCGCTCGATGCCGCTCCTGAAGGGACCGGAATACCCATGGCACTTGCCCGCGGGGAACTTGCATGGCGCATGGCCGTTGATGAAAGCGGGAGGCTTCCTTTTGACGGCGCGATGCCTGCCCTCATCCAATGGGACACTGGTGCTCATCCGTGCAAGATCTTGCCCGACGCCGGCCTGAGGCTAGATTCCTTGGACGTGTTCCACCCAGAGGCGTCCGATCTGCTCCAAGTCTTCCCGGCACTGAAGACGCTTGGTTCGGTCGCGGTCCGGCACGGATCCGGAAAGCGACTTGTGGCGCGGATTTCGACGCCGGACGGGATGCGGGTGCTGCAATGATCATCCGGCCAGCGGTTGAAGGCGATGCCGGGCGACTTGCCGAAATCCAGAATCCGGTCATCCGGGACACCGCGATCACCTTCAATCCGAAGGTGCGGAGCAAGGCGGAAATGCGAACCGCCATTCGTGACCTTCCTTGCTTTCTCGTCGTGGAGGATGGCGGGCGTGTGTTGGGCTTTGCATGTTACGATCAGTTTCGGAAGGGGCCCGGATACGCGCGCACCGCCGAACACACCATCGTCATTTCCGAAGAGGTGCGCGGCCAGGGTATGGGGCGCGCACTGATGGGTGCAGTCGAGGAACATGCGCGCGGCGCCGGAATCGGGTCGATCTGGGCGGGCGTAAGCGGCGAGAACCCGTCCGGAGTGGCATTTCACGCAAGTCTCGGATTCGAGGAAGTCGCACGACTGCCAAAGGTCGGGTACAAGTTCGGCCGCTGGATGGATCTGGTGCTCTTGCGCAAGTGCCTTGACGAGGCCTGTCGCTGACAGGCTGACTTCGGCCCAAGCCCGAACTTGCCCAGGCTGCCGACCGCCGTTTGCGTTTGAAGGTGGGGCAGAAGCCGACACCTGATCAATGGCCATGCGGGGTCGCTCGCAATGCAAGCAATGCCTGCTGCATGATCTGGCAATCAACGCGGTTTTTCGCACGTAAGGACCGCACACATGCATTTATTCTTGCTTTGTTCCTATGATTCGGGTATGCATGCCGCGACGCGCGGAACGAACGAAATCCAAGTCGGTTCCGCGCGTTGATTGGCGTTTGCGTGTTCGGCTTCATGCCATGCACGTCTCACTGCAACTTGGGACGTTTTCGGGCGGCGGGCGCGGAAGTTGCGCTCGTTGCGGACCATGAAAAGAGACGACTATCAATACTTTATCTCATTGTAATCGTTACAATATTTTTCGACCCCCGGTCCGTTCATGCGTTTTGTCAACACTATTGCAACACGGTGTCTCGGCGGCGGTGGTAAGCATGCCGGCGAGCCGTCCGCCAGCGACCGCAAAGCCACTGCCGAATCGCCCCGAAACCAGCCCTTTCGGCGCCGGCGGTTGCGGCACAGGCCGGTACCCTTCCACGGCTCGACGGAACACTTGCCGACAATGGGACGATCACTCCGTTTCGCCGCGGAGATCCGGAACGGCGCGTCATGCCTCGGATTAGCTTCCGGTGCCGTGATGAAGGATTCAGCGGCATACGGCAGTTGCGACCGAGCGTTTCATGCGTCCTGAGTCGCAGGGAATCGCTCACCAGATTCGTCCGAAATCGGGCCGGCGGATGCCGTTGCCTGACACCGGCCATTGCAGCTGATCCGCATAGCCATAAGGCACTTGCCAAACTGATCGCATTGACGAAGAACCTAGCAACACTCTGGCGGCACACGCATTCGCTTCCGAAGGGAGGCGGCAGTGAAACCTGGGGTGAATTCGGATCGAGGACAGGCCAGGCAATTCCAACCGCGAGATCGGCCAATAACTGAAGGCCACGCATGCATTCGTCTTCCCGCCGAGTGCCGCGAATTGCGATCCAGTCCGGTGCCTTGGCAGCCACCTCGCACGGCTGTGGCAAGGACAACCAGTCATCTGACTTTCGCGATGCACCAGTCATCTCTCGCCCGCTGCATCCTGGATGGTGCGCATGATCGGGGCGAAGAAGTAGCTGATGATCCTTCGCTTATCCGTGATGACGTCGACCGTGGCCGTCATTCCCGGTCTGAGGGGATACCGTTCTGGCCCCGCCTCCAGAAATGTCTGACGGGATGCGATGCGCGCGACATATTTCCATTGGCCTTCACTGGTCTGCGTCGAATCCGCCCCAATGTCAGCAACCTCGCCTCGCAGAAAGCCGAATCGCTCGGAAGGGTAGGAATCCAGCCGGATGTTCGCCTGCTGGCCGACCTCCATGAAGCCGATGTCCAGATTGGAAAACGTGCCCTCCACCTCCATCCGCCCGTCGCTCGGCACCACGCGGAGCAGTTCCGCCCCCGCCTCGGCCACTCCGCCCACCGTAAAGACTTTCAGTTGATCGATGACACCGGAGACCGGTGCCCGGAGAGTTGCGGAACGGACCCGGTGCAGAGCCGCGCGTTCCTCCTCGACGAGAGTTGCCAGCCGCGAGCCGATCCGGGACTTCCTGTCCAGGAGCGAGCCGCGCAGGTCCGCGACGATGCGCCGTCGCTCGCTGTCGAGCGCAACGCGTTCGGCAAATTTCAGCTCCAGTTCCCGCTGGTTGACGTCTCGTTCGTGCTCGAGTTCCGTGAAGGCCTGCTGCACGTTCAGGAACGCGGAGCGGCTGGTCGTGCCTCGCTGCAGCAGCCGCCTGGAGGTCTGCAGGCGTTCGGCCTGGATCTCGATGACCGCATTGACTCGTTCGATGTTTGCGCTCGTTACGGCCTCGGCGCGGCGACCGGCTTCCTCACGCGCCTCGACCTGGGCCATGGAAGCCCTGAAATCGCCGATCTCGGCCAGCAGAAGCGTACGTTGCTCTTCCGCGAACGGATGGTCGGACAGGGCAGCGGGCACCTTGTAGAAGGCCAGCGCAAGCTCAACATGGTCGGGTGCATCTGGGTCCAGACCCAATGCATCCACCATGGCGTCAATGCGGGCCATTTCGATTTGCAGCCTCTCCTGCTCGACCCGGATGGCGCCGAGTTCGGACACCGCGTGGGTCGGGTCGAGTTCGACCAGCACTTCGCCCTTGGAAACCGACTGCCCGTTTCGGACGTGAATCGCGGCGATTCTTCCCGAGTGCTCAGGCTGCAGGACCTGAACCCGGCTGACGGGAACGATCCGTCCCTGGCCCCGCGCGACCACTTCGACCTTGAAGATGCACGACATCACCAGAATCGTGGCGAACACGGACATCGTGAACAGGACTGTCGCATGAAGCGTTGGCGACGAGACCTTGATCGGGTCGGCGACAGCGGTCATCGCAGCACTTCGAATTCAATGACTTGATCTGGGTTCACAAAGATGTCCGGGCTGTGGGTTATGACGATCAGCGTCGCCTCCCGTTTCAGGCCCCCGAGTTCCGCGGCCATCCTGCGTTGCGCAGACCTGTCGAGCGCGCTGGTGGGTTCGTCTAGAAAGACGACCTTGGGGTTGCGCACCAGGGACCGGGCGATCGCCACGCGCTGCCGCTGGCCTCCGGAAAGCGCGGACCCGCGCTCGCCGACGCTGGTGTCCAGGCCGTGCGGCAATTGGTCCATCAGTGCTTCGGCGGCGGAAATCCGCAACGCCCGTTCGAGCATCTCGTCGGTGGCGCCGTCGTCACCGAGCATGAGGTTCTCTCGCAGCGTGCCGGAGAACAGGTACGGCTCCTGCGGGATGTAGGCTATCCGCGTCCGGACATCCTGGGGGTCGTATTTCACGATGCTTTCGCCGCCGAGCAGCACTTCGCCTGCATCCGGGACATCGATGCCTGAGGACAGCCGGCCAAAGGTAGACTTGCCGGATCCGGACGGGCCGACGACAAGCGTCAGCGTGTGTGGCTCCGCCCTGAAGCTGAAGTTCCGCAGGACAGGTGCTGACGGATCGTACGCAAAGTCCACGTTGCGGAACTCCAGGCTGCCGTCGATCTTCGACGGCAGCTTGGGAAGAGCGCCGAACGCCTCCATCGGCGTGTTCACGATGTCGCCCAGTCGCTGCCGGGACACGCGGACGTTCTGCCAGCTCTCCCACAGGCGCGAGAAATTCTCGATCGGCCCGGTGACCTTTTCCGCAAGCAGGTGGAACGCAATCAGCTCGCCCAACGTCATCTGCCCCGAGAAAACGAACTGCGCACCGAAACAAACGATGCTGATCGTGATCGCCTTTTCGACGATGAACAGCAACTTGTCGTTCCAGAGCTTGAGCAATCCGACGCGATATCCGGCATCGAGGTTGGCGCGAAGCGTCCGGTCCAGCCGCCCCATCATCCTGCCTTCTGCGCCCAACGCCTTGACGGCAGCGATTCCCGAGATGTTCTCGACCATCTGCGTTTGATGCGCGGCCCCGGCGTCGAACTGAACCCGGAGGCGTCTGCGCAGGAAAGGGCCGAACCCGACATAGATCAGGAACTGGACCGGCAGCGCAGCCAGGACGATCAGCGTGAGCGGCGCCGACAGCGTCAACAGGACCGCAATGTACACAAACACGAAGACCAGATCCAGGAACGCGCCGGTCGTCGTGCCGACCAGAAATGCCCGGATCGTGTCGGTTTCGCTGATCCGGGCGATGGATTCGCCGACCGACCACTTGCGAAAGTGACCGAACGGCAGCTTGAACAGATGCTCGAATATGCGCGAACCCAGTTCATTGGTAACGCGATTCGCGGTCAGCATGGCGAGCAGTCCCGACAGCACTTCAAATCCCAGTTGGAACAAACTGACCACTCCAAAAACGGTTACCACAACCAGCAGTGATGCCTCGCGCTGGAAAGGCAGGATGCGGTCGATGATGACCTGGAAGATGAAGGGTTCGACCAGCCCGATCAGGCGCAGGCAGACGGCCATGCATACAAGCTCGACATAGAGCGGCGAGAATTTCCACAAGGTCCTGCCGAACCAGGCGAGAGAGACCTCTTCGGCATGCCGACCGTCCTTGTGCATCAAGGGCAATTGAGTGTGGCCCGCGGTTCGAATGTCGTGCGTACCGCAGGCAATGCATGTGACGGCGGCAAGCTTGTGTGCGCGTCCATCGTGCAGCCCGCTTCAGACGCTCCGACCGACACGCGCACAAATCTGCACGACCTGTTTGTCTGACCGGCGTCCAAATTCCTTCTGCAGCGGACGTGCGTGGCAAGCATTCCGGACAACGTGCTCAAGTGTCGTGTACTCACTCTGTGGCACTCTCTGGACCAACGAAGGCGACGACAGTCCTGCCTTCTCCGGCAAGCTGGCCAAGCAGGTCGTCAATCGCGGACAACGGCAACTGCCCATGCAGTTTCCTTATCGTCTCGGCATCGGGAGGCAGCCGCCATTCGGAGAGTCTCTCAATGGCGAGCGCCTTCATGTAC
>JAJEGW010000180.1 GCA_022819605.1 Silicimonas sp. | reverse complement strand
CGTCCTCTCCCCTGAAGGCGCGCGGTGACGGCAGGCTCTCGATCAGGATCGCCATCGCGAACACGATCCAGAGCAGCACAGGCACGTTGCGGAACATCTCGACATAGACAGTCATGATTCGGGCGATCAGCCAGTTCCGGGAAAGACGCGCAACGCCGACAAAGACACCGATGACCGTTGCGGTAATGCAGCCCAGGACCGCCACGACCAGCGTGTTCAGCAGCCCTATGAAGGACGCACGGAGATGCGTGTCGCGACTCGTGTATTCCAGAAGCCTCTGGTTGATGTCGTAGCTTGCCGGCTCACCGAAGAAGCCGAATTCGACCTCCTTGCCGAGGCCGGCAAGGTTCTGGACCGTATTTGAAATGATCCACGCGACGAGGAGCATGAATGCGAACAACGCGATGACCTGGATTGTAAGCGACCGGTATCGCGTATCGTAGATGAGCATGGAAAGCCTGAAGCTTTCGCGCGGCGGGTCCGTCATCGTCGCCATGGCGAACCTGTCCCCCCTGTCCTTCCGGCATCGCTGAACGCTGCGCTCTTGCGGCGCCTTGCCAGATGCCCGGCTTTGCCTGTCAATCTACGCAAACGCGAAGGGCGCGGTGTTCAACCGCGCCCTTGCTGTCTTCTTACCGGAACGGTGGCGAGTAGATCAGGCCGCCGTCGGTGTATTGCGCGTTCAATCCGCGCGCGAGGCCAACCGGAGTGTTTTCGCCGATGTTCTTCTCGAAAATCTCTCCGTAGTTGCCTTCCGCCATGATGGCGCGCTGCGCCCACTCTGCATCAAGGCCGATCATGTCGCCGAGGGTGCCCTCGGTGCCGAGCATCCGGTTGATTTCCGGATTGTTGGTGCCGCCTGCAAGCTCGCCGACATTCGCCGAGGTGATGCCCAGCTCTTCAGCCGAAATCAGGGCGTTAAGCGTCCAGCGGACGATGTCGCCCCATTCGTTGTCGCCATGGCGCACAACCGGGCCGAGAGGCTCCTTCGAGATGATCTCGGGCAAGATCACGTGATCGCCCGGGGACTCGAATGCGGCGCGGGTTGCGGCGAGGCCGGACGCGTCGGTCGTGTAGACGTCGCACGCCTCAGCCAGGTACTGCTGCTGCGCTTCTGCGTTGGTCTCGATCGGCACCGGCTCGTAGCTGATGTTGTTGACGCGGAAGAAGTCCGCGAGGTTCAGCTCGGTCGTGGTGCCGGTCTGGATGCAGACCGTCGCGCCGTCCAGGTCCTTGGCGGAAGTCACGCCAAGCGCCTTGGGCACCATGAAGCCCTGGCCGTCGTAGTAGTTGACGCCGATGAAGTCGAGCTTGAGGTCAGTGTCTCGCGAGAAGGTCCAGGTCGTGTTCCGGGCCAGCATGTCGACTTCGCCCGAAGCCAGCGCCGTGAAGCGCGTCTTGCCGGTGGTCGGAATGAACTCGACCGCCTGGGGGTCGCCCAGGACGGCTGCAGCAACTGCACGACATACCGCCACGTCGAAGCCTTCCCAGTTGCCGCTGGCATCCGGAGCAGCAAAGCCGACAAGGCCGGTAGACACACCGCAGTTGAGATTCCCGCGTGCCTTGACGTCATCAAGGGTCGCAGCGCCTGCCGCACCACCAAAGACGACGGCAGCAGCAATTGCGCCATAGAATACGGATTTTTTCATGGTTTCCTCTTTCATGATTTCTCTTCCTGAGTTTCCACCATCACTGGCGAGTATCCCGAAACCGGCTCATGAACCCGATCCCGGCGATTTCATTGGCGATTATTCCGCCTAACAATTGGAATGTGGAGGGATTCCCTGCCCAAGGTCAAGACCGCGCCGCCCAAAAAGCGCTGAGACAGCCTTGTTCGGGAATTTGTCGCAGACCTTTAGACCACCTCATCTGGCAAAGCAAAAAAGCTCGGCAGCATGAAGGAACGCCCGCATCTTGCGTACAGACTCCTCGGACGCCTCAACATCTTCACCCCATTGCTCAACCTGCCAGCTCTCGTCCAGTCGGGATGCCGACCAAAGGTCCTGCACAGGGAACGCTCTTTCTGCAGCAGCCAGCGCGATCACGAACGACCCCGAAAGGGTCACGAGATCATGAAATCCCGTCAGCTGGAAGCTGGACATCGGCTCCATGCTGCGCACGAGCCTTGAGATGCATGCCGAATCCTGCTCGACCGGCATCACGCCCCAGGTCACCTCGAAACGCACGTCATGACGATATTCCATCCAGTCCAGCAACGGATCCCACGTCTTCTGTTGACGCAGGACAAGCTCGGCCGGCTCTGCAGCCCTGTAGCTCAGCAGATCGGTGTTCGCGTAACCGGCGAGATGGTCCATGACTTCGCGCCGTTGCGTTGCCACCTTGTCGATGGCCGCGTTTGCCGAACGGGTCCAGGGCATGGTCGCGGGGTTGACCCGTTCCTCCTGCGCTTCCCATTCAGCCGCGACGTGCCCGGCAATGGATTGCGTCGGAAGAACCAGCGTGCGCTTCGCCGGCGTCCGAACCGGACGACCGTCCAGACGAATCGAGAAACCCTCCGGGCCAGCCTCGACGGTCACGGTGTTCCAGAATCGCTTCGGCCCCCATTCGCTCATGTGCGATCCGCCCGCTGAAACGGATCTTCGGGAACTCCGGACACATTCCAGTCCAGCATCTTCCATGTCCGCTTCATGTGAGGCGGCAAGGGAGCCAATAATTCAAGACATTCGCCCGTCACGGGATGGTCCAGCCGGAGGGATCGTGCATGCAGGTGCAACTTGCGACTGATTTCCCCGCCCAGTTGAGCGCCCCAGCCGTCGCCCGGGTTCTCCTGCCCCGAACTACCGTACTTTCCGTCCCCAACTACAGGATGTCCGATTCCTGCCATATGAGCGCGCAACTGATGGGTACGACCGGTCACCGGGACGAGTGCAACCCAGCTTGCGCGGTTCCCAAGCGCAGCCAGAACCGAGTAATCCGTGGTCGCATGCCTTGCATCCGGCGTTCGTTCGACATCTTCCGGCAGGATGACGCGCGCCTTCTCTCCTTCGCCTGCCCTTCCATGCCCGCGGGTCTTTGCGAGACCATAGCGGATCACTCCTGTTCGAGGATTCGGGACGCCCGCGACAGCAGCCCAGTAGACCTTCCTGACGTCGCGGGCGCGAAAGGCCCTGGCGAGCGCATTGGCCACGGCGCGGGTTCGGGCGAGAAGCAGGATGCCCGACGTGTCCTTGTCCAGCCTGTGAACGAGGCGCGGTTTGTCTTCGCATTCGAACCTGAGCGCATAGGCCAGCCCGTCCACGTGCCGAGGCTGCTTCGAACCGCCCTGAACGGCAAGGCCGGACGGCTTGTTGAGCGCAATCACGTGCTCGTCGCGATAGATGACGGTCTCCCGGATCATCTCCGCATCGGCTCGACTCACCGGTCCTTCAGACTTGCTCGCCTGCCACTCTGCCTCGGGCAAGGGCGGCACGCGTACAGTCTGACCATCCTCTACACGGACACCCGGTTTTGCCCGGCGTCCATCGATCCGGATCTCCCCCTTGCGGCACATCTTCTCGATTCGTCCCTGCGGCACATGCGGAAATCGCCGCCGCAACCACCGGTCAAGCCGCTGATCGCCTTCGCCCGGAGCGACGCCAATCCATTGAATACCAGTCATCGTGACGGCACGGCGACTGCCGCCCGGGCAACGTCCAAGAAGAACGCGTCAGGAGGAATCGGCTGCTCCAGTCGGAATGTCCGCATCATGAAAGCAACATGCGCGCGAGGGCAAGCCCGGCCAGGAGACCAAGGATGGACAGCACGACTGAAGCGACGACATAGATCATCGACGCCACGATGTCCCCGCGCTGGTAGAGTTGGACGGCCTCAAGCGAGAAAGCCGAGAACGTGGTGAACGCCCCCAGGAAGCCCACCACGAAAAAGGGCGAGAGATGGGTCAGTCCCCGCTGTGCCGCCAGAACGACAAAAATCCCGATCAGAAATGAGCCGAGGACGTTGACCGTTATGATGCCGAGGGGAAACGTGGTCGGACCCAGGAGTCGCAGGATACCAAGACCGGCCAAGTGACGGGCCAAGGCTCCCAACGCACCTCCGCCGGCAATGGAAAAGAGGGTGCCTAGCATGCGCCCGGGTCTGTCTTGACGCGTCATGCTTGTCAACTCTGCCGCTTGGCGCGCAGGTTCGCGAAATAGTCGAGACGGCGTTTGAGCTCCCGCTCGAATCCTCGCTCCACCGGCTGGAAATAGGCGGCGCGTTCCATCCCGTCCGGGAAATAGTTCTGGCCGGAAAACCCGTCCTCGGCGTCATGGTCGTAGGCGTAGCCCTTGCCATAGCCGTGATCCTTCATCAGCCGCGTGGGTGCGTTCAGGATGTGCTTGGGCGGAGGTTCGGAACCCGAGGACTTGGCGGCGCTCTGTGCGGCCTTGAACGCCACGTATCCACTGTTCGACTTTGGGGCCAGCGCAAGGTAGATCACCGCCTGGGCCAGCGCGAGTTCCCCTTCCGGGCTGCCGAGGCGTTCATAGGTGTTCCATGCATCGATGCAGACCGACTGCGCCTGCGGATCCGCGAGCCCGATGTCCTCGACGCTCATCCGGGTGATCCGACGCGCGAGGAACCGCGGGTCTTCGCCGCCCTCGAGCATCCTGGCAAGCCAATAGAGCGCCGCGTCGGGATCCGACCCGCGCACCGACTTGTGCAGCGCGGAAATCAGGTTGTAGTGGGCATCGCCGGACTTGTCGTACTGCGCAGCTCGCCGTGCGAGCCGCCGCGCCAGTTCCTTCTGGTCAAGCTTGCCTTCCACGGACCAGCCCGACACCTGCTCAACCAGGTTCAGGAGGGCGCGGCCGTCTCCGTCTGCCAGTTCCAGGAGCGCCTCGCGTGCGGCTGCATCCAGCGGCAGGGCTTGCCCAAGCGCTTTCTCGGCACGTAGTGCAAGACGCTCAAGATCGGCCAGACCGAGACGATTCAGCACCATGACCTGGGCGCGGGACAGCAGCGCCGCATTCAGCTCGAACGACGGATTCTCCGTGGTCGCTCCGACAAGGAGTATCGTCCCGTCCTCCATGTGCGGCAGGAACCCGTCCTGCTGAGCCTTGTTGAAACGGTGAATCTCGTCGACGAACAGGAGCGTGCCGCCACCGTTGCCGCGCCGGATCTTGGCGGCCTCGAAGACCTTCTTGAGATCCGCAACGCCCGTGAAGATCGCGCTGACCTGCACGAAGGCAAGATCGGTGACGTCGGCCAGGAGCCTCGCAATGGTAGTCTTTCCGACTCCGGGCGGTCCCCAGAGAATCAGGGATCCCAGGGTATCGGCAGCAAGCATCGTCCCGAGAGTACCATCCGGGCCAAGCAGTTCGTCCTGGCCAATCACCTCCTCCAGCACACGCGGGCGCAACCGGTCAGCCAGCGGATGCAAGGCGGGTTCGGGCTCTGGCCCGGGACTCTCGAAAAGATCGGCCATGTGTCGCGCAGGCTACGCTTCGACTGCGCGGACGAAAAGAGTGCGGCGGATTCGATCGGGATGAGATCGACGCCGATCCGTGGCACGGAACCGTGCGCTGGCCGACCATCCTGGCCTCGCCCGCAATCGTTCCGCCGCGGTCTTCAGCGACCGCTTGGCAGCCTCCACGTCCATCGGCAGGCTATTCTACGGCATCTTCCTCATCAGCGAGACGCGCGCGGTCTGCGGCACCCTTCGCATCGACATCGCGGTCCACGAGTTCGATGATGGCCATGGGCGCCATGTCGCCATAGCGGAATCCGGCCTTGAGCACGCGGGTATAGCCGCCCGAGCGTTCCTTGTAGCGTGGCCCGAGCACCTCGAAGAGCTTGGCGACGTGCATGTCCTGCTTCAGCCGGGCCGCTGCCTGGCGACGGGCATGCAGGTCTCCACGCTTCCCGAGCGTGATCAACTTGTCCATCACGCGGCGAAGCTCCTTGGCCTTGGGCAGGGTGGTCTTGATCTGCTCGTGCTCAATCAGCGATCCGGCCATGTTGGCAAAGAGCGCCTTGCGGTGTTCATGAGTGCGGTTCAGGCGACGATGGCCTTTGGCGTGACGCATTTTCCAATTCCCTTTTTGTGCTTTGTCCGGCAGGGGATGCGTGTCCCCCGCTCACCTTGGGGCTTCCGCCCATGCTGTCCCCGGTCTCCCGGGCATTGAGTTCCTCAGAACTGGTCTTCGAACTTCTTGGCGAGATCCTCGATGTTCTCGGGCGGCCACTCCTCGATGTCCATGCCGAGATGCAGGCCCATTCCGGACAGCACTTCCTTGATCTCGTTAAGCGACTTCCGGCCGAAATTCGGCGTCCTGAGCATTTCGGCCTCGGTCTTCTGGATCAGGTCGCCAATGTAGACGATGTTGTCGTTCTTCAGGCAGTTCGCGGACCGAACGCTGAGCTCCAGTTCGTCGACCTTCTTCAACAGAAGCGGATTGAACTCGAGACCGTCGTCCTCGTCGGCACGCTGCGCCGATTCCGGCTCGTCGAAGTTGATGAACGTCGCAAGCTGGTCCTGCAGAATCCTCGCCGCCAGCGCCACCGCATCCTCCGGAGTCACCGAACCGTCGGTTTCGAGCTTGAGCGTCAGCTTGTCATAGTCGAGCACCTGGCCTTCCCGGGTCGGCTGGACGTCATAGCTGACCCTTCGAACCGGCGAATAGATCGCATCGACCGGCATCATGCCGATCGGAGCGTCCTCGGGGCGGGTCTTGTCGGCCGCCACGTAGCCCTTTCCCGTCTCCACGGTCAGTTCCATGTAGAGGCTTGCACCCTCGTCGAGGTGGCAAAGCACGTGATCCTTGTTGAGGATGTCGATGCCAGCGGTCTCCGAGATGTCCCCCGCGGTCACGATCTGAGGCCCCTTGGCACTGATGGACAGGCGCTTCGGCCCCTCCACTTCCATGTTGATGGCAACGCCTTTCAGGTTCAGGACGATGTCGGTCACGTCTTCGCGCACCCCCGCCACGGACGAAAACTCATGAAGGACGTTGTCGATCTGAACGCACGTGATGGCGGCCCCCTGGAGCGAGGACATCAGGACGCGGCGCAGCGCGTTCCCCAACGTCAGGCCAAAGCCACGCTCCAGCGGCTCCGCAATCACGGTCGCCTGCCGAAGGGGATCGTTGCCCGGCTTCACTTCCAGTTGCATCGGCTTAATGAGTTCCTGCCAGTTCTTGTGGATCATGTGAATCTCCTCAATCCCCGCGCCCGGCCCATGTCCGAGACCGTGCGCTCCCGAGGTCTTGCGAGCCGTTATGCGGCTCGCCGCTGAATTCAGACACGGCGGCGCTTTGGCGGGCGGCAGCCGTTATGAGCAATGGGCGTCACGTCGCGGATCGACGTGATGGTAAATCCAACCGTGGCCAGGGCGCGCAGGGCGCTCTCCCGACCCGAGCCCGGACCCTGCACCTCGACTTCGAGCGTGCGAACGCCATGCTCCTTTGCCTTCAGGCCGGCGTCCTCGGCGGCCATCTGCGCAGCATATGGTGTCGACTTGCGAGAGCCCTTGAACCCCATCGTTCCGGCGGAAGACCAGGCAATTGCATTGCCCTGGACGTCCGAGATCAGGATCTTCGTGTTGTTGAAGGAGGAATTCACATGCGCCACGCCAGCGGCGATGTTCTTCGATACCTTCTTCTTGATGCGGCGATCTCGTGCCATGCGCTCCGTCCTCCCTACTTCTTCTTGCCGGCGATCGGCCTTGCCGGACCCTTGCGGGTGCGGGCGTTGGTGTGGGTGCGCTGGCCGCGCACGGGGAGGTTCCGGCGATGGCGCAGGCCGCGATAGCAGCCCAGGTCCATGAGGCGCTTGATGTTCATCTGCACCTCGCGCCGCAAGTCGCCCTCGACGCTGTAGTTCGCGTCGATGTGCTCGCGGATTGCGAGGACTTCGGCGTCGCTGAGTTCGTTGACCCGGCGCGAGACGTCAATGTTCGTCGCCTCGCAAATGGCCTTTGCCGAGGACTGGCCAATGCCGGTGATGTAGGTGAGCGCGATCGGAACCCGTTTCGCAGTCGGGATGTTCACGCCAGCAATACGTGCCACGGATTTCTTCCTTTCGTTGCGAGCCCGTGATTCCAGGCCCTTTTTTCACAACGGAAGCCCGGGACTGTGCCGACCCGGGCTTGGCTCATGATTCTCGTTCGAGATGGCGGTAAATATGCCTTTGCCCGTGGCGGGTCAAGGGGCGCAACACCGTCATTCGCAAATTCCGTTCCGACCGGTCAATCCACCCGTCACCTGTCCAGCGACGCCGCGATTTCGCCTTTTACCTCGTCGATCTCGCCGAGCCCGTTGACCGGCCTCAAGAGGCCTGCATGGTAGTAGTACCCGATCAGCGGCGCGGTCTTCTTGTAATATTCCATCAGGCGCGTCCTGAGGCTTTCCTCGTTGTCATCCGCTCGACGCCTGAAGTCGGCGGCACCGCATTTGGAGCACTTGCCGTCATCCGGGATCGGTCGGGTGATGTCGTTGTAGACTTCTCCGCAATTGGCACAGGTCGAACGGGCCGTGATTCGAGCGACGAGCGCATCGTCATCCACCTGCATCTCGACGACGGCATCCAGTTCCTTCTCGTTCGCCTTGAGCAGGTCGTCCAGCGCGCCGGCCTGCGCCAGCGTGCGAGGAAATCCGTCAAAGATGAACCCGATTTCACCAGCCGACTGAAGTTTCTCTTCGATCAGGCCGATGACGATCTCGTCGGTCACAAGACCACCTGAGTCCATTATGTCCGCGACTCTCCTGCCCATTTCGGTGCCGGACGTGCGCGCCTCGCGGAGCATGTCACCCGTCGAAAGCTGGGTCATGCCGCGCTCTTCCTCAAGGATTCGCGCCTGCGTGCCCTTTCCGGCTCCGGGCGGACCAATGAGAATGATGTTCACCGTCTTGCCGTCCCTCTTTGCTTGCCGCCGCGCTTTCTGCCGCGCAGCTGGGACCGCTCAATCAAGCCCTCGTACTGATGGGCCAGCAGATGGGACTGGACCTGTTGAATGAAATCCATCCCGACGGACACGATGATCAGTATTGACGTGCCGCCAAAGTAGGCCGTGATGGCCAGGCTGCCCCGGACCATTTCCGGGATCAGGCAGACCAGCGCCAAGTAGGCCGAGCCCAGGACAAGGACGCGGACAACCACGTATTCCAGGTATTCCTCGGTCTTTTTCCCCGGACGTATGCCAGGCACGAACCCGTTCTGGTTCTTAAGATTCTCCGCCACGTCGTCCGGCTTGAACGAGACGTTCAGCGTGTAAAAGTATGTGAAGAAGATGATCATGCCCGCGAAGAACAGCAGGTAAAGCGGCTGTCCGGGCCCGAAATAGGCTAGAATCCAGCTCATCACGGGGCCTGCCGAGCTTCCGGAGAATGTCGATAGCGTGGTGGGCAAGAGCAGCAGCGACGAGGCGAATATTGCCGGAATCACGCCGGCCGGGTTCACCTTGACAGGCAGATGCGACGAGCCGCCGTCATAGACCTTCATGCCGACCTGACGGCGCGGGTACTGGATGTGTATCTTGCGCAAGCTGCGCTCCATGAAGACCACGAAGACAAGCGTCGCGAAGATCATCACGAGGATTCCGAGGATCACGCCCGTCGACAGCGCGCCGACACGGCCCTGCTCAAAGAACTGCGCGAAGACGCCTGGAAGCTCGGCCACGATGCCGACATAGATGATGAGCGAAATTCCGTTGCCGACCCCGCGCGCGGTGATCTGCTCGCCCAGCCACATCAGGAACATCGTGCCGCCCACGAGCGTGATCACCGTCGAAATGCGGAAGAACCAACCGGGATCCGTCACGAGGTTGCCGGCCTCCATCGAAACTGCAAGGCCGTAGGCCTGGAAAGTCGCCAGTGCCACGGTCCCGTACCTCGTGTACTGGGTGATCTTGCGACGCCCCTGCTCGCCTTCCTTCTTGAGCTGCTGCAGCGGACCCCACGTTGCCGCCAGCAACTGAATGATGATCGAGGACGAAATGTACGGCATGATCCCCAGCGCGAATATGCCCATGCGGCTGAGCGCGCCGCCCGTGAACATGCCGAGCACCCCGGCAATTCCGCCAGCGGCCTGGTCCATGAACTCGCGCAAGGCGACGCCGTCAATCCCCGGAACCGGGATATACGTTCCGATGCGATAGACGATCAGCAGTCCGATCGTGAACAGCAGCCGATTGCGGAGTTCGGTTGCCTTACCCAGCATGCCCCAACTGACATTGGAGGCCATTTGCTCTGCTGCAGATGCCATGCGAGGCCCTTCCTGTATGTCGGCACCGCCTGGCCGTACGCGGCCAGCGGTTCCGGACGTTCATGGACATGTAGGCGGCAGCAGGGCCGCCCGCAAGCCGTCAGCCAGTTGCCGACGCGGACGTGATCGTCAGCGAGCCGCCTGCCTGTTCGACCGCGGCAATCGCGGACCGGGATGCGCCGGTCACCTCGATCTTCGCTTTGGCCGAGAACTCGCCCTTTGCCAGAACGCGGATTCCGTCCTTCCTGCGGCGCACGAGCCCGCTCTCGACGAGCACGTCCTCGTCGATGTCCTTGCTGGCGTCGATCTTCTTGGCGTCGATGAACTTCTGGATCAGGCCCAGGTTCACGACGGCATAAGACTTGCGGTTCGGCTTGTTGAATCCGCGCTTGGGCAGACGCTGGTAGAGCGGCATCTGGCCGCCTTCAAAGCCGTTGAGAGCCACGCCCGAGCGCGACTTCTGGCCCTTCGTCCCTCGCCCGGCGGTCTTTCCCTTGCCGGAACCGGGCCCGCGGCCAACACGTTTCGCCCGCTTTGTAGCGCCGGGATTGTCCCGAAGTTCGTTAAGTTTCATTTCGCTTCTCCTGACCGGACGCGCCCCCGAAGCGAACTGGGACGGCCACGGCTTGTTCCTGTTCCAGGACCGGCATCGGCCACCGGAGGCGTATAGTCGAGCGCACGCCTCGCTTCAAGGCAGGGCCTGTCCAGGAACCCAGTTCGCTAACCGCGCTCCTCGACGATCTCGACAAGATGCGGAATCTTGGCGATCATGCCGCGGACGGAAGGCGTGTCTTCCAGTTCGCGGGTCTTGTGCATCTTGCCGAGCCCAAGCCCGATCAGTGTCCGGCGCTGGATGGCCGGCCGTCGAATCGGAGATCCCGTCTGCCTTACGACGATTGTCTTCGCCATGGTCGTCACGCCTCCTCGACTTCAGCCGTTTCGGCCTTCGCAGGCTCCTCGCGCTTCGGCAGGATGTCTGCAGCCTTCTTGCCGCGGCGCTGAGCCACCGCGCGCGGCGACGCCTCCTTGCTGAGGCCGTCCATGGTGGCGCGAATCATGTTGTAGGGATTCTGGGTACCGATGGACTTGGCAACAACGTCCTGCACCCCCAGCATCTCGAAGACGGCACGCATCGGTCCGCCGGCGATGATGCCGGTTCCGGTCGGTGCCGTCCGCATCACGACGCGGCCTGCGCCGTGGCGCCCCTCGATGTCGTGATGAAGCGTCCGGCCCTCGCGCAGGGGCACGCGGACCATCTGGCGCTTGGCCTGTTCGGTGGCCTTGCGAATGGCTTCGGGCACCTCCTTGGCCTTGCCCTTGCCAAACCCTACGCGACCCTTCTGGTCGCCGACGACGACGAGCGCGGCAAAGCCGAAGCGCTTGCCGCCTTTCACGGTCTTCGACACACGGTTGATCGCGACCAGGCGATCGCCGAATTCAGGCGCTTCGTCGCGGTCGCGACGCCCCCCATCTCTTGGTTCTCTGGCCATTTGGCCTTCTCCCCTCATTCGTGCGCCGAAGCGCCATTGTCCGACCTCGGTGCCGCTTGCGGCCCTGGCCATCGGGGCGGCGACGCGCCACCCGCAGTTCAGATCTTCAGACCGGCTTCCCGGGCCGCGTCTGCCAGGGCCTTGACCCTGCCGTGAAACAGGAAGCCCCCCCGGTCGAAATACGCTTCCTGCACGCCCGCTTGCCTTGCGCGCTCGGCAATGACGCGGCCAATTGCAGCAGCGGCCTCGACTCCGTTGCTGTCCTTGATGTCGATGCCCTTCTCAAGCGACGACGCGGAAGCCACGGTCCTGCCCAGCTTATCGTCGATCACCTGGGCGCTGATGTTCCTGTTCGAACGGTGCACCGACAGGCGCATTCGCCCAGCGTTGACCTTGCGAAGCTTGTTCCGGACGCGCATCCGGCGCTTTTCGAACAGTTCTCTCTTTGAAAGTGCCATCTGACCGGTTCCTACTTCTTCTTGCCTTCCTTGCTGAAGACATACTCGCCCTTGTACCTGATGCCCTTGCCCTTGTACGGCTCGGGCTTGCGCCATTCGCGGATATTGGCCGCGACCTGTCCGACGAGTTGCTGGTCAATGCCTTCGACGACGATTACGGTGTTCCTTGGCGTGGTCACGGTGACGCCGTCCGGCACATCGAAGATCACGTCATGCGAGAAGCCGAGATTCAGCGTGAGCCTGCTGCCCTGCACCTGTGCCCGATAGCCGACTCCGCTGATCTCGAGTTCCTTCTTGAAGCCGTCCGTGACGCCGGTGACGAGATTCTGCACCTGGGTGCGGCTCATTCCCCATTGCTGGCGCGCCCGCTTCGACGACCCGCGCGGATCGAGGCTGACCGCGTTGTCCTTGACGGTGATTGTCACGTCGTCGGTCGCCGTGAATTCGCGCTGACCCTTGGGGCCCTTCACGGTCACGGTCTGGCCGGAGAGCGTGGCTTCGACGCCTGACGGCAGTTCCACCGGTTTCTTCCCTATTCGAGACATGCGTCCTGCTCCCTAGAAGACCGTGCAAAGCACTTCGCCGCCGACATTCGCGGAACGCGCGGCCGCGTCCGACATCACGCCCCTGGATGTCGAGACAATGGACACGCCAAGGCCACGGCGGACCCGCGGAATGTCATCCGCCCCGAGATACACGCGCCGTCCGGGCTTCGAGACCCGCTTGAGCTCGCGGATCACCGGCGTTCCATCGTAGTATTTCAGGCTGATCTCGATCGCCGGGTGGCCACGACCATCGGTGACCTCCTGATAGCCGCGGATGTAGCCTTCGTCGGCAAGGACATCCAGAACCCACTTGCGCAGCTTCGATGCCGGAGTCGTCGCCGTCGACTTGCCGCGCATCTGCGCATTGCGGATGCGGGTCAGCATATCACCCAAGGGATCATTCATCCTCTCTACTCCTCACCAGCTTGACTTCACCAGGCCCGGAATCTGGCCCTGGCTGCCTAGTTCCCGAAGCGCGATCCGCGACATCTTCAGCTTTCGGTAATATCCGTGCGGGCGCCCGGTCAACTGGCAGCGGTTGTGGAGCCGCGTCGCGGAACTGTTCCGCGGCAGCTTCGCAAGCTTCAGGCGAGCCTTGAAGCGCTCCTCCATCGGTTTGTCCTGATCATTCGCGATCTCTTTCAATGCGGCACGCCTGGCGGAATGTTTCCGAACAAGCATCTGGCGCTTCTTCTCGCGCTCGATCATCGCTTTCTTGGCCATGAACCCCCTCCCGAGCTTAGCTGTTGAACGGCATGTTGAAATGCTTCAACAGCGCCCTTGCTTCTGCATCCGTTTCGGCCGTCGTGCAGATGATGATATCCATGCCCCAGACTTCATCGACCTTGTCAAAGTCGATTTCCGGGAACACGATGTGCTCCCTCAGGCCCATCGCGAAATTGCCGCGACCGTCAAACGAACTCGCCTTCACGCCCCGGAAGTCGCGGACCCGCGGCAATGCGACCGTGACGAGACGGTCAAGGAAATCGTACATCCGGTCGCCGCGCAGCGTGACCTTGGCACCGAGCGGCACGTTCTCACGGACCCTGAATGCGGCAATGGACTTCTTGGCGTGCGTGATCACCGCCTTTTGGCCTGCAATCAACGTCAGGTCTTCCTGTGCCAATCGCGCCTTCTTCGAATCCTTCACCGATTCGGCACCCGTGCCGATGTTCAGGACGATCTTGTCCATGCGCGGAATCTGCATGTCGTTCTTGTAGGAGAACTCTTCCTTCAGGGCGGCTCGCACTGTCTCCTTGTAGTACGTCTTGAGACGCGGCGTGTAGCTGGCTGCGTCTAGCATCAGACTGCCTCCCCGGTTGTCTTGGCAAAGCGGACCTTCTTGCCGTCCTCTAGCCGAAACCCGACCCGTGTTGCCTTGCCGTTGCCGTCAAGCAGCGCGAGGTTCGAGAGGTCGATCGGCATTGCCTTGGGCTGGCGGCCGCCCTGATCGGTCTGGGTCTGTCGCTGGTGCCGGATGGCAATGTTCAGCCCGTTGATCACAGCCTTGCCTTGCTTGGGCAGGACTTGGGAGATTTCGCCCTCCCTGCCCTTGTCCTTGCCGGCAAGCACCACGACCCGATCGCCCTTCTTCAGTTTCGCAGCCATGTCAGAGCACCTCCGGAGCCAGCGAAATGATCTTCATGAAGTGCTTCGCCCGAAGCTCCCGCACGACCGGCCCGAAGATCCGGGTGCCGATCGGCTCGTTGTTGTTGTTGATGATTACGGCGGCGTTCCGGTCGAAACGGATGGCCGTGCCGTCATCACGTCGCACTTCCTTGGCGGTGCGTACGACAACTGCCCTGCGGATGTCGCCTTTCTTGACGCGACCGCGCGGAATGGCTTCCTTGACAGTAACGACAATGATGTCGCCCACGGACGCGTATTTTCGCTTGGAACCGCCGAGAACCTTGATGCACTGAACGCGGCGTGCGCCGCTGTTGTCAGCAACATCCAGATTGGTCTGCATCTGGATCATGTGGTTTCTCCCGACCTTTGGGGACGCGGCCCCAGGGTTTCGATCAAAACGGGCACGTGAACGCTATTCCGCGATCACTTCCCATCGCTTGGTCTTTGAACGCGGTGCGCATTCCTGGATGCGCACGACGTCTCCAACCCTGAAAATGTCCGCGGCATCATGCGCGCGGTACTTCTTGGACCGACGCACGGTCTTCTGCAGGAGCGGATGCTTGAAGCGGCGCTCGACATTGACCGTGACGGTCTGCGCATTCGCGTCAGAGACCACGACGCCTTGAAGAACTCTCTTGGGCATCTATCCGGCCTCCGTCACCGCCGCTGCCGCGGCCTTCTCGTTCAGGACCGTCTTGACGCGTGCCGTGTCCCGACGAACATTGCGCATGCGGGCGGTGTTTTCCAGCTGGCTGGTGGCCTGCTGGAACCGGAGGTTGAACGCCTCCTTCTTGAGGTTGGTCAACTCGTCTCGAAGCTGGTCGGGAGTTTTCTCCCGCAGTTCATTGGCGTCCATCGCCGATCATCCTTTCAACATCACCGGGAGGCCGCTTTCGCGTCACCCCTTGTGTCCGGTGGAGATCAACAGGTGAAGGCCGCCGTTTAGGGTGGTTCTCCGCACATTGCAACACCTTTTTTGTTGCCCTATTTTTGCCCCTCGTTCGACATGGGGTCTCAAGAGACGTTCTCACCCGCCTTGCCCGCCGCAACGCTGACCCAAGGCCAAAGACAAACGCCAATGACCTTCGTGAAGCGAAGAGCGCAGACATCGACCACATCAAAGACCTGTGACGTCGATGCTGCTTCATGACCAAGCGGCCAATGCAGAAATTCACAAGCAAAGACCTCGCAAGATCCTTTCTTCTTGGTTTGTTCCAATGGTTGTGGCATGCATGTCGGGGAAAGGACGAAATCCAAGTCGGATCATCGCGTTGATTGACGTTAGCGCGTCAGGCTTCGTGCCATGCACGAGTCACGGCAACTTGGGCCGTTTTTGAGCGGCGGGTGCGGAAGTTGCGCCCGTTGCGGAATGAACCAAGTGCGGCAACCTGATGGTCAGCCAAGTCAAGCATGAGTCCCAAACTATGTGTCCCAACGGTAGTTGAAACTGACGCTGATCCTGTCGTCTTCCGCGAGATTCATCGGCACTTCGTGCCTGAGCCAGCTCTCCCAAAGCAGCACGTCACCGACAGCAGGCTGAACATAGACGAATTGTTGAAGCTCTTCCGCCGCATGCTTCTTGCGGGGAGGTGCGGCCATCATCATCGCCAGTCTCGGATCCTCGAGCTTGAGGGTCGCACTGCCTTCCGGCATTGCAGCGTAGATCGTTCCGCTGATCACGCTCTGAGGATGAATGTGAGACGTGTGGATGCCGCCTTCCGGGAGGATGTTTATCCACAGGTCTTCGAGCACGAGCGGTCTGCCCTCGAGATCAAACGCCAGTTCTTCCGCAAATGCCGCGACATGCCGATCGAGCGCATTCCGAACCTGCTCAAAGATCGGGAAGCGCCAGGGTAGGTCCGCGAGGCTGGAATGGCTCGTATAGCCGGGAAATCCGTTCTCCTCGCACCAGCGCTGTCCGGCCTCGTCGTCCTCGGCGACGGAACGGCAGGAAACCTCCAGTTCCTGAACGTCAACCTCGTCCGGAAGCCGGGCATGATAAACACGTGTGGCAAACAGGGAGCGGATTGTCATGGGCAGGTGATAGCGCGATGGGCGGGGCTTGGCGAGAACGCTCTCATGTCCGGGATCCGCAACTCGAACGCCGAGGAATCAGCCAAGACGCACCCGGGGACGCGCCGCCAGCGCGGGCACAGGTTCGGGCGAGGCAGACGGGCAAGTCCCCTCCCGATCTTCCCAAGCAGCCCCCACCCCCGCGCGACTACCAGTCCTCGCGAACGACGGTGCGGGTCTTGACCGGTAGCTTCATCGCGGCAAGCCGCAGGGCCTCTCTGGCGACGGTGTCATTGACGCCGTCGATCTCGAACATGATGCGGCCGGGCTTCACCTTTGCAGCCCACCGATCAACCGAACCCTTGCCCTTGCCCATCCGGACCTCGATCGGCTTCGCCGAAATCGGCGTGTCGGGGAAAATGCGAATCCAGACGCGGCCCTGACGCTTCATGTGGCGTGTCATTGCCCGCCGGGCTGCCTCGATCTGCCGTGAAGTGACCCGCTCAGGCTCGATCGCCTTGAGGCCGTAAGTGCCGAAGTTCAGGTCCGAGCCACCCTTGGCCTCGCCATGGATTCGGCCCTTGTGCATCTTGCGGAACTTTGTGCGCTTTGGCTGCAGCATCTTTCTGGCTCCCTAGTTGCGACCACGGCCTGCGCCGCGAGGCGCGGGACCGTCCTGCAGTTCCTGATGACGGCGATCGCGTGCCTGCGGATCGTGCTCCATGATCTCGCCCTTGAAGATCCAGACCTTGACTCCGATGATGCCATAGGGGGTCGGAGCGTCAGCCAGTGCGTAATCGACGTCCGCCCGAAGGGTGTGCAGCGGCACCCGACCCTCCCTGTACCATTCCGTTCGCGCGATTTCGGCACCGCCCAGGCGGCCGGCGACGTTCACGCGAATGCCCAGCGCACCCATGCGCATCGCGTTCTGCACGCCCCGCTTCATGGCCCGGCGGAACGACACGCGCCGCTCAAGCTGCTGGGCAATCGATTCGGCAACAAGCTGCGCATCGAGTTCGGGCTTGCGCACCTCGACAACGTTCAGGTGCAATTCGCTTTCCGTCATGCCTGCAAGCTTGCGACGCAGCGATTCGATGTCCGCACCCTTCTTGCCGATGATAACGCCCGGCCGCGCCGTGTGGACGGTTACGCGACACTTCTTGTGCGGTCGCTCAATGATGACGCGCGAAACGCCCGCCTGCTTGCACTCTTCCTTGATGAACGCGCGCATCTCTACGTCCTCAAGCAGCAGATCCCCGTATTCCTTGGTGTTCGCGTACCAACGGCTGTCCCAGGTCCGGTTTATCTGCAAACGCATTCCGATCGGGTTGACTTTCTGTCCCATTACGCTTGCTCCTCGACCTGGCGGACCTTGATGGTTAGCTCGGAGAACGGCTTCTTGATCCGTCCGAAACGACCCCGTGCCCGCGGGCGGCCACGCTTCATCACGAGGTTCTTTCCCACATACGCTTCGGCGACGACCAGTTCATCCACGTCCAGGCTGTGGTTGTTTTCTGCATTGGCAATTGCGGCCTGAAGACACTTCCTTACATCGATTGCAATCCGCCGCTTCGAAAAGGCGAGATCGGACATGGCCTTCTCGACTTTCTTGCCTCGGATCATTGCCGCAACCAGATTCAGCTTTTGAGGCGACGTGCGGAGCATTCGCGTCTTCGCCATCGCCTCGTTTTCCGCCACGCGGCGCGGATTCTTGCCCTTGCCCATGGCCTAGTTCCTCTTTGCCTTCTTGTCGGCCGCGTGACCATAGTAGGTTCGTGTCGGCGAATACTCGCCGAATTTCTGACCAATCATCTCTTCGGTCACCAGAACCGGAATGTGCTTCCGGCCATTGTATACCCCGAAGGTCAGTCCGACGAATTGCGGCAGGATGGTTGAACGACGGGACCAGATCTTGATGACCTCGTTCCGTCCGGACTCCCGTGACTTTTCGGCCTTCTTGAGGACATGGCTGTCGACGAAAGGTCCTTTCCAAACTGAACGGCTCATGTGCTAGCGCCTCTTTTTCCGGGCGTGGCGCGAACGCAGGATCAACTTCGACGACGCCTTGTTCTTGTTGCGGGTGCGTGCGCCCTTGGTCGGCTTGCCCCATGGGCTGACCGGATGGCGGCCGCCCGAAGTTCGGCCTTCTCCGCCGCCATGCGGGTGGTCGACCGGGTTCATGACGACACCGCGCACGCTTGGCCGCTTGCCCAGGTTTCGGTTGCGGCCAGCCTTGCCCAGATTCGTGTTTGAATTGTCCGGGTTGGAGACCGCACCGACCGTCGCCAGGCATTCCTGGCGCACCATCCGGAGCTCGCCCGAGGAGAGCCTGATCTGGGCATAGCCTCCATCACGACCGACGAACTGCGCATACGAACCTGCTGCCCGCGCAATTTGCCCGCCCTTGCCCGGCTTAAGCTCGATATTGTGGACGATGGTACCGATCGGCATGCCCGTGAACGGCATCGCATTGCCGGGCTTCACGTCGACCTTGTCGCCGGAGACGACCTTGTCTCCGACACCGAGTCTTTGCGGCGCGATGATGTAAGCCTGCTCACCATCCTTGTAC
Source organism: Silicimonas sp. (assembly GCA_022819605.1). Classification (GTDB taxonomy): domain Bacteria; phylum Pseudomonadota; class Alphaproteobacteria; order Rhodobacterales; family Rhodobacteraceae; genus JAJEFO01. Next base: position 2,716 of record JAJEGW010000180.1, on the reverse strand, counting down.
TCGATCAGCGCGACAAAGGCCGTTCGGTTCGGATCGAATTCGATCCGAACCACCGTCGCCTCCATGTCGCGCTTGGTTCGCTTGAAATCAATGATGCGATAGAGGCGCTTCGCGCCCCCGCCACGACGCCGCATCGTGATCCGTCCGGTATTGTTCCGTCCAGCCTTCTTTGCCAGACCCTCTGTCAGGGACTTGACCGGCCGGCCGCTCCAAAGCTCCGAACGGTCGATCAGCACCAGCCCTCGCTGGCCAGGCGTCGTTGGATTGTACGACTTGAGTGCCATGCTTCCTGTCTTCCGTCTGCCTTGGGTCAGTGACCCGGTTTCAAACAAGCTCGGCCCCCTTCATGGGGGCCGTGCATTCGCGGCCTTCTATCAGAGACCGGTGGTTACGTCTATCGTGTTGCCTTCTTCAAGCGTCACGTATGCCTTCTTCACGTCCTTGCGGCGACCGATGATGCCGCGGAACCGCTTGGCCTTTCCCTTCGTGATCGTCGTGTTTACCGCTTTCACCTTCACGCCAAAGAGACCTTCGACGGCTTCCTTGATCTGGGGCTTGGTGCTGTCCATCGCCACTTCGAACACTACGGCACCGCTCTCGGATGCCATGGTCGACTTCTCGGTGACAACCGGCTTTCGGATCACGTCATACTGGTCTGCGGTCGCGCTCATTTCAATCGGGCCTCCAGAGCTTCGACACCCGCCTTCGTGATCACCAGCGTGTCACTTCTCAGGATGTCATAGACATTGGCGCCCATGGACGGCAGCACGTCGACATCGGGCAAGTTGGAGGCGGCCAGCGCGAAATTCTGGTCCACCTCGGCACCGTCAATGATCAGGGCGCGCCTCCATCCGAGATCCCTGACCTTCTTGGCAAGGACCCCCGCCTTGGGCTCTTTCGCGGTTGCCGCATCCAAAATGACGAGATTTCCGGTCGCGGCCTTCGATGACAGCGCGTGGCGCAGACCGAGCTTCCTGAATTTCTTGGTCAGCTTGTGAGCGTGGCTGCGCGGCGTCGGGCCCTTGTAGACGCCGCCCTTGCGGAATATGGGCGCGTTCCGGTCGCCGTGGCGTGCCCCGCCCGTCCCCTTCTGGCGATAGATCTTGCTCCTGGCGTAGCTGGTTTCAGATCGGGTCTTGACCTTGTGCGTGCCGGCTTGAGCCTTGTTTCTTTGCCAGCGGACAACACGGTGCAAGATGTCGGCGCGGGGTTCGAGGCCGAATATCTCGTCTCCGAGTTCGACCGACCCGGTCGTCTTGCCGTCGAGCTTAATCACGTCGAATTTCATTCCTCACCGTCCTTCCGTTCCGCCTCGTTGGACTTGGCAGTTCCTGCTTCAGCGGCCTCGGCTTCTGCCACCATGTCCAACTTCGCCGCCTTCGCTTCCGCTGCTGCGAGGGCTGCCTGTTCCGCCTCTGCCGCCCCTGCTGCAGCGGCTTCTGCTTCGGCAGCAGCGGCTTCAGCAGCTTCCTCTGCGGCCTTTGCGGCAGCTGCAGCGTCCGACTTGAGCGCGGCAGGGAGGATCACGTTGTCCGGCATCGGCTTCTTGACGGCGTCGTTTATGGTGACCCATCCGCCTTTGGATCCCGGAACCGCGCCCTTGACCATGATCAAGCCACGATCTGCATCCGTGCGGACCACCTGGAGATTCTGCGTGGTCACACGCACGGCACCCATTTGGCCGGCCATCTTCTTGCCCTTGAACACGCGTCCCGGATCCTGGCACTGGCCGGTCGATCCATGGGACCGGTGACTGATCGAGACCCCGTGCGACGCGCGCAAACCGCGAAAGTTGTGGCGCTTCATGGCTCCGGCAAAGCCCTTGCCGATCGACGTGCCGCTCACGTCAACGAACTGGCCTTCGAAATAGTGGTTCGCCGTGATCTCTTCGCCCACTTCGATCAGGTTTTCCGGGTCGACGCGGAATTCCGCGATCTTCCGCTTGGGTTCCACCTTTGCAGCGGCAAAGTGGCCTCGCATTGCCTGCGAGGTTCGCTTGGCCCTGGCCGCACCTGCACCGAGCTGAACGGCCGCATATCCGTCCCGTTCGGGCGTACGCTGTGCAACCACCTGGAGCTTGTCCAACTGGAGAACGGTCACGGGAACCTGCTTCCCGTCATCCATGAAGAGCCGGGTCATGCCGACCTTTTTTGCAATTACACCGGAGCGCAACATCTGATCGCTCTCCCTATACGGAAATCTGGACGTCCACGCCTGCCGCGAGGTCGAGCTTCATGAGCGCGTCCACTGTCTGTGGCGTCGGATCGACAATGTCGAGAAGGCGCTTGTGCGTCCTGATCTCGAACTGGTCCCGTGATTTCTTGTCAACATGCGGACCTCGAAGCACCGTGAACTTCTCGATCTCGTTCGGCATCGGAATCGGGCCACGCACGGTCGCGCCGGTGCGCTTGGCCGTGCTCACGATTTCCTGCGTCGAGGCATCAAGCACACGGTAATCGAACGCCTTCAGGCGGATCCGGATGTTCTGGCTGGCAACTGCCATTGTCTTGTCCTTTCGTTGAGAGGTGGAGCCTGTGGCTCCACTTCGAACTCTTTCCGGGCCTTGCCCGAACTTCGGCGCTCCTGCCGGCTCGCGGCGGCTCCCTTGTCACTCGAGGATGGCGGTGACCACGCCGGAGCCGACGGTGCGCCCGCCCTCGCGGATGGCGAAGCGCAGGCCCGTCTCCATCGCGATCGGCGCGATCAGCTCCGCCGT
>JAJEGW010000108.1 GCA_022819605.1 Silicimonas sp. | reverse complement strand
GTCCACCATGGCGCCCATCGCGCTGAGAGAAGCCAAGCGCGTGGTCGATGACGGGCTTGATGCCGCAATGTCCGCGGGCCTCACTCTGGAACAGCGCGTTCTTGGTGCGCTTTTCGCCACCGAAGACGGCAAGGAGGGCATTGATGCCTTTATGAACAAACGTGCGCCTGAGTTTAAGGGCCGATAGAAGATCACACTCGCATGACAAAGTCTGTCATCAGCCATCAAGTCTGACCATTCTCGGTTGCTTCAATGGCAGGATCGGGATGCAATCGGTTGAAGGACTTTACGATTGGAACAGCCGGGACCCGATGAGTTCAAGGAGAAGCGGGACGAGGCGATTGTCCCCCGCGTCAAGATCAATCGTGGTGGCAAGGTCGTGCTCTGACCTGTCGCGAACCGTCGCCGACCGCGAATTGACAGTGGCCCGCCTCGCTGAGCCCGGTCAAAGCAAGACCGCCCTCCTGCATTCCGCGCGATTTGCGCAGTGCGTTCACGTCTGATCACGTATCGGGCCGAACGCGTCATGCGATGCAGGCACCGCCTCTGCCCGATGAGCGATGCGGTATCTCAACGCAATTGCAAGGCACCTCATTCCGGTTGAATGAGCACTTTTCCAACGGCATGCCCCTCAGCCACCAGTTCGCAGGCCGCCTGAGTTTCGCTGATCGCGAAACGACGGGCTGTGATCGCGTCAAATTCGACCGTGCCGCTTTCGATCAGCACGACGGCCTCATCAAATTCGCGGGTAAAGAGGATCGACCCGACCGACCGGATTTCTTTCAGCGCGTTGAGATGCAGGTTAATTGGCACCGCGGTCGGCTGGATAAGGGACAGAATGCCAATGGTGCCCTGTTTTCTGGCCGCGTCCAGCGCCTGATTGAACGCGTGCGGGCTGCCTGAAGCCTCGATCACCGTGTCATAGCCGTTCGACGGCGGGCCGCTTTGGCCAATCACATAGCCACATGTTGCGCCGAGCGCCTCTGCCGCCGCGATGCAGTCGGGCTTCAGGTCCGTGACCTCGACCTCCGCGCCACGGGCCGTAGCGGCAAGGGTGGCCAAGAGCCCCATCGGGCCGCATCCCGTGACCAGCACCTTCTGACCGGCCGTGATCCCCGCGACATTCACCGAATGCATCGCGCAGGCGAGTGGTTCCGCAAATGTCAGATGGTCCGGGCGCACCGTCTGATCGACCACCCGGCAGCAGCGCGCCGGAAAGTCGAAATACTGGCGGAAAAACCCGTCGATATGCGGCTTCGTGGTCGCCGACCCGGGAAATCTCTTTCTGGCGCACATGTTGATGTCACCCGTCGCGCATCTTTCGCACGTGCCGCATTCGATGACCGGGTTGATGGCCACCAGTGCGCCATTCGCGAACGGGTGACCGTTCGCGTTTTCAACATAGGCGCATGCTTCGTGGCCAAGACATACCGGATGATCGAGCTGGAAACCGGCATTCGCGAAATGCCGGAAGTAATGCATGTCAGTGCCGCAAATGCTGGCCATGGCAAGACGCAGCCGAATGGCGTCTTCCGCGGTCTCATCCGGCATTTCGGCCGACTCGATTTCAATCCTGCGCGCGTCGGCCAGAAGGGACTTGGTGTAGCGCATGGGCTAGAACCCTATGAAGTATCCGCCATCCACGGGCAGCGCGACCCCGTTGACATAGGACGACCAGTCGCTGGCCAGATAGAACACTGCGTCGGCAACATCCTCGGGCGTACCGAACTTGCCGCCCGGGATCCGGGCCTCGATCTTCACACGCCTTTCGGGGTCCTTTTCCAAAACAGCCCGTGTCATGTCGGTATCGATGAAGCCCGGACACACAGCGTTACAACGAATTCCATAGGCTGCAGCGTCAACGGCAACCGACCGGGTCAGGCCAATGACAGCCGTCTTCGAGGTCACATAAGCGGCAGATCCTGGTAAGGCCATTTTCCCGCCCATCGAAGAGATATTGACGATTGCACCCGCTCCCCGCTCTCGGTTCAACTCGACAAACCGCCCACATGCGCGAAAGACCGCTTTCACATTCAGATCCAACCGCAGTTCAAGCTCATCGGGTGTGACCTCCCAAACTGGCTTCTTGAGATGCATGCCGGCATTGTTGACAAGCGCACCAATCCCGCCCGCCGCCTCGTTCACCCGATCCAGCCAACCGGTGTCGCGCCAGTCGGTCAAGTCAGCCGGATGAAACACGAAGTCCCCATCACCAAGGCGATCCAGATCGCCGGAGGTCCGGGCAACGACATGAACCTGCCATCCGTCGTCAAGGAAGCGTTTGGTCTGCGCCAAACCAAGACCTTTGTTTCCACCTGTGATAACGACGACTTTCATGAGTTCCCTTTCTTTATTCCAGTGCGACGTCGGCTAACCGCGACAGGCAGGTCAAGCACCGTTCCGGCGCCGCGCGCCTTCGACATGGCTCCGACTGCGGTCGCAAGTGCCCCTACGTGCGTTCAGGACTCCCCCCGGCGGTCGGCCTGCCCCCAGAGCAAATCGCTTGCCCGGGCGGCCCCTTCGGACAGCGATTTGAGCTTCGCCCACACAACCCGGTTCTCGACTTCCGTCTTGTAGATCGCCTGACTTGAAAACCCGCAATCGGCTGACGCGATTACGTTTTCACGACCAACGCGATCCGCGAACCGGACAATGCGCTCGGCGATGTACTCGGGATGCTCAACAACGCTGGAGGCATGGGTAATGACACCGGGCATCAGCAGCTTGCCTTCGGGCAGATCGACATGTTCCCACAGATGATACTCATGCTCATGCCGCGGGTTCCCGGCCTCGAACGAATAGGCCGCGGCGTTCACCTTCAACACTTCGTTCACCATCATCGGAAGGTCAGGCTCGTAAATCCGCGGGCCCTGATTGATGCCATAGCACGTGTGGTATCGAATCCTTTCCTGAGGGATTCCCCTGATCGAGTGGTTCACGGCCTCGACAAACAGGTTCGCCTTTTCGAGCCGCTCGTTCTCGTCGAGCGATTTGTCCATGTAGACATTCGGCAGGAAGGGATCATCGACCTGAAGCAAAAAACCGGCATCAATGATCGTGTTGTATTCTTCGGCCAGCGCATCGGCGACTGCATACATGTACTCTTCCTGGCTGGCGTAGAATTCGTTGAACCCGACGCCGGTGACAGCGGCGCTGGGCATGAACGCCTCTTCTACGCCGTGCTTCGTGCAGGCTGCGCGCAGGTTGGCCAGATCCTTTTGCAATGCATGTTGACCGACATAGCTCACCGGTCCGACACAGCAGACCGGATGCGCGGGCGCGATAGCGCCGCCCAGATGGGCGCGCGCGAAATAGTCCTCGTAATACTCGGGAAATGCGGCCTTTTCTTCGGCATAATAGCCGGTGTCGTGGCCGGGGCGCTGCTCAAAGCCGGTCAGACGTTCCTCGATGTAGATCGCGTGGCCGGGCTTTGACATCTCGCCATCAGCCACAACGTCA
>JAJEGW010000037.1 GCA_022819605.1 Silicimonas sp. | reverse complement strand
GGGACGACCTTCGTGGCCGATCACCAGGGCCGGGGGCAGCGCCCTGCCGCATGAAGCCCGATCAGTCCAGGCTCCGGACCCGTGGCGGCGGGCAGGAAGGCCGCCGAAAGTCCCCTTTACAGATGGTGGGGAGTCCCGCTCATGTGCTACTTGCTGGCTTCTGCAGCTGTCCGGTGAACTTGCAATGACTGTAGAACTGAAGTAGGTGGAGCACCACGAGTTCCAGAATTTTTTTTGCTCGGTTTTGCTGCGGTAGCGACATCTGTCAAGGCCGAGAGCCAAGGCCAGTTTTCCACGACTTTTCTGGACAGGGTTAGTGCCTACTCAGAGACGCGCCCTCGCATGGCACACGGAAACACTTGCCTTGAAATCGCCTCGAGGCGTCCGATACGAAAGCGCGCAATCAAATTGAACTTTCGACGGGCAAGTGTTGTCTTAAATGCCTTCTGAATTTCGCAAAGGGGGATACATTGCGGTCCGGTCCTGTCCGCATTCCGGCACCGGGAAAGACCCCCATGACCGTGAAGTCCTGCAAGCGACCCGGACCGGAATCCGTCGAGGGCCGCGCCAAATGAATGAGACTCACCGCCCCACGAGCAACCTGGGAAGCCCGACCGGCTTCCTTAGCCGGGGCCATGCCATTGCCCGGGCACGACGCGTAAGCGGCTTCCGCGTATCTCACGAAGGCGGTTGCTGTCGGGATGCCGGGTAAACGGCCTGTGCCAAGGAGAATCTCGCCGCCACCATTGACCGCCGGGTCCGGACCGGACCGTGCGGCAACACCCGACCCGCCTGCAAGGGTCCGGACCACGCGCGTCTTCATGGCCAGGAGACGAGGCGTAGCCTCGCTGCTGTTCGCCCTGTTCCGCCCGGGACAGGCCAGGGCGGCGACGGTGAACGCGGAAAGCGTCAAGTTGAGTTTCTGGCTGCGATCAAGGGAGATCCCCCTGCGCGACATCAAGGCGGTCCAGCTGAAGGCGGGCCGGCGCTGGGGCGGCGCAAGGCTGGAGCTTGCAGCGGGCGCCGCGACCGCGTCGGGCCTTGCCCGAACCCAGGCGGTCACGTTGGCCGACGCGATCGAGAAGGCGATGGCCGATTGGTGGCGCCAATGGCTGGCATCGCGGATAGATGCGCTTCGCGACGTGAGCGACCGGATGGACAGCCTTGCCGACCCGCCGCGTTACGTCCATTCCGACGACATCAGAACCCTCGAACGGGACGCGAGGGCCGCGACGGACGGGCTTGTCAGGTGCTGGCCGGAGGCCATGTCCGATGCCCCGGAATTCCAGATGCTGAGCAAAATCCTGGCATTCCTGGAATCGCCGGGCGACGCCCGCGCCAGAGCCAACGAGACGTTCGTCGCGAACGAGCTTGTCCGGTCCCGCGACCTGTTCGACAGGATCGAGGCCAGGCCGCTCACGGACGAGCAGCGCAAGGCGGTAGTTGTCGACGAACGTCGCAACCTCGTGGTCGCCGCTGCGGGCAGCGGCAAGACCTCGGTCATCGTGGCGAAGGCAGGGTGGCTTGTTCGCCGTGGATTCCGGAAGCCCTCCGAACTCCTGCTGCTCGCCTTCGCGCGGGACGCCCGGAACGAGATGCAGGAGCGCATCGGCAATCGCCTCGGGGCGGCCGCGCAGGCCGCAACGGTCCGGACATTCCACAGCCTGGGCATGGCAATAGTCGGTGAAGTCGAAGGCAGGCGTCCCGCGCTGGCCCGGTCGGCGGAAAGCGACCGGGCCCTGTTCGACCAGCTCAAAGGCATCGTTTCGGATCTCCAGGCCGACGGCTCACTTTCGGAAGGCGTGGTGGAATGGTTCCAGGACCAGTTCGCGCCCTACAGGAGCCCGCACGAGTTCAAGTCCTGGGGCGCGTACTGGGACTACATCCGCAAGCACGAAATCCGCTCGCTGAAGGGCGACGAGGTGAAGAGCTACGAGGAATGCGAGATCGCGAACTTCCTCCATCTCAACGGCATCGCCTACCAATATGAAGCGCCGTACGAGCACGATACGGCGACGGCCGAGAGGCGCCAGTACAAGCCCGACTTCTTTCTCCCGGACCACGGCATCTACATCGAGCATTTCGGGATCGACGCAAAGGGAGACACGGCGCCGTTTGTCGATCGGGAGAAGTACCACGAGGAGATGGCGTGGAAGCGGAAGGTGCACGCCGAACGGGGCACGGTCCTGATCGAGACACTCACGCGTGAGCGCGCCGAAGGCCGGCTAATCCGGAACCTCGAGGAGAAGTTGGCGACCCGCGGCGTGCAGCTGGCACCGATTCCCCGGGACCGCGTGTTCGCGTTGCTCGAGGACCAGGGGCGGGTCGACCCGTTCATCCGCCTCCTGGCGACCTTCCTGCAGCACTTCAAGGGAAGCAGGCTCTCCCTGGAAGAGGTCGCCCAACGGGCCCGTGCTCTCGGTGACGACGGGCGGGCGGACACGTTTCTGGCGGTGTTCGGGCCTGTCTTCGAGCGCTACCAGAAGACGCTGGCCCGGACGGGCGAGATCGACTTCCACGACATGATCAGCAGGGCGACGGAACACGTGGAGGCCGGCCGGTACCGGATCCCCTTCGGATACATCCTGGTCGACGAATTCCAGGACATCTCCCCGGCCCGGGCGCGTCTGCTGAAGGCGTTGCTCGACAGCTCTCCGGGGGCGCAGCTGTTCGCGGTCGGGGACGACTGGCAGGCGATATTCCGGTTCGGCGGTTCGGACATCGCCGTCATGCGGGAATTCGGTGACCGGTTCGGCGAGCACGAGCGGATCGACTTGGGAACCACCTTCCGGTGCGCGGACCGCATCTCCGCCGTCGCGACGGAATTCGTGCTGCGCAACCCTGCGCAAATCCGAAAGACGGTGAACGCGACGTACAAGGCCGACGGGCCGGCGGTGCATGTCGGCCTTCCCGGCAAGGACGGCCTCTCGTTGCTGAAGGAGGCGCTCGACCGCATCGACGAGGATGCCAAGGGGCACGAAGGGACCTCCGAGGTGCTGCTGCTGGGCCGCTACCGTCACCTGAAGCCCCGGAACCTCGCCAGCCTGGGCAGGCAGTATCCGCGACTCCGCTTCACCTACATGACGGTGCACCGCGCCAAGGGACTTGAAGCCGACTACGCGGTGGTGCTCGGGCTGTGCGCCGGCAAGTTCGGGTTTCCGGTCGAGATCGCGGACGACCCGTTGCTGGACCTGGTGATGGCGGCACCCGAGGCTCATCCCAATGCCGAGGAGAGACGGCTGCTCTATGTCGCGCTGACGCGCGCGCGTCGGCATGTGTTCCTGCTAACCGAGGGCGGCCCCCCGTCCGCGTTTGCCACGGAACTCATCGCCATCAAAAGGGACGTGACCGTGTTCGGCCGCCTGCCCGAGCGCGAGGTTCCTTGCCCACACTGCAAGGAAGGGCGCCTGGAACGACGGGAAAGCGCCCGTGGCGACAGCGTCTTCTACGGCTGCTCCAACTGGCCTCGTTGCGAGCACATCGGGCGCCCGTGCCCGATGTGCGGAACCGGACTGCCGGTCAGGACAGGCAGCGCGTTTCGCTGCCGAGACTGCGGGGCGTCGATCAAGAGATGTCCCAAATGCGACGGCTGGCTGGAGACAAGGATGGGGAGGTTCGGCCGTTTCCTGGGATGTTCGAACTACCCGGTATGCGACTACACGCGGAACCTCCAACGGCGCCGGACGTGAGACCGACCGGCCCAATGCGTCGATCGTTCGAGTTCCGGTCGCGCTGGTCAGGTGACAGCGATGCGCCGTCAAGTGGGAAGGTCAAGCCCGCGCCATCGGCCCCGTATTTGCCTCCATGATACTGGATATGAACAACGAACCTTTGCAGTAGGGGTCAAACACTAGCTTGGTTGTGCTGGATACTCATGCATCACTGAAAATCGGGAGATTATATGCCTGAGTAAGCGCCGACCCGCCCCATCCGTAGACACCGCTCTAACGGACCTTATACAGATAGTCTCTGGTCGCGGGTCTCTTGCCCTCTCTTCCAACAAATCCTCATCATGGCGAAGAGCGCTGCGGGAAACCGCACCCGTACGCTATGGACCCTGATGTCAGCTGCCCTTCGTCTTGGAGTTCCGGCCGTGGCCGGGAGCGTGTGTCTCGAGATTCCAAATATCGGGAAATCGAAGAGTAATCGCTTCTGGAGAGTCTGGATCAGGACGCACTTCGATGAAGTGATGCAGTAAATCGTCCATCAGCTTGCAACTCCGATCCATGATCTCCTCCGAGATGACGTCCGTATTTTTCCAGAGAAAGTTGTGGACGACGAGATTCCTGTCGCACCTGAATTTCCTGAGCCGGTCGTCGAACGGGAACAACTCGCCGGTCGCGTTCGGAGCCTTCTCCTTGGTCAAGGGGTCCTTCATGCCTGATTCCACGCCCAGGCCCGCCTCCTTGATGCGGGTAATCAGGGCATCAACAACCATGATCACCCCGACCATTTTCAGGTGGCCTGGTTCGCATCTGCGAACCTGCGATATCAGCTCTGAGAAGTTTGCCCTCGGGTAGACACGATCGATACGTCCGTCCTCTCCCACCACGGGGAAGTCCAGAAATACACCTACAGTCTGCTCCTGATGCACAGTGCTCTCCCTGTTGCTGGGGATCACTTAAACGATCGTACCCGACTAAGCAGAGCGGAAGCGCAACGAGGAGCGAGAAAGGCCCTCCGCTTTGTCAGGTAAATGACCCCCCCAAAAAATTGCCACTCCGAAAGCGTGTGGCAATACATGAACTTCCTCATATGCGACCGAGTTTCCTTGCCAGTTTCTTGATCCGCTTGTTTCGTTTCATCAACTCGTCCGGATTCTCGGCCCAGTACCTCTGTCCTTGTTCAATCGCATGCCCGTCATATGTCACGTGACCACACATCTGACATTGCCACGCTTCGGTGCCGGGCGGCGAAATGTAAGTGGATCGAATCACGAACTTCCCATCTTTCTTAAACACGGAAATGTGAGGGCACAGGTTTTCAAGTTGCTCCTCTTGCCGCCTCCGTCGATCCTTCAACCATTCATTGATGTCAAAGCGGATTGATCCTCTGATCGCAAACATCGTTGCAATTGCTGCCACAACCCAGCCTATCCAGTCCCATTGCATGTCCACCACTTGCCTGCCTATCCCTGCCACGCTGCCCCGTCGACGCCTCACCAAGTACGGAAGTAAATCCCGCCTGCCGATTGCTATCCTGAAACTCGATCCGTTGTGCATTGCCCACCGGCCCTATGTCCAGCACCCCTCGCTCCGCACCTGCCTCGACGAGTTCAACCCGCGCTGTCTCGCTGCTAAGTTCAGCGTGCACCCGCTACCTGATTGGTCAGTTCGTGCCCCTTTCGGCGAAGTCGTTCATGGCCAGGAACCAACAGCTCGCAAAGGCATGGGGAACTCGCAGAAGACAACGTCTTGGTGAGCCCGGAATGGTGCAAATTTCCTGCATCCACAGCAATAGCGATCATTGTGACGTCGTTCCGTCATCCCATCCCGCTGCCCACATGACATTGGCGGCACCCGTGGCTCCACTGGGGTATCCACCCCGCAAATCCGGATTCTCACCCCGTTGGTCCTTGCGGCAAGCGACGAATTCCGGGAAACGACACGGAAACCGCCGACAGCGCCGCCGGGAGGGATCATGAGCCTGCATCTCGAATTCTTCGAAGACACCGCACGATTTCTATACCCGCTGGAACACGACGCGTGCGTGGAGGAATTCGACCGCCTCCTCGACGACCGCGACTGCGGCCGGATCGGCCGGGATCGCTACATGGACGGATTGCGGGATCTCGCCGAACGGCATCCGTGGTTCATCGACGCGCATGCGCACATCGGAAACGCGCTGCTGGACGAGGGCATGCCGAAATGCGCGTACGACGCGTACCTGGCCGGATTCTCGCTTTGCGAAGCGGCTATCCCCCCGGGGTACGCCGACCTCATCGAGTGGAGCCGTCTCGAAAACCGGCCGTTCTTCCGGACCGCCCACGGTCTCGTGCTGTGCCACCTGCATCTCGGCGAGTGGAACGAGGCCGTCGACCTGATGAACGCGATGCTCGCCTGGAATCCGGGGGACAACCAGGGGATCCGCCACCTGCTCGGCTCCGCCCTCCTGCGCGCCGGAAGGCTCGACGAGGCGCGCGCGCTCCTGGTCGAGTTCCGGTACGAGGAGCCGTCGCTGCAGTACGAGCTGGGACTCCTCCGGCTGATCGAGGGAGAGTACAGCGCGGCGGCTACGTGCCTCCGGCAAGGTTTCGTCGGGAACCGCTACATCGCGGAGATCATCTGCGGAACGCCGGACCCGCTTCCGGTCCCGATGTGGCATGCCACGAACCTCGCCGAACCGGACAACGCGACGGACTACTTCGCGCTGTTCGGCGACCTGTGGACGGAGGCGCCCGATGCGGTGGCGTTCGTCCGCTGGCTCCACACACATCCCAAGGTCCTGGCGGAGTGCGCGGCCATGTTCGAGTGCAGGGAGGCACAGCTCTGGGATCGGGACGACGAGGCCCGCAAGACCATCGCCGCCCGCGTACGGTTCCTGGCGGAGTCCATCGACGGGGAACTGTCGGACGCGATCGTGGTGGAGCGCACCGACCGGCATGGCGTCAGGACATGGCCATGGCTGCACCCCGCCACGCGTCCATGACGCGCCCCTCCACCTGGATCACCCTGAAGACCGGCCAGCGGAGTGTCGTCATCCGCCTCCGACAGGCGTCCCTGCATCGTCCGGCACGATCGCAAGCGCGATGCCGCCAATTGACCTTCTTGCACGCGTTTGCACTCTCCCCTCCAGGTATGCGGGAATTGCGTAGACCGCCGTCACGGCACGCGACATCCGCGTAGCCCGAACGCGCTTGCGCTCGCCCTTCGCGTCGATTCGCGACAGCGGCACTTGCCCGCGTTCCGGGCGAGATGTCGCGCGGCATCCGGCAGCAACGATCAGGAGAGCCAGCGGACCTCCTGGACGCGCCGCGCGCCGCAGCCGCTGCATCGCATCGAGGCAATCGCGTCCCGTACGCGGGCGTCCTCTCCGTGCCGGGCGACGAGGGCGACGACCGGGACGTCGCCGGAATGTCCGCAGCCGCACGTGATCCGCAGCGTGCCGCCGCGCAGGCGGCCAAGACGCCGCCCTTCGAGGCGCAGCTCTCGATCCTGCCGGGACGCGGCCTCGGCCTGGTTGGCGCCTGACGCACGGTCCTTGAACAGCGATTCAAGAGTAGGTTTCGCGACCGGTTTCCGTGCCCGTTTCCTCGACCGAAACGTGCTTGACGGGATCCCGCGTGACGGGCCGTCGTGCACGGATCGCCCTGACCGCACCGTCATCCGGTCCCCCATTCCGATGCACCGACACGCTATCCGTCCTGATCTCTCTGGTCAACAATCCGGCTCCTTCAGTCGACGCGCGATTTCCGGAACGACGCTCAGGTGGCGGAAACCGCGCCGCTCGCCGTCCAACCCGCGATCCCGATGAGACGGGCTACGCCCGGCCCGCGCCTTCGCATGCTTCCCGCAGATGTCACGCCGCCGGGCCTCTGGCCGTGCCTGATCCCTTTCGCGCAGCGGCCTTGCGCCGGACATGGACGTTGTCCGCGTTCTTCCGGATGTCGAACCCGCCGGACCTCTCGACCAGGGTGCTCAGGTTCGCGCAGCCGTAGCTGCGCGGGTCGAAGTCCGGATGCGCGCCCTGTATCCGCTGCCCGACGCTGCCCAGGCTCTCCCATCCGTCGGCGTCCGGCTCCCCGATGGCGTCCGCGATAATCTTCCGCGCCTTTCGCGGAGCATCCTTCTTCTGTGCCGTCGCCTTAGCCGTTGCCCTGTCGCCCTTGTCTGGCTCGGCCTCCAGGAGATTCTCCACGTAGATGAACCGGCTGCAGGCGTTGCGGAAGGCCTCCACCGCCTTGCGCTCTCCGAAGCCGTACACGACAAGGCCATCCTCCCGCAGCCGCTGCGCAAGGCGCGTGAAGTCGCTGTCCGAACTGACCAGCACGAAGCCATCGAGGGTGCCCTTGTGCATCATGTCCATTGCGTCGATGACCAGCGCTATGTCGGAGGCGTTTTTGCCCCGCGAGTTTCTGCGCTGCTGGTGCTGCAGGATCGCAAGCGACTGGATGGCCCCGTCCCACCGGACAGACGGCCACCCGAGAAATCTCCGTAGATGCGCCGCACGTTTGCCTCGCCCAGCTTGACGATCTCGTCGAATATCGCCTGCGCGTGCTTCGCGCTGGTGTTGTCGGCGTCGATCAGCACCGCCAGGCTCTTCGTTTCCGCGTTGCTCGCCATGATCCATTCCTTCGGCCGTTCCTCGTCCGGCACGATCCTGCGTTGAACGCCGCGCCTCCCCGGCACCCCTCCTACAGGATCGGCCCCTGGCATTGCAGCCCCGATTTCACGTCGGTGGCCCCGGTGCCCGTTCGCACGGCCGCAGCCGGGTCAGTCAGGAGCGTCAGGGCCGACAAACCCGCTTTCGACCAGGAAGTCGGACGCGATGCTGTCCGACACGCGGACCGCCGCGTCCCGGACCGAATCCTCCGCCAGGTGAGCGTATCTTGCGGTCGTCTCCACTTCCGAATGACCAAGCAGGCGACCGATCATCGGAAGGCTCTCCCCCAGCGCCAGCGCCCGGGAGGCGTATGAGTGACGCATGTCGTGAATGCGCATGTCATCGAGACCTGCGCGGGCGCACACGACCGCCCAGGGTCCGTTCAGGTTGCGCAGCGGCTGGCCCCGGACCCGCCCTGGAATCACGTGGGGGTTGTCCTCGAGCCGCGGGATCCGCGACAGCACCGACACCGCCTCCGGCGACAGGACGATGGTCCGCGGACCGGTCTTGCTGTCGCCGAGCCGCAGTTCTCCCGCATCGAGGTCCACTTCGTCCCAGCGGAGGTTCAGGATCTCCCGCTTGCGGCAGCCCGTCAGCAGGAGAAGCCTCATCGCCGCCACCGCGCTCGCGGAGACGCCCTTGGAAGTCTCCGCCTCGTCCAGGACCTTCCCGAGCCGACGGAACTCCGCGTCGGTCAGGAACCGCTCCCTGCGGCGACGACGATGCCGGACCACGAGGCGGCAGGGATTGCTCCCCTCCGGAATAACGCCCCGGTCCTCCGCAGCGTTGTATATGCGCGACAGGTTCTCCACCGCCAGGTTCGCCGACATCGGTCGTTCGCTCAGCCGGTGATGGAGCTCCGTCACCTCCCGGTGCGTGACCGCAAGCGCCGAGCGGCTCCCGAGCGCCGGAAGGATGTGCTTGCGAACGACCAGCCTGAACGCCTCCGCGGTCGCGGGCTTGCAGCGCACCTCGACATGCTCCTTCACGTAGCGCTCGGCGAGGTCGGCGACCGTTGGGGTCCCGGCCAGCTTCGCCGCAAGCGGCTCGGGAACCGGATCCTCGCCCGCCTTGACCCGCGCGATCACCAGCGCCGCGCGGCGGCGCGCCTCCTCGGGCGTCAGCACCCCGTGAACGCCAAGCGTCACCCGCGTCGCCGCCTCTCCCGGCGCCCGGCTCTGGACGACGTAGACCTTCCGGCCCGAAGGATGCACCCGCACGCCGAAGCCGGGCAGGTCCCGGTCCCAGAACGTCGTGTCCCTGTCGGACTTCAGCGACGCGATTGTCCGTCGCGATATCGTCCTGTTCCTCAGCCGCGCCATGTCAGGCCGCCTCCCCGTCACGTCCGTTAAGGATGTCCGCGCCGATGCTGCCGCCGACCTTCGCCGCCGACGCCCGCTCGGTGTCGCGCGCCAGGTGGGCGTATCTTGCGGTCGTTTTCACCTTGCCATGACCGAGGAGACGCCCGATCATGGGCAGACTTTCCCCGGTCGCCAGCGCCCTGGAGGCATACGAATGCCGAAGGTCGTGAATGCGGACGTCCTCCAGTCCGGCGAGAGACCGCACCCGCTGCCAGAGATTGTCGATGCTCTTGAAGTGATCCCCGGGCCCCTGCCCGGGCATCACCCACGGGCTGCCCTCGACGCGCTTGATGCCCGCCAGAACCCGCTCCACCGCCGGCGTCAGCGGAACCCGACGCGGCCCGGTCTTGCCGTCCCGGATCCGGATCTCGCCCGCCGTGCGGTCGATGTCGTCCCATCGCAGCCCGAGGATCTCGCTCTTGCGGCACCCCGTCAGCGCGAGGAGCCGAATCGCCGCGATCCCCGACGGCAGGCAGGTCCCGCCCGCCTCCGCCTCGGCAAGCACCCGCCCGAGGCTCCGGTACTCCTCCGGCGACAGGAATCGCTCGCGCCCCTTCACGCGGTAGCGCCGCACCGAACTGCACGGGTTCCGCCGGGGCGGCGTCATGCCCCACGCCTCGGCAAGGCGGAGCATCCTCGCCAGGACGTCGACCGTCATGTTGGCATGGCTGGGCGTGTCCCGCATGGCGAGATGCAGGTCCGCGACGTGCGGCCGCTCCACCTCGGAGACTTTCAGCCCGCCCAGCGCGGGCAGGATGTGGCGCTCCACCGCCTGGCGGAACGTCACGGCTGTTCCCGGCTTGCAGTTCTTCGCGACGTGCATCTCCATGAAGCGCGCCGCGAGTTCGGCCACGGTGGGATCGGGCGCGGGCGGCGCCGGAAACGGCTCCAGTCCCTGCCTGATCCGGTCGATGGCCTCCGCCGCCCTGCGCCGCGCCGCGTCCGAGGTCATCTCCCCGTGCCGCCCCAGCGTGACCCGCTTCAGCCGCCCGCCAGGGCCGCGCGTCTGGACCACGTAGGCCTTGCGTCCGCTGGAGTGGACGCGGACTCCGAATCCGCGCAGCTCCCGGTCCCAGAACACGGCGTCGCCCGTGTCCACGGACAGCGCGTCGACCGACCTCTTGGTGATCCTGATCCCGTCCTCGCGCGCCATCGTCCTCGCTCCCTGCTTGCAGTCCTACGGTGTTCACGGCACGGTGCGGATCCCGAGGTCGCCGCCTGCACCGTCACGTCCGGCGGCTCCGGACCGGCCCGGAAGGACCGGCGGCGGACTCCCGGTCCGCGGAATCATGCCGTCCCGTCACGGCCTGACCGAACGGGATCCGCTTTCCGAAGGAAAGCCGATCCGACCCTTCACCAGCATCCGATCCCGTAATCAAATAGTGACTGCTTGGTTCCAGTTCGAGCGGGACATACGACATTCCCTGACCGCGTTGCAAGCAGAAAGTTTCTGTCTTGTGATAACTAACCTGTTATCATTAAACGATTTATCATGCCAACGTCTTCGTCAAGCCCGGCCTGTCCATATTTTTGAAATTAACAACATGTTCGATGCCCTTTCACGGGACAGTTCCGACATGGTCCAGACCGGCACGATCAAGTCGAAAGCGCCAAGGGCTTCCACCTCGTCCAGGCAGTCGAGGCTGTCGGTCACGGCTACCGCGAACCCTGCCTCGGAAAGCATGGCGCGAAAGATCTCGGCGACCTGGTCCGGCTCATGTCCGTCCCAGCCGCCCCACGTGATCAGGGCGCTTCCAGTCATTCCTGCTTCCTTTCATGTGCCCTTGCCCAACCCGGGCTTGCGGTCATTGCTGCGCGACTGCGGTTGCGATCGGCATGGACCCAAGCCGGCAACTCGACTCCAGCGACATGTGCCGCAGCATGTCCGTATGGCGTCATCGGTACCGGCAGCTCAAGCGCCGTAGATCTGCGCCACGCGATCCACGGCGGCATCCACGGACAGCTTCTCGCTTTCTCCGGTTCGCCGCGACGCCAGTTCGACGACCCCTTGCGCGAGGTCGCGAGGTCCGACCGTGATCCTCCACGGAAGCCCGATCAGGTCCATGATTGCGAACTTCGCTCCTGGCCGCTCTTCGGAATCGTCGTAGAGCGGATCCAGTCCGCGTTCGATCAGCGCCGCCTCCAATTGTGCGCTGGCCGAGTCCGTTCCTGCATCCCCTTGCCTGAGATTCACGATGCCTGCGTGAAACGGTGTCACGCCTTCGGGCCAGATGATGCCCTTCTCGTCGTGGCTTGCCTCGATGATTGCGCCGAGAAGGCGGCTGACTCCAATGCCGTGCGATCCCATGTGAACCGCGACATCGTTTCCGTCCGCGTCCTGGACAGTGGCGCCCATGGGCTCGGAATACTTGGTTCCGAAATAGAATATCTGTCCCACCTCGATGCCCCGCGCAGACCGGCGCCTCACTTCCGGAATCTCGTTGAACAGCGCCTCGTCATGGGTTTCGTCGGTTCGGGCATAGCGCGACGTGAATTCCTCGAGCACGGCCTGGCACTGCGCCTTGTCGCCGTAATCGATCTTCCGGTCGCCGATCTTCAGTTCCGTGATGGCGTTGTCGAAGAAGACCTCTGACTCTCCGGTCTCGGCGAGAACGAGAAACTCGTGCGTGTCGTCGCCGCCGATGGGTCCGGAATCGGCTCGCATCGGAATCGCCTGCAGCCCCATGCGCTCGTACGTGCGAAGATAGCTGACGAGGTGACGATTGTAGGCATGCATGGCGTCCTCCTTCGTCAAGTCGAAGTTGTAGCCATCCTTCATGTAGAACTCGCGGCCGCGCATGATGCCAAAGCGGGGCCGGATCTCGTCCCGGAACTTCCACTGGATCTGGTACATCGTCAGCGGAAGGTCGCGGTAGGAAGAGACGTGCGCACGGAATATGTCCGTGATGAGTTCCTCTGCCGTGGGCGTGTAGAGGATGTCGCGGTCGTGGCGGTCCCGGATGCGAAGCATCTCTTCGCCGTAATCGTCATAGCGTCCGCTCTCGCGCCACAGATCCGCCGACTGAAGCGTGGGCATCAGCATCGGAATGTGGCCGGCGCGCTGCTGTTCCTCGTGGATGATGTCCTCGATCTTTCTCAACACCTTGAAGCCGAGGGGCAGCCAGGAGTAGATGCCGGCCGAGGCCTGCTTGATCATGCCCGCGCGAAGCATGTAGCGGTGCGATACGATCTGCGCCTCCGCAGGCGTTTCCTTGAGAACGGGAAGGAAGTAACGGGAAAGGCGCATGGGGTAAGTTCCTCAAGTAGTAGCAGCCTCGAATTGCAGCCTCGAATTACGCCATGCGATCTTGCTGGACAAGGAGCCGTTGAGAGTTTGCAACTGCCCGCTCCCGGAGACGCGAGACCGACGCGAAATTGGCAATCCTAAGAGCGTCACCAAATGCCGCATCAGGCACCGACGAACCCATGGGTGCCTGCCTGGAAGCGCAGATTCCACCAGGCGCAAGAGATGCGACACGGGGAGACGGACACCCATCGCCTTGCGCCGACTCGGACAGACTGCCAAGTAAGGACGCAAAGGGAGTGATCGGTTGGCACTTGCGGCAAGAACGCAGTTCACGGCCTGGGGCATCGCCATGGCGGTCTTTCTGGCTGTCATGTGGCTTCTCGGCGACGTCATCCTGCCTTTCGTCATCGGCGCGGCCATCGCTTACTGCCTTGATCCGTTCGCGGACCGGCTGGAACGGCTCGGGTGCTCACGGGCGATTGCCACTGGCATCATCACGTTCCTGGCCATATTCGCGTTTTGCGTCACGATACTCCTGATTCTGCCTACCCTCCTGAACCAGGCCGCCGGCCTCGTGGCAGCGGCACCCGCGATCGCATCGGACCTGCAGGTGTTCCTGCTCGATAGAATCCCGGAACTCGGGGACGCGAATTCGACGATTCGGCGCTCCCTTGCCACTCTCGGAGAGACGGTTCAGGCCAAGGGCGGCGAACTCCTGAACACGATCATTGCCTCGTTTTCGGGCATCGTGAACCTCATGGTACTGATCGTCGTGGTTCCCGTGGTCGCGTTCTACCTGCTTTATGACTGGGACAGAATCGTCACCAAGATGGACTCGCTCCTGCCCCTCGACCACGCGCCGACAATCCGACGCATTGCCGCCGACATTGACAAGACCATGGCCGGCTTCGTGCGCGGCCAGGGCACCGTCTGCCTGATCCTGGGCATCTACTATGCCGTTGCCCTGATGCTGGTGGGGCTGAATTTCGGGCTAGTGGTGGGTGCGGTTGCCGGAGCCCTGACATTCATACCCTATGTCGGAGCACTGGTGGGCGGCGCATTGGCCCTAGGGCTCGCCCTCTTCCAGTTCTGGGGAGACTGGCTCTGGATCCTGCTGGTCTATGCAATCTTCCAGTCCGGCCAGTTCGTCGAGGGAAACATCCTGACGCCGCGCCTTGTCGGTTCCTCGGTCGGACTGCATCCCGTCTGGCTGATCTTCTCGCTGTCCGCCTTCGGCGCACTCTTCGGGTTCGTCGGACTTCTTGTCGCCGTCCCCGTCGCCGCAGCCATTGGCGTGATTTCTCGATTCGGCATTGAGCAATACAGGGAAAGCCGCCTCTACAAGGGCGCAGCGGGGCGGGACGACAACTGAGGCATGGCGCAGCAACTGATCCTGAATCTGCCGGTTCGGACTTCGCTTGATCGGGGAGACTTCTTTGTCTCGGAGGTCAATCAACTCGCCCTGGCCCGTCTGGAAGAAACCGCGACCTGGCCTAACGGAAAGATGGTTCTCGTCGGTCCGGAAGGTGCGGGCAAGACGCATCTGGCTCATATCTGGGCGGAACAGGAGGGCGCGCACCTGATACAGCCGCCGGATCTGGAAAGGCTGGACATAGGCAGCATCGAGGAATCCGTAGCCCTCGACGACGCAGACAGGATCGAAGGCAGCGCCGAAAGGGCGTTGCTTCATCTGCATAACCAGGTTGCTGCGTCGGGTCATTGCCTGCTGCTCACCGCACGCCGTGCGCCTCGCTACTGGAAGGTCGGACTTCCAGACCTGAGGAGCCGCATGGAAGCGACGGACGTGGTGCGCATCGACGCACCCGATGAAGCCCTGCTTGCCGCAGTGTTGATGAAGCTCTTTGCAGATCGCCAGAACGCCGTAACGCCATCGGCAATCAGCTGGCTGACCAGGCACATGGACCGTTCCTTCGCAGAAGCGCAACGCATCGTGGCTGCAATTGACGCCCGGGCGCTTGCAGAACGTCGCAAGGTCACGCGCGACCTCGCCGCAGAGGTTCTGGACAAGTACCGGCACAAGGGTCCATAATCGTCATCCCTCTGTAACATCGACGGTCAAAAAGGTGTCATGAACGCGTTCACCAACTTTCTGTCAGCCCCCATGCCCCGTCCAAGGGAGCTGAGGGGCAAGGACTTCTCCGGCCCAGACCGTTTCATCAACCGGGAACTGTCGTGGCTCGCCTTCAACCGGCGCGTACTGGAAGAAGCCGGGAATCCGCGCGTTCCGCTCCTGGAGCGCCTGAGGTTCCTTTCGATTTCCGCTACGAATCTGGACGAATTCTATACCGTGCGCGTGGCCGGACTGCGCGAGCTCGCGCATACCGGGAACACGACACCGGCGGCGGACGGCCTTTCGCCCGCGGAACAACTCGTCCTGATCGACGCCGACACGCGTCGACTGGAGAACGAGCAACAGGAGGTCTGGAAGACGCTGCGGACGGAAATGGCAAAGCACAGAATTTGCCTTCTGACGCGCGAGGAACTGTCCAAGGGCGACAAGACGCACCTCGAGCAGTTCTTCCTTAATCAGGTCTTCCCGATCCTGTCGCCGCTGGCCATCGATCCGGCGCACCCGTTCCCGTTCATTGCGAACGAGGGATACTCGCTTGCGCTGGAGTTGCGCCGTCGGACGGACAAGCGGGCGCTGCGTGCGCTTCTGCCGGTGCCTGCCCAGGTGCAGCGCTTCGTGGCGCTCACCGCATCGGATGGCATGCATCGGTTCATTCCCCTGGAAGAATTGCTGCTCCTTCATCTCGACAGGCTGTTTCCGGGCTACGAGATGGTCGGACACTGCACTTTCCGCGTGCTTCGCGACAGCGACCTGGAACTCGAGGAAGAAGCGGAAGACCTGGTCCGCGAATTCGAGGTGGCGCTGAAGCGTCGTCGGCGAGGCGAGGTGGTCCGGCTGACCATGTCGGAAGGCGCGCCGCAAGATCTCCGCCGGGTCATCATGGAGGAGCTTCGGGTCTCCGAAGCCGAGGTTCTTGAACTGCCCGGGCTGCTGGGTCCGGGCGACCTGAACGAACTCGTTCTCGACGAACGCTACGATCTGCTCTGGCCGGCATTCCTGCCGCGAGTGCCTGAGCGGGTGCAGGACCATGACGGCGACATGTTCGCGGCCATACGGCAAAAGGACATGCTGCTGCACCATCCCTACGAGACCTTCGACATGGTCGTTCGTTTCCTGGCGCAGGCCGCGCGGGACCCCGACGTGGTCGCGATCAAGCAGACGCTCTACAGGACCTCTCGCAACTCGCCCATCGTCGACGCTCTCTGCGAGGCGGCGGAAGACGGAAAATCGGTCACGGCACTA
This sequence comes from Silicimonas sp., assembly GCA_022819605.1. Classification (GTDB taxonomy): domain Bacteria; phylum Pseudomonadota; class Alphaproteobacteria; order Rhodobacterales; family Rhodobacteraceae; genus JAJEFO01. Next base: position 46,489 of record JAJEGW010000037.1, on the reverse strand, counting down.
GTCGAGTTGAAGGCGCGGTTCGACGAGGCCGCCAACATCCGGCAGTCGCGGCGGCTGGAACGGTCGGGAGCCCACGTGGTCTACGGGTTCCTGCACTACAAGACGCATGCCAAGATTTCGACGGTGGTGCGCCGCGAAGGCGGAGAACTGGTGACGTACACGCATTTCGGCACCGGCAACTACCACCCTGACACCGCAAAGATCTACACGGATCTCTCGCTTTTCACCTGCGATGCCGCGCTGGGCCGTGATGCAACGAAAGTGTTCAACTACCTGTCCGGCTATGCACAGCCCGAAGGCATGGAAAACCTGCGAATCTCGCCAATCAGCCTGAAGGACACGCTTCTGGAGCGGATTGCCGTTGAGGCCGGACACGCTCGTGCCGGCCGGCCGGCCATGATCTGGGCCAAGATGAATTCGCTCATCGAACCCGACGTGATCGACGCGCTCTATCGTGCCAGCCAGGCCGGTGTCGAAATCGACCTGGTCGTCAGGGGCAACTGCGGCCTGAGACCTGGAATCAGGGGGCTGTCCGAAAACGTTCGCGTGAAGTCCGTGGTCGGGCGTTTCCTTGAACACAGCCGGATCGTCTGCTTTGGCGCCGGCCATGGCCTGCCGCACAAGAAGGCGCGGGTCTACATCTCCTCTGCCGACTGGATGGGACGGAACCTGAACCGGCGGGTCGAAACGCTTGTCGAATGCACCAATTCGACAGTCAAGGCTCAGATCGTGAGGCAGATCATGGCCGCAAATCTGGCGGACGTCGCACAAAGCTGGATTCTCGGTCCCGACGGCAGCTATTCACGCGCGGAAGTGCCCGAGAACGAGACAGCGTTCAGTTGCCATCGGTTCTTCATGGAGAACCCGTCCCTGTCCGGACGCGGGTCTGCCGGGGCCGCGGATGTGCCAGCCCTTACTCACAGTGAAGAATAGCGGCCGCGAATGTCCGCCGATCATAAAGTCGCGTCGCTATGGGACTCGCCCAATTCACTGGAGGCCTCTGACACATGGCAGGTTCGTCCGTACGGACAAGCCCGCGATGACGTCCGTCTCCGTGCACTGCAGGGCGGATTACAAGCAAGCTACACAGTTGCTATTTCCTGAAGTCGGGCTTGTACCCCCCCAAGCGATCCGGCAAAAATAGTATGGCATGCCTCAAGTGAACGTCCGAACATCCAGCGAGCGCCTTGCCTTCATCGACCGCGCGGCGTCAATCCAGGGAGTGAGCCGGACCGAATTCGTGCTCCGGTCAAGCGAGGCGGCTGCGATAGAGGCCCTGAACGAGTGCCCCATCATCGCACTCGACGACGAAGCTTGGGACGACTTTGTCACGGCGCTTGATTCTCCGATGGAGCCGGACCCCGCAGTGAAGGCACGTTATGCGCGCCGGCCCCAATGGGACCGCTAGGGCCGCCGGAGCCGCTTACCTCCAGCCACGGCATCTCGCAGTTCTCTTCGGGCGTCCCTGCCCTCGACACTTGGCTCCGGGGCAAAGCAAGGCTGAACGAGGCCAAGGGCGGTGCGCGCACCTATGTCGTCTGCGAATGTCCGAGATCGCTAGCCTGCTGAAGCTTTGAACTGCACCTTCGGCATTTCACTTGGAAAGAGCCAAGCACCTATATTGCCAAGTCCTCGACGGCCAGCACACCGGGAAGGGACTTCAGCGCTCCCTTGATCTGCGGCGAAACCGGCCAGTCTTCCCCGATGTCCACCGGCACGTCCTGCGTGGCGCCACCGGGCAACGGCACAGAAAACGCGGTGATGCGAACAGGGCCCCGACCCTTGATGGAACTGTCGTCCTTGAACCGCGTCAATACCGACGCGATGCTCGCCAACGCGTCGGGAGCATCGATCAGCACGTCAATTCCAGCCGAAGCGCCCGCCGTCACGACTCCGTCAACCGGCACCGCAGATCGCCCGACAGGATCAAACTGGCCCTCGTTGGATCGCGCTTCCAGACTCATGATGACTTGCGAAGTGCTCTCCAGAACCCTGCGAACCTCGTCAAAATTCTCCGGAAATAGCGCGATGCCGGTCACCTGTCCGGTCGGATCCGAGATGTTCATGCGAAAGAATCTCGTCCCGCGAGCCGACTTTCGCTCCTGCAATCCGCTGACAATGACGCCGACGCGGCCAACGGCGCCATCGTCCCGTTCGGCCTTCTCCCGCAATTCTGCGAGCGTGAGCATGCCCTTCAGCTTCAGGGCTACTGCATAATCGTCCAGGGGATGGCCCGACAGGTAGAAGCCGATCGCCGCCCGCTCTTCTTCTAGGCGCTCGTTTGGAAGCCAGTCGTCGACCGACGCGAGGCGAGGTTCCGGGAGGTCTTCGCCTGCATCGCCAAAGAGCGAACCCTGATTGGAATTGCTCTGTTCAAAGACCGCTGCCGAATACGCCACGAGCGCATCAAGCGCTTCCAGGACGCGCCTGCGATTCCGGTCCAGTTCATCCAGCGCGCCCGAACGGACCAGCGTCTCAAGCGACCGCTTTCCGAACTGCCGAAGGTCAACGCGCCGCGCAAAGTCAAAGACGTTGACGAACGGCTTGTCGCCCCGCGCCTCCGTAATGAGTCGCGTGGCCTCCAAGCCAATGTTCTTCAACGCTCCCAAGGCGTAGACAAGCTTGCCTTCGGAAACGGCGAAACGGGATTCGGACCGGTTCACGCAAGGCGGAACGATCTCGATCCCGAGGCCGCGACGCACCTCCTCTGCATAGACGCCGAGCTTTTCGGACAGGTGAATGTCGCAATTCATGACGCCGGCCATGAATTCGACCGGGTAGTTCGCCTTGAGCCAGGCGGTCTGGTAGCTGACGACCGCGTAGGCGGCGGCATGGGACTTGTTGAAGCCGTAGTCGGCGAACTTCTCTAGCAAATCCCAGATCTTGCGGGCGGTGCGGTCATCGACGCCGTTCTTCCTGGACCCCTCCATGAAATTCGGCCGCTCCGCATCCATGGCGGACTTGATCTTTTTTCCCATCGCGCGACGCAGCAGATCAGCGCCCCCGAGCGTGTAGCCCGCCATTTCCTGCGCGATCTGCATCACCTGCTCCTGGTAGACGATGATGCCCTGCGTCTCGTCGAGAACGTGGTCGATCAGCGGATGCAGCGCCTGACGCTCAGCGCGCCCGTTCTTCACGTCGCAATATTCCGGGATGCTCTCCATGGGTCCCGGCCGGTAGAGCGCGACAAGCGCCACGATGTCCTCGATGCATGTGGGCTTCATGCGCCTCAGGGCGTCCATCATGCCCGAGCTTTCCACCTGGAACACGGCAACGGTTCTTGCGCTGGAATAGAGGTCGTAGGCCTTCTCGTCGTCGAGAGGGATCTGCCCGATGTCGATCTGGATCCCGCGCTCGTTCAGCAAATCGAGCGCGTTCTGAATCACCGTCAGGGTCTTGAGGCCAAGAAGATCGTATTTCACCAGGCCCGCCTGCTCGACCCATTTCATGTTGAACTGCGTTGCGGGCATTTCGGACCGAGGATCACGGTAGAGCGGCACCAGCTCGTCGAGCGGACGGTCCCCGATCACGACGCCTGCGGCATGAGTTGACGCGTTTCGCAGCAGTCCCTCGAGCTGCTGACCATAGTCCAGGAGCCGACCGACAACCTCTTCGGCGCGGGCCGCTTCCGCGAGACGGGCCTCCTCCTTCCGGGCTCTTTCGATCGAAACCGGTCGCACGCCTTCGACCGGGATCAGCTTTGACAGCCGGTCGACCTGGCCATACGGCATCTGAAGCACCCGGCCGACATCGCGTACCGCCGCCTTGGACAGCAGGGCGCCGAACGTGATGATCTGGGCGACGCGGTCGCGTCCGTACCTTTCCTGGACGTACTCGATGACTTCCTCGCGACGGTCCATGCAGAAGTCGATGTCGAAGTCGGGCATCGACACACGCTCGGGATTCAGGAATCTCTCGAAGAACAGCGAGTATCGCAGCGGGTCAAGGTCGGTGATCGTCAGCGCATAGGCAACGAGCGAACCGGCCCCGGAACCTCGTCCGGGACCAACAGGGATAGCGTTGTTCTTCGCCCACTTGATGAAGTCCGCGACAATCAGGAAGTATCCAGGGAATCCCATGCCTTCGATGGTGTCCAATTCGTACGCGAGCCGCCCTTCGTACTCTTTTCGCGATGCCGCCGGTTCGATGACCGCCAGTCGTGCTTCGAGGCCTTCCCTTGCCTGGCGTCGGAGTTCCTCGACCTCGTCGTCGGCAAATCGCGGCAGGATGGGCTCGCGCCTTTCTGCGACATATGCACAGCGGCGTGCGATTTCCAACGTGTTTTCAATAGCCTCTGGCAAATCGGCGAACAGCGCGGCCATCTCCGCCGGGGACTTGAAATAGTGCTGCTGCGTGAACCGCCGCCGGTCGGCCTGCTGATCAACATAGGTTCCTTCGGCGATGCAGATCAGCGCGTCATGCGCTTCGTACATGTCGCTGTCGAGAAAATGAACGTCATTGGTCGCCACGAGCGGCAAGCCGCGTTCATATGCCATTTCAATGCTGGGCCGCTCCGAAAGCCGCTCCGGCTCCGGGAACTGCCCGGTTTCGGTCGGATGGCGCTGAAGCTCGACGTAGAGCCGGTTCGGGAAAGATTCCGCCAGCTTCCCGAGAAGTGCCTCGGCCGCGCCGCGCTGACCCGATCTGCAAAGCCGTCCAAGCGGTCCGTCCGGTCCCCCTGTCAGGCAGATGAGACCCTCCGCGTGGCCTTCCAGGTCAGCCAGGGTCACGTGCGGTTCGCCTGCCTCTCGAAGATAAAGCCTGGAATTCAGCTTCAGGAGGTTCTGATACCCGTCGCTGGACTGCGCCAGCACGACTAACGGTGCCGGATCAGCCGCACTGCTCCTTGGGCCCGCGTTGTCAAGCGCCAGATCGACCTGGCAGCCAATGATTGGCTGGATGCCGGCATCCATCGCGGAGACGGAGAATTCCAGCGCCGCGAACATGTTGTTCGTGTCAGTGACGGCCACGGCGGGCATGCCGACCGTTCGGCAGAGCTTCGGCAGTTCCCCGAGCCGGACGGCACCCTCGAGCAGGGAATACTCGGTGTGAACGCGAAGGTGAACGAATTCGGAAGTCCTGCTCATGGCGCGACATTATGGTCACCATTGCCGGAGGGAAAGCCTGCTGTCGTTTGGTCTCGTCCTTTCGCCAAATTTCCGACATATGTTGGCATCATGTTGCTGGACGTGCACGGCCTGAAGAAGGGCTTTCCCGGAAGCGAGCGCCAGATCACGGTGCTCGACGGCGTGTCACTGTCGCTTGACGCGGGCGAAGTCGTGGCGCTGACCGGCGAAAGCGGATCAGGCAAGTCCACGCTGCTGCATATCATCGCGGGGCTTGAACCAACGGATGACGGATCGGTGCTGTTCGACGGAGAAGACGTTTGCTGCATGGATGATGGCGGACGGGCGGCGCTGCGCCGGAACTCGATCGGCATCGTCTTCCAGCAGTTCAACCTGATTCCCTCGCTGAACGTTCGCCAGAACCTCGTCTTTCATGCCCGCCTGGCCGGGCGCGCCGCGTCAGTCGAATTGCAGGCACTCACCGCTTCGCTCGGCCTCGCGGATCATCTCGAGAAGTTCCCCGAGGATCTTTCCGGCGGCGAGCAGCAGCGCGTTGCAATCGGCCGGGCGGTTGCGAGCGAACCGAAACTGGTACTGGCCGACGAGCCCACCGGAAACCTGGACGAGAGCACCGGGCAAGCGGTCTTCGACCTCTTGCTGGCCCTCGCCCGCAGAACGGGAGCCGCGCTCCTGATCGCCACTCATTCCATGCGTCTGGCAAAGGCCGCCGACAGGCGACTGCACCTGAGCCACGGAAAGCTGACAGAGTGATCGGACCGGTTCTCACGGCGCTTCTGTCCCACTGGCGACGCAGCCCGTTCCAGCTGGCGACCCTCTTGCTGGGCCTTTCGCTCGCCACTGCGCTCTGGTCCGGCGTGCAGGCGATCAATGCGGAAGCGCGCAAGTCCTATGCGGAGGCTGCCAACATCCTTGGCGGCGGCGGGCTTTCTGAACTCGTCCGGACCGACGGAGGCGTGATTCCGGTCAAGACCTATGCCGCCCTTCGAAGGGCTGGCTGGCTTGTCAGCCCGCTTGTCGACGGCTGGCTGTCTGCAGAAGGCGGTCGCGTCCGGCTCCTGGGCATGGATCCGTTCACCATTCCGCAGGGCACAGGCATTGCGGCCGCGGTCGATCCGAGCCTCTATCCGGAACTGATCGGGACGAACGGGAAGCTCCTTGCCAACCCGGCAACGGCGACCCGGCTGCCGGATCTCGAGGACAGGCTTCGCAAGATCGATGACCTGACTCCAAACATGGTCCTGGCCGACATCACGACCGCGCAAGAACTGCTGGACCTGGCCGGCTTCAGCAGGCTGTTTCTGGCACCGAACCAGCCGTTGCTGCGACCCGATCTCGCATCCGTGGCACCGAAACTCGCGATCAAGCCGCCAGCCACGGCAAACGATCTTGGACGCCTCACGGACAGCTTCCACCTGAACCTGACTGCATTCGGGCTCCTGTCCTTCGCGGTCGGACTTGCAATCGTCCACGGCACAGTGGGTCTCGCGTTCGAGCAGCGCCGTCCTGTCCTGCGCACCCTGAGGGCGCTCGGAGTTTCCGCGCGCCGCATTGTCCTGTGCCTGATTGCAGAGTTGCTGACGCTGGCGCTGGTTGCCGGCGCGCTGGGCATCGTCGTCGGATACCTCATGGCAACTGCGCTGCTTCCCGATGTCGCCGCCACGCTTCGCGGTCTCTACGGCGCGACCGTCAACGACGCGCTCACGCTCTCGCCGCTCTGGTGGCTGGGCGGCGTAGGCATCGCATGCGTCGGCACCGCCGTTGCCGCCGCAAACGGGCTGTGGCGCGTCGCCAGAATGCCCCCTCTCGCGCCCGCCCGTCCGCGCGCATGGATCATGGCCAGCGGTCGCGCCATGCGGTGGCAGGCGGGAGGAGCAGCCCTTTGCCTGGCTGGTGCCCTTGGCGCCGTGACCTTTGGCGGCGGCCTCTTAGGCGGCTTCGTTCTCGTTGGAGGCTTTCTCGCTGCGGCGGCGCTTTTCCTTCCAATGATCCTGTCTTCGCTCATCGCTCTCATGGCGCGATGGTCAAGCGGTCCGATCGGGCAATGGTTCTGGGCGGACACGCGACAGCAGCTGCCAGGCCTTTCGCTGGCGCTCATGGCGCTCCTGCTGGCGCTTGCGGCAAATGTCGGCGTGGGAACCATGGTCGCGAGCTTCCGCGCCACATTTGCCGGCTGGCTTGATCAGCGCCTCGTCAGCGACCTCTACGTTACGGTTGAGGACGAAGCCGACATTCCTGCACTCATGGCGTTTCTCGACGAAAGGTCCGACGCCGTCCTTCCGATCTGGCATGTCGACGCAGAAGTCATGGGCGCGCCAGCCGAAATCTACGGCGTGGTCGACCACCCGATCTATGCCTCGAACTGGCCGCTCCTGTCGGCCCTGCCGGACACCTGGAGCCGGATTGCGGCCGGCACAGGCGCGTTGGTCAACGAGCAGCTTGCCCGACGAGAGGAAATGTCGCTAGGAGACCGACTGCCACTGCCCGGCGGATGGACGACGACAGTCATCGGCATCTACAGCGACTACGGCAATCCCCAAGGACAGGTCGTCCTGCCGCTCGATGCCCTTACTCGCCACTATCCAGACGTGGACCGCTCCGACTTCGGCATCCTCGTGCCTGATCGGAGCAGGGAATCCCTCACGGCCGCGCTGACCGAGGAATTCGGCTTGCCGGAGGACAGAATCACTGACCAGGGCGCGATCAAGGAGTTTTCGCTGTCCGTCTTCGAACGGACCTTTGCCGTCACGGCCGCACTCAACTTCCTTACTCTCGCCGTAGCAGGCGTGGCCATCCTGACGAGCCTCCTCACGCTTGCCTCGATGCGTCTGCCGCAACTTGCGCCCGCCTGGGCGCTTGGTCTCACCCGGACTACTCTTGGAAGGCTGGAATTCATCCGCGCACTGGTTCTCGCGGCACTCACCTTCACGTTCGCACTGCCCGTCGGCCTTGTTCTCGCATGGATGCTGCTGGCGGTCATCAATGTCGAGGCGTTCGGCTGGCGATTGCCGATGCATCTCTTTCCGCTGGACTGGGCCTTGCTAGGGGCGTTGTCCCTCGGCGCAGCAGGGCTTGCGAGCATCTGGCCTGCATACCAGCTCGCCAAACGTCCGCCCGCAGATCTCGCCAGGGTGTTCAGCCATGAACGCTAGAGCACTCCTGCCGTTGCTGTTCTGCATCACGCATTCCCTGGCCATGGCCCAAGGCCTTGCCGAGCTTGGGCAGACATCCGAGGGCTACGCCCTGCCCGACCCGGCGACGCGCTTCACGTTTCCGGACGACCACGGCTCGCACCCTGAGTTTCGCATCGAATGGTGGTACGTGACCGCGAATCTCAAGGATGCCGAAGGCACCGATTACGGAATCCAATGGACGCTTTTCCGAATCGCGCTTTCGCCGGGCGGCGAGCCGGAAGACCAGATGTGGATGGGGCATGCAGCCGTTTCAACGCCGACGGGACACCTCTTTACCGAGCGCCTGGCGCGTGGCGGCATCGGCCAGGCTGGCGTGACGGCGGCACCGTTCGAGGCGTTCATCGACGAGTGGCGCTTGGACGGGCCAGACCTGTCAACAGTGAGCGTTACGGCTCAAAGCCATGAATTCCGATACGACCTCGACCTGTCGAGCAACGGACCGTTCGTGCCGCAGGGCGAACACGGATTCTCGGTCAAGTCGTTCGTGGGACAGGCCAGCCACTATTACTCGCAGCCGTTCTTTTCGGCATCAGGCACGCTGACCCTGCCAAAGGGCGAGATTCACGTCACCGGACGGGCCTGGCTGGACCGGGAGTGGTCCTCCCAGCCCCTCGCCCCGGACCAGACCGGTTGGGACTGGGTTTCGCTCCACCTTTCGGACGGCGAAAAACTGATGGTCTACCGTCTGCGCGACCGTGCGAGGGGCGCGTATGTTGTCGGCACCTGGATTGCCGCAGACGGATTGCCCGAGCCGCTTCGGGTCGGTTCTCTCGAGATGACTCCGGTCGAATGGGCAGAGGTTGCCGGACAGCGGCTCCCGGTAGTCTGGGACATTGCGCACGAGGCGCGAGGCATCGCGATTCGCGCCGAGGCGATATACCCGCAAAGCTGGATGGGCACGGAAATTTCCTACTGGGAAGGCCCCATCCGGGCCAGCGGAAGCCATTCCGGCGAAGGCTATCTCGAGATGAGCGGATACTGAGTGCTCGCCAAGCCGTCGGCATCAGGCTAGGGAATTCCCATGCACGCCCTGCCCCTGCCCCTGACCAAGGAAGTCGCCCTGATTGGCGGAGGCCACACCCATGCCCTCCTGCTCCGCAGCTGGGGCATGAACCCGATGCCCGGCGCACGCTTGACCGTCATCAACCCGTGCGCCACCGCGCCCTATACCGGCATGTTGCCAGGCTTCGTGGCGGGTCACTATCCACGTGACGCGCTGGAGATCGACCTTGTCCGGCTGGCAAGGTTTGCCGACGCCCGCATGATATTTGGACATGTCACGGGCATTGACCGGACAGAACGCACGCTTTCGATCGAGAGTCGCCCGCCCGTGGCCTACGACGTCGCGTCGCTGGACATAGGCATCACGTCGGACATGCCTGAACTTCCGGGGTTCTCGGAGCATGGCATCGCCGCCAAGCCGCTTGGACCCTTTGCCACTCGCTGGATCCGGCATCTTGAAGAAGGCGGAGGTCCAGTGACGGTAATCGGCGGTGGCGTGGGCGGTACAGAGCTTGCCATGGCCATGCGGCACTCCTTGGACAGTGGAGAAATTCGGGTCATCGAAACGGGCGTCCCGCTTGTCGGCATGGCCAGGTCTTCCCGCGCGAGGCTCTTGGCCGAGTTGTCGAGGCAGGGCATTGAGTTGATCCAGAACTACCAGGTCAGCGAGGTTCTGCCGGATGCAGTTGTCCTTGATGACGGTCGGGAACTGCCCACGAAACTGGCGGTCGGCGCGGCCGGGGCAAGGCCCTTCCCTTGGCTTGAGGAAACCGGGCTTGACCTGAAAGACGGCTTCGTAACGGTTGGAGCAACGCTGCAGTCGACAACGGATCCGGCGATCTTCGCGGTCGGAGACTGCGCGCATATGGAACATGCGCCGAGACCAAAAGCAGGGGTATTCGCCGTGCGCGCCGCGCCTGTCCTGACAGCCAACCTTCGTGCCGCAGTATCTGGCACGGAATTGAGCGCCTTCCGGCCGCAGTCGCACTACCTGAAGCTTGTTTCGCTGGGACGCAAGTCCGCACTGGCCGACAAGTGGGGAATGCGCGTCACGGGAGACTGGGTCTGGCGCTGGAAGGACCGGATCGACCGTGTCTTCATGGACAAGCTGAACACCCTGCCGGAAATGAAGGCCCCGGAATTGCCCGGCACGCGCGCCGAAGGCGTGGACCTGGCTCTCGGGCCGAAGCCGCTTTGTACGGGCTGCGGCTCAAAGATCGGATCAGGCGTGCTCGATTCGGTGCTTGCCGACCTGCCAGAACACGATCGGGCAGATGTCGAGCTTGGACCCGGCGACGATGCGGCCATTCTCGGTACCGGCGAAACACGACAAGTGGTCACGACCGATCACTTGCGCGCATTCTGGAATGACCCATGGCTGTTCGCCCGCATCTCCGCGCTTCACGCACTCGGCGACGTCTGGGCAATGGGCGCGGAGCCGCAAGCCGCATTCGCGCAGGTCACGCTGCCGCCCATGGCAGAGAACCTGCAAAGGTCCTGGCTCTCCGAAATTATGCATGCAGCGTCCGAAGTGTTCCAAGGTGCCGGTGCCGCACTCGCGGGCGGACACAGCACGATCGGCGCCGAAATGGTCATTGGGTTCACGGTTACGGGTCTTACCCGAGGCAAGGCAATCACCTTGGCAGGCGCACAGGCTGGTCACGCCCTGCTCATCACCCGGCCCATCGGCTCCGGAACGCTTCTGGCCGGAGAGATGGCAGGCGACGCCAACGGGGATGATGTCGCAGCCACCCTGCAAACCATGGCGACTTCCCAAGGGGACGCTGCTCGCCTGCTGGCCAGCTGCGCCTCGGCCATGACGGACGTGACGGGGTTCGGCCTAGCGGGACATCTTGGCCGCATGGCGGAAGCATCCGCACTGACGGCACGCATTGCCCTTGACGACATCCCGATTTACGACGGCGCCGAAGCCCTCTGCGCGGCCGGGACGCGATCCTCGATCTGGCCCGCGAACCGCGCGGCGGCCAGCATCGACCTCCGTGACAGCGGTCGAGGCGACCTGCTGTTCGACCCGCAGACCGCTGGCGGTCTGCTTGCCGCTCTGCCTCCGGATGACACGAAGATCGTCCTGCGCGCAGTGCGCGACATGGGGCACGATGCCAGGATAATCGGCACCTTCGAGCCCAAGCGCGAGGTCAAGGTCCGGGTCGACTGACCAGTTCCCCGACCTCCCCTGCAAGTCGGTCCAGATCCTTGTCGCCGAGGCTCTCCGCCGCAATTATGGATTCCGGTCCCATCGAGCGCCGGCCACGCACCTTCGCGTATCTCGGATCGTAATGATCGCGGATCAGTTCCTCAGCGAGTTCCATATATGACCCAGCATCGGCAAGCGCTTTCCAATGTGCAACCTTCTCCCTGCCCTGAAGACGCTGGAGCCGATCCAGCCGTTCAAGCAGCAGAATCTTGTCGCTGACCAGATCCTGGTACGCTCGCGTGAGGTAACCAGCGCGCGCGGAGACAGGTGCCTCGATCCTTATGCGGCACGCCGATTTCATGGCCTCGAACACGCGCGGCGGAATGCTGAGCATTCCAACCTTGCTGCTTTCGGCCTCGATGACGACAGGTCTGTCCGGATCCAGAGCGGCCACCTCTGCCGCCAGGCAGCTCTCGAACCACTTCTGGCTGGGTTGCACTCCCTGGCCTCCGAGCACCGAGCCGCGATGATTGGCCAGCCTTTCCAGGTCGATGGCCTGTACGCCATTCTCTGCGACGCGATTGAGCACCTCGGTCTTCGCCGTGCCGGTGTTCCCGTCAAGAAGCACGACGGATGAGGGAAATGCCGTATCGTACAGCAACTGCACGACAAGTCGCCGATAGCTCGAATAGCCGCCTTCGACGGTCTCTGCCCGCCAGCCGATCTGGGACAGGATCGACGCAAATGACGCGGAACGCTGCCCGCCTCTCCAGCAATAGACGAGCGGTCTCCATCCGCCGCCCATTTCCGCCAACGGCCCCGCGATATGCCGCGCGGCATTGCGCGCGACCAGCGCGGCTCCGATCTTCCTCGCCTTGAAGGCACTCTCCTGAGTGTAGATCGTGCCTACATGTGCCCGTTGCGCATCACTGAGGACAGGCATGCTGACGGCACCGGGAATGCGGTCCTCCGCGAATTCCGATGGCGACCGTACGTCGATCACCATGTCGAAACCCGACACTCCGTTGACCAGTGACTTGAGTTCGAAGCCCATGATCACGTGCATACCTTCTCGGGACACTGCCGAAAAGCCGCGGTGCCGGGCAGGGTGCGATTCGACTTGACGGCAACCGTGCGGCGAGATTGCCTGAGCGGCATGTTCATGACTGCAGAAGGCATTCACTGATGGCGGTGCGACTTGCCATTCTTGGGGCGGGCCGGATCGGCCAGGTGCATGCGCGCGCGATTGCCGCGAACGACACGGCGGAGCTTGTGGCTGTGCATGATCCCGTAGCCGCCGCTGCCGACGCCATTCAGGCCGCATACGGTTGCGAAATCAGGTCGGTCGAGGCCTGCGCGGAAGCTGATGACATCGATGCGGTCCTGATCTGCACGCCAACCGACCTGCATGCGGAACAGATCGAGCTCCTTGCGCGTGCCGGAAAGGCCATATTCTGCGAGAAGCCCGTGGACCTCTCCGTCAAAAGGGTTCGCGCCTGCCTTGACGTGGTTGAGGTGGAGGGAGCGACATTGATGATCGGGTTCAACCGGCGCTTCGACAAGGATTTCAAGGCGCTGAAGTCGGTGATCGCCGAAGGCCGCATTGGGGATGTGGAGATGGTGATGATCACGTCGCGCGACCCCGGGCCACCGCCGATCGACTACATCAGGCGCTCCGGCGGCATCTTCCGGGACATGACGATCCATGACTTTGACATGGCGCGCTGGCTTCTGGACGAGGAGATCGAAAGCGTCTTTGCCCAAGGCTCGGTCCTGGTCGACCCGGCCATCGGCGAAGCCGGAGATTTTGACAGCGTGAACGTCCTCCTGAAGACCGATTCCGGACGGCAATGCGTGATTTCGAATTCGAGACGCGCCGCCTACGGCTACGACCAGCGGATCGAGGTTCTGGGATCAGGCGGCATGGCATCTGCCGAAAACGTGCATGAAGCGCGTGTCGAGACAGCTACGTCGGACGGCTATGTGCGCCCGCCTCTCCAGAATTTTTTCATGGAGCGCTACGAAGCGGCCTACGCAGACGAGATCAGCGCATTCGTGCAAGTCGTTGAATCCGCGACGGCACCGCTGGTTTCCGGACATGACGGCCTGATGGCGCTTGTTTTGGCGGAAGCCGCGAACGTCTCGGTGGCCGAGAGTCGCGCGGTAACGATAGATGAGGTGATGAAATGAGTCTGTCAGGATTGAGGGCTCCATTGCCCGAGGGAGCCGCGAATTGAGACGGGATCCGCTCGGGCTGCACAATCCGGTCTTCCGGCCGTTATTGCGGCGGGTCGCGATCTGTGGCTTTTGCTTTGGCTGGAGTCTTCTCGAACTTTACTGGAACAGCCCGTTCTGGTTCATTCTAATCTTCGCCCTTGCGGTCTATCTGGCGTACGAATTTTTCGTGAAGTTTGATCCAGATAACTACCAAGGGAATTCAGGCGACCGCCTGGACGAATGAGCTTTCAGGCTTCAATCCTTAAAGAACATTCTGGATGAATTCCGCGAGTGTCAGCGAGGCAGGAGAACGATCCAGCCGCCCTAAGCGGTTCAGGCGAACATCGGGTCTCGGCTGTGCTCCCAGTCCAAGCCTAGGGCATTGACCAGGAACTTCATCAATGGTGACAGCGCTTCAAAGGCTTCTGCCACGCGCTCGGGGAAATCGTCGGCACAAACCTGGGCTTCGGTGCATCTGGCAAAGGCAAACAGCGACTTGCGCTTGAGATCGTCAAGACAGGGGTGATCACTTGGGAAGCCGCGCGGGGCATTCTTCAACGAACCGGCATCATGCAACCCGCCGAGCACTTCAGTGAAGGCGGGCGCCCGCTGGATTGCGCGCCATCGCCCTGGGTCTTCGACGATTGCATCGCGGATCCGGTTCAGGACCGGTGTCGGCGGCACCCATATCACGCCGCCAAAGAGCACTTCGTCCGGCGCGATGTGGACGTAGAAGCCCGGGGCGTGAGCATCCTTGCCTACGCGATGGCGAAAATGGCATCCGACATTGGTCTTGTAAGGGGTCTTGTCGGTGCTGAACCGGGTGTCGCGGTAGATGCGGAACAGCGACCCTCCGTTGAGACGGGTGTCGGCGACGAAGGCGGGCGCGTTTTCCGCCAGCCATGGCGCCATTGTCTCGATGAAGCCGATCATCGGCAGCTGCACGACTTCACGAAATCGCGGCTTGTTGTCCGTGAACCATTCCTTGTTGTTGTTTTCACGCAGCTCCCGCAGGAAGCGGAACAGTTCGGGAGTAAGCAAGTCGGGCACCGTCATGGCTCCAATTTATGTTGGTCAGGTGTCGCATCTCGCCAAGCCGCATGAAGGCCCCGACTTGAACTTGTGCGGTTCTATTGTCGCCTGCAAGGACGATCTAATGTCAAGAACGAGAATCCTATGCCTCATGCGTATGTCCGAGGAAAAGTCGCAGCGAGCCGGAAGCACGGTTGCATCGGTAGTCGACCCCGGCCGCGTACATGTCTTTCCCCGCGTCAGTTGGACATCCAAAGGCAGGATCTAGCCGATTGTCGACTCGTTTCGGGATCGGAATCGGCCAACTTTAGCGATGCCCGTTCATCATCACCTTAGGCCGAGTGACAGCCTGCGAAACTCGGACACATTGCGAAACTCCGGGGACTTCGAACCGTTCCGAGGGATGCGCTCATGGGCCGCATTTTGTATCCAAGTTTGCCAACCAAGGCACATCGGGGGGTGCGGCCGATCAACTCCTTGACGCCCTTGAACGCGATCAAGGACAGCCTGTCGTTTTCTTCCGCCTGTGCCTCCCAAGCTGCGTCAGGCTGCGGCCAAGGTATCCGCGACCATTGTCGGATTCCTTTCAATGGGGCTTATATACATGACTGAAATGCTTCAGCCGTATACCGTTCCGCGTCCTCGTCCGGCAACCCGGCGCAATAGTCTTCAAGAACACTCTCGGACGCACCGGGACGGCTTTTGGAGCCGATGACCCACCCGGCCACCGCCGCAAGGCGATGGAGAATGTTCCGTGCCGCGTTGACATCGCGGCAACTTTGCGGACCTTGTGCGCTACATTCCCGCCGGCACTCGCAGCCCTGCGGTTCAGTTGTTGAATGCACCTAACCCTCTCCCGCGCATAATGCACGGGCAGAACGAAAGCGCAACACTTTTCCTCCATGCCTTTCAATAAAGTCTGTAATCCCCTTGCGATCGTGGAGCACGAATTCAAATGCGTCCACTCTTTTGACGATGTTGGAAATGGTTGCGGCACTACGATGCTGGCAACCGCAATCGAGATCGAGAAGCGCAACGCGCGGGATCGAAAAAGCCTTGGTTGCAAAGCTACGGTCTGGGATTCATCACGCGAGACCAGTGTGATAGCCGGAGGCCACGCGCAGTGGGAGCCCTGCGAAGCTCAAGACGACGAACAGGTCGCCTCACAATGAAGATCTGAATCGGCACTGGTCGCTGACCATCTGGATTGATCCCCAGATGATCTGGCAGACCGCGACGACCTCGAAACTAACTTCAGCCTTGCGGGCACTCTCTCGAAACCGCGTCCGCGATCTTCGAATCGAAGAGTTGTGGAGATGGCCACGGTCCACAGCCGGCGTGCGGGGCATCCAGATCCGTTCATGCCTGCGACGGGCCGCATCCTTTGGCGGCGTCAGCACGAGATCGTTCTGCCTGATCGCCACCAGCAACGCGGCTGGACGCACGCGAGATTGGTCTGCGACCTAAACACAGGCACTTCAGACGACGCTCCAGACACGCTCTCCGTTATGCCGGACATGAATGCAAGGGAAACACTCCCGTTGCGTCAGGTGATCAACAACCCAATTTGCAATCATGCAGCGTCGCAGCAATTCTGCTCGAGGATCCGGGACGATGATCCAATTGTCCCCCGGCTTGACATGCGCTAACACTCAAGCTTGACCAGCCAGACAGGGCTGCTCGGGGAGGTCACCCTGAAACTCTCTTGTTGGAAATCGATTTGCATTGGTCTTGCTTGTGGCCTGAGCCCGCAAGGGGTCGCTAGTGCCGCCTGTGACGTCGACGGCAATCTGACCATTGTTTCCGCAACCGATGATGGCCTCTATGAAGAGACGCATGGTCCCGAAAATTCCATCGACGGCGATCTTGACCCCGACTCCCGCTGGTCCAACCAGTCACAAGGTGCATCCAAAGCCCTGCTTCTGGATCTTGGTGCGCGTCAGACACTGAATTCCCTGAACATCGCCTGGTACAAGGGCGACAGCCGCAAGGCCGAGTTTTCCGTCGAGACATCAGTCGATGGTGCAAACTATCAAGTCGTCATTCCGGTACGACAAACCAGCGGCACAACGCTTGACTTCGAAACCTACTCTCTTGACGCGGTCCAGGCACAGTTTGTCCGCATCGTCAGCAACGGGAACGAAAGCAACGACTGGAACAGCATCGTCGAAGTGGCCGCCATCGGCTGCGGCGTTCTCGTAGAGAAGCCCGCCCAGCCTGTGCTGACCGAACGCAAGGGACGAGGCTTGTTCGGCCTGCGCGTTGATGTGCCGCCCGGCGAGAACTTCGATCTGACTGGCTGGTATGTCACAACACCGGCTGATGATAACGGCGACGGCAAAGCCGACAGCGTATATGAAAGGGAGCTGGCTGCGGGTTGGACCGATCCGCGCTTTTTCTACACCGACCCGGTTACCGGGGGCATGGTGTTTCGATCCACCCCGGCGGGCGCAAAGACATCCAGGAACACGAACTACACACGCAGTGAATTGCGCGGCATGCTGCGCCGGGGCGATGAGACCATTGCCACCCGGATCGACGGCGGCTTTCCGAACAAGAACAACTGGGTCTTTTCCTCCGCCCCGCTGGCCGCGCAGGCACAAGCCGCTGGCGTGGATGGCGTGCTAAGGGCGACATTGGCCGTGAACCAGGTTACCCGTCAGGGAAAGGCCTATCAGATCGGGCGCGTGATTATCGGGCAAATTCACGCCAAGGACGACGAGCCGATCCGCCTCTACTATCGCAAATTGCCCAAGAACAAATACGGTTCGATCTATTTCGCCCATGAGCCGGCTATCGGCAAGGAACAGTGGGTCGAAGTCATCGGCAGTCGCGCCGACCAAGCACAGAACCCGGACGACGGAATCGCGCTGGACGAGGTGTTCAGCTACGAAATCGAAGCCAAGGGCACACCAGAAGGCGACAAAGTCATTCCGATGCTGCACCTGAAGATCATTCGGGATGATGGCCGCGAGCATGTCGCCGAACCTTATGACATGCGCGACAGCGGTTTCAGCGTCGTGGATGAGTTCATGTTCTTCAAGGCAGGCGCCTATTCACAAAACAATTCCAGTCCCATTCCTGAACGGGACTTCGATATGGTGACCTTCTACAAGCTGGAATACTCGCACGATCCGGCACCTGAGGGCATTGATGCCGATGCACTAATGGCAGCTGTCGAAGCACAGGAAGCCGAAAGGAAAACTCCGCCTTCCCCTGCTGTGTCCGGCGTTGTCTTCGACGACCGCTTTGCCGACGGCGGTCGCAACGACGGTGCAGATCCCAACGATGCAAACTGGTGGACGACCAGCACGAGCAAGGCCATCGAGGTGGGCCCGGGCAAGCTTGGTCTTGTATCTGGAACCTCAGGACGTGGGATACGGGCAACTTTCAGGCCGCAAACATTGGCGGAGGGGCAATCCTTGCTGGCGACCTTCACGTTCACCACCCCGGAAACAATCGGCACTGACCGCAGGTCAGCATTCCGTGTCGGATTCCATGACAAGCTGGAGCGTGCCGAACTAGAAGGCGACCTGTCGGCGTCGTCAAAGAAACACAACAGAACCTATGACGGCTTGCCAGGCTACATGATTGATTTCGACATCAATCTTGAAGACGCTGCGGCGGCGAACATCGATATCCGCAAGCACAAGAATGACAAGCAGGGGCGCCTGATGGGCACGACGAAGGGCTACCAGCACTTGGGCGGCGGAGGGGCACCATACCGGTTTGCCGCCAAGCAGACCTACACCGGCACCATGGTCGTGAAAAAGGTGGGCAATGGCATCGAGATTTCAGGCTCGCTCAGTCGGCATGGCGAGGTTCTGAGCGAGTTCAGTCTGGTTGATGAAGGCAGCGAAGTGAACAATTTCGGCATGCTCGCCTTTCACGTGAACAGCAAGACTTTTGGTTTTGGCAACTTGGTTGACGCGCCGGACAATGGCCTGGACTTCAGTCACGTCAAACTTGAGGTGCTCCCCTGACGGTCGAGTTCGGGAACGTTCCTGCTGCGAACGCAGACCCGCAATCGAGCGTGGTGCAGCGCGACGCGTATCGATGCGTTCACCCGATCTCAGCCGACAGGAACCTGGCGCCAAGTACCTGCAGCCCGTTCTTCGATCACGAATCAGGACACTGTCTCGTCACTTGACCTATGCTTGCGCGGCAACATCCTTCATGCGTTCAGGAGTGGACCGGACTTTCCGGAGTTCGGTTCCTGCGGAAACCGGCCATGGCCTGCGCGGTGACGTGCCGGATGACGGATACCGGATCGACACCTCATCGGGTGAAGGCTTGGCCGACAGCACTTTGCATGCCAAGGCCGACAGTCGTGTCATTGCAGCCCGCTTCACAGAAGACGTCAAGAACCATTTCCTCGTCCGGTGCGTTCTCAGGCAACGCGAAGGCGAGAACGAACTCTCTGTCAGTCCTTTTTGCCTTCCTCTCCTCGCCCGCCAAGTACGAGCTTCAAACCATCTTCAACTTGCCTGATGACAGCATCGGAGACATGACCTGCCCTTTCGCTCAGGAACTGCCGGTCCAATGTGAGAATCTGCAAGACATTGATAACAGAGTCCTTCGACAGACCTGTATCACGGCGAGCGAGACGAACGTTTCCAGGGGCGGCCGCCAGCCTCAGGTTTGACGTGATGCCAGTCACGACGACAGATTGAATTCTGCTCCGATTGAAATTGTCGGATTGAACGATCAAGACCGGGCGACGATTTCCCGGCTCGGATCCCCGAGGCTCAGGTAGTTCGGTCCCACCAAACTTCTCCGCGCTTCACCACTTGTCATCGCTCGGAAGGGACAGGAATTGAAGATGTTCAAGCTTGCTGTCGAGGCTCGAATTCGAATCGGCACCCTCATAGACAGCGTTAAGCCTTTCGGTCACGTGTTCACATGAATGTCGCGAGATAAATTCCTCGATAGCCTTCGTGTAAAGTTGACTTCTGGAAATGCCCATGACCGAAGCGGTATGTTCAGCGGCGTTGAAGACTTCGTCGCGAATGGAAACGGCTGTTTTCATACGGATGGTATAACTCCAGTTATACTCAAGGGTAACTGGCGTCATGCAACGCTTCAACCCATGCAGACGTTCTTCGACCGCGCCAGCACGCCACCTTGTTGGGGCGTGCGTTTGCATCCCGTGCACCGAATGACGCCCCTGCCAATTCGCAGGCCGCCTGCAGGGCGCACCCGACACTCTGTCGTGTTCTTGCCACTTGGCCGTAACCAGCGCCGGGTGACCAAGGATCCTTCTTTCGCTTCGCCAACCCGCGAGCGTCGAGAACAAAGGAACGCGCGGCCCCCAGGGCGTCAGCGATCGAGTTCACCCGCATCTTCTGCGCGCATGAGCACCACTTCGCGACGCCAGATCATGAGACCGGACATGGCGATCATCAGCGCACCCAGTATCGTCCAGGCGTCCGGCAGGTCGCCAAAGACAACGAAGCCGCCTGCCGTCATGTAGATCAGGTAGCTGTACGAATACGGCATCAGGTAGCTTGCCTCGGCAACCCGATGCGCGCGGATCAGGAATTCATGCCCGATCCACGCAAACAGGCCGAGCGAGACCATCAAGGCAAGATCGAATGCACCGGCAGGCGCAATCCAGTAGATCCAGCAAAACGGCGCGAGCGCGACCGTGCCGGTCAGGCCGAGAAGAAACTGCATGATGAGCGGCTTCACATCACGCGACAGCTTCCTCGTCAGGACGGAATAGAGCGCAAGTCCGGAAGCAGCCAAGAGCATCAGGAACGCAGCCGGATCCAGATCCTCCCCGAAAGGTCGAATGACGACCAGCACGCCCGCAAAGCCAAAGGCCACGGTCGCCCAGCGCACACGCCCGACCCTTTCGCCCAGAAGCGGCCACGAGAGAGCGCAAACGATGATCGGAGCAGAGAACATGATTGCCGATGCAACCGCGAGAGAAAGTGATTGCAGCGCCACGAAATTGAAGATCGTGGACACGACCAGAAGCGATGCCCTCAAGACAAGAACCGGCAGCAAGGGTCGAGCCGCGGCAAGCCCCCGACCGCGCAGCCCGGCCAGCACGCCAGACGTAATGACAAACTGAATCGCGTAACGAAAGAAGGCCAGCTGGATCGCTACGTAGCCCGCGCCCAGAAGCCACTTCGAGGATGTATCCACGACCGCGAACGTGAAGTTCGCGAACAGCATCATCAGGACCGCTACCGTGGAGATTGCCGCGAATCGGGACACTTTCAGACTGCAACCCGATCTGTGCGATCAGCTTTCGTCGGCACCGATGGTCTCGAATGCGCGGGCCTGCATTCCTTTCTGGATTTCGTAGATCGAAATCGCAACGTCCGGCTGCGGTTGCGGAATGCGGACGGGAATGTCATGAAGTCGCGGCTCGATCGTCGACTCACCGCACAGCATTCGGCTGTCGTAGTCCTCGATCCCCTCCCATTTGGTCATCGATCCCATGATCGGAAATGCGTCCGCCGCCATCATCTCGTAGAACAGGAGCCGTCGGGGCCGGTCAGACCGATTCAGCGCCGATCCATGCAGGATGCGCCCGTGATGAATCGAGATGGATCCGGCAGGGCCGGTCAGTTGCACGGCATCCTCCAGGTCCAGGCCTACTGCCTCGGGCAGCACCGCGCCGGCAAAGACGCCGTCAACATGATGATCATGGACGGGCCCCATGTGGCTGCCGGGGAAAACCATCAAGGGGCCGTTCTCTTCCCTCATGTCGTCGATCAGGACGCCGACCGCCAGGATGTCATCGTTGGTGTGCGGATAGAACGCGTAGTCCTGGTGCCACTCAACAGCGGCGCCATAGCCCGCCTTCTTCATGTTCAGCTTGGTCGTGTGCAGCCGAATGTTCGGGCCGATCAGGTCGCGCGCCGGAGCCAGGACACGGTCCGAAAACATGAGATCCCGCATGACCTCGGACTGCGTGTGCGGAAGCTTGATCCGTCTCAGGCGCGGTTCCTCCGGCGTATGGCTGTCCTCGAGATCAAGCTTCTCGTCTGACTCGGTCATCGTGCGCGCAACGTCCTCGAAACGCCGGATCTCGTCGCGAATTGCCTCGATGATGTCGGGAGGCACCCTGCCTTCCAGCACGAGATAACCGTTTTCGGCGTAGAACGCCTCCTGGTCCCCTGTCAGGACTTCGGCCATCTCAGGCACAATAGGGACTGGACCCGTCCCACCTGTGTTGCGCGATATGCGGTGAACTAGCCATACGGCTGCGAGTCTCCTCCCACATGTCCTTCCATGCCCGCCAATCCTTCAGTTCGCTCGCAGGATTGCTCCGGGACCGCGCGACGAACTCCGGAAAGTGGCTGCGGCCTGTCGGGTGGCCCGTGACGCTGTAACGGAGATCGAATGACCAGCGATAGCCATCCGATTCGTTTGCCAGGGAAGCGTGAGGCGTCATCGGGTGGAATATCACCGCGCCCCCTGCCTTGACCGGAACCGGCACGAAGTTTTCGGGAATGTACGGATCTGCAAGCGCCGTCTGGACCTTGGGACAATGAGGCATCATCTCGTCGGACCGGTCCGCCTCCACCTTCAGGAAGCCATTCTCGACGGTCGCGTCCGTAATGGCCAGCCAGACCGTAACGAATGTTGATTCGTCGGCCTCCGGCAGCGTGACACCCTGGTCCTGGTGCCAGTCGGTCGAAACGACATGAGCCCGGATTTCATCCTTCGCCACGGCCCGTTCCGGCGGCTTGATGCGCACGTGCTGGATCGGGTTCGAGGTGATCTCGGGGCCGATCAGCGCCTCGACGGCGTCAAGAACGTTGCTGTCCGTCACCATGCCGAAGACGGCTGGCCCGAAGTGAAACGGCGTCTCCTCGGTGATGCCTGCATGCGGCAGGCTGATGTCGAACGGCTGGTACCAGTCGAATCCGCCTCGGTACGCCACGTCAAGCTTGTCCCAGAAGTCCATGCCGGGACGCGGCGCATCCACGAGGTCCTCTGCGTGCCACTGCTCGAAGAGACGGTCCATGAGCACGGCATATTCCCCGCGGACATTCTCGAGAACCTGGTCGTCCACGAGTCCCTCCACGACCAGGTGCCCCTGCCGCTCGAACGTCTCGACGTCACGCTTAGAGAGCATGCGATCCTCCCGGCCTACAAGAGGACCGTAACTATGCTCGGCCAAACGAGCAGCACTGACAGGGCCAGAAGTTGCACGCAGATGAACGGCAGGAAGCCCCGGAAGATGTCTGTCAGCGAAATGTGCGGCGGTGCAACGGACTTCAGGTAGAAGGCAGCCGGGCCGAAGGGCGGTGACAGGAAACTCACCTGCATGTTCATGCAGAACAGCACGCCGAACCAGATCGAGACATAATGCGGTTCAAGCTGGCCTATGAAACCGATCTCCTCGATCGGCAGCTTCTTCACGATCGGAAGGAATACCGGAATGATCAGCAGTACGATGCCGACCCAGTCCATGAATGCCCCCATGAAGAGCAGGATCACCATCATGCTGAGCAGCACGAGCATCGTCGGCATCTCGCTCCCGACGATGATGTTCGCGATGTAGCTGGGACCGCCTGCCAGGGTGTATGAACCGGCCAGCGCCGCAGCCCCGATGGTGACCCAGATGATCGTGCCGGTCGAGCGCAATGTCCGCATCAGGCTGTCCCAAACCAGTCCGACCGAGGCCTCGCCCCGGAACGCTGCAATGATGAATACCGCGAGCGCACCCATTCCAGCGGCCTCGGTGATGCCGGTCACACCGCCATAGATCGAGCCCAGCACGACCCCGATGACCGTGAAGGGAGGCACCAGGCCCTTGCCGTGTTCCCATGCCTTGGCGCTGCGTTCGCGTCCAAACACGAACAGCGCCAGGACGATGCCGATTGCAACCGCCGCTGCAACATACGGAATGTGGTGCGGCATGCCCCAGGCGATCGGGTCTTCGCCCGCTTCCAGGACGTTTTGGCCAGTCACCGTGAAGTACAGAACTCGCAGGAGCAGGAGAGTCGAAAATCCGGCAAGCAGGATCGACAGGAAAGCGCCGAACATGGCAGCCTTTTGGAAGCCCGGAACGTCATCCTCGCGCGGCTCCGGCAATGGTGCCAGCGTCGGATTCAGGTTCACGCGCACCAGGATGTAGATGATGATGAAGCTCGCCAGCATGAATCCGGGCACGAAGGCCCCGGTGAACAGCGACTTGATCGAGGTTTCGGTGATCAGCCCGTAGATGATCAGCACGATCGACGGCGGAATCATGGTGCCGAGGCTGCCGCTCGCGCAGATCGTGCCGATCGCCAGATTCTGGTTGTATCCAAGCCGCAGCATTTGCGGGAGTGCAATGAGTCCAAGAAGAACGACTTCACCGCCGATGATCCCTGACATGGCCGCCATTATGACCGCCATGAGCGAGGTCACGACCGCGATGCCGCCGCGCACCTGCGAGAGCCAGTAGTCGAGAGAATCATACATCGCCTTGGCAATACCTGAACGTTCCAGAAGGGCCGCCATGAAGATGAACAGCGGCACCGATAACAACACGTATTCCGTCATCAGGTCGAAGATCTTCTGGGTCAGGATGTATAACGGCCCGGTCCCGGGATTCTTCGTCAGAAGCCCTTCGCCGAAACTCAACGGATTTGTCAGCAGCGCCGGCTCGAACTTCATGACGAGCACGAGCGCCGCCAGGCTGGCCGACGCGAGACCGAGCGGCATCCCTATGGCGAGAAGGACGATGAGGCCCAGAACCAGGACCAGCGAAATTGTTCCGACATCCATCAGTCGTCTCCTACCGCGCGCTTGATCGCTTCGAGTTCGTCTTCGTCGATGTCATCGGCCGCCGTGTGCACCTCAGGTTCAAGGTTCCAGTCCGAAATCACGTTCAGCACGGCCTGGATGGCCACCAGCACGATGATGACCAGGACCGCCGGCTGGATTGTCGCCGGAATTGGCGGATCGAACGCCGTGCCGAACATTTCCCACTTGTAGAACTTGATCAGGAACACCTGCTTGAAGCTGCCGTAGACCAGAAAGAACGCAAACAGCACGAAGAGTGCCGTCCAGATCACATCGAACGCACGCTGCATCGGTCGGGACACGGCGTCATAGAGCAGGAAAATACGGATATGGCTGCGCTGCTGCATGCCGTAGAAGCCGGAGCAGAGAAACACGAAACCGCCGATCCAGAGCGTCAACTCGTTGGCCCACAGGGTCGGCGCTTCGAGTGCATAGCGGAGAAACACCTCGTAAAGCATTACACTTGTCATCGAGATGATCAGCATCATGGTCACGCGTCCGAAGAAGAGCGCGACGCGATCAATGGGCTTCCAGTGCTGGAATTCCATGTGCGCCACCCTCACACCAAGCATGCCGATCACGAGGAAGACGGGGATGAGCGCAAGCGCCACCCAGTCGACGATGTCGGCCAAGCCGCCAAACAGGCCGGGAAGCCCGGGCGTCACGTCCTTCGTCTCATGAATCGCCGTGACCTGGGCCAGCGTCGAAGGGTTCTCGTGCGGCGCAATCGTGATGATGTACGCAGGTATGTGCCATATCGCCCAGCTCGCGCAGACAACAAAGCAGAACGGTATCAACCATTCCATCAGGCTTCCTGTTTGGTCTTTCACGGCGTCCTCCCCTTCAAGCGATCTTGTATTTTTTGATGAATGCCTGATCGGGCATGACACCCAAACCCGGCCCAGACGGGATTGCAACCCTTCCGCCGTTCCTCCGGACCTGGCCCTGGACATCAAGCGGTTCGGTCAAGAGACCGTCACGGAATACGTTCTCCGTGGTGTCGAATTCCAGCATCGGCTCCCAAGGGTTCAGGCCTCCCGGCATCGTCGGCATCGCGGCCAGAAGATGGAGATTTGCCGCAACCGCGATCGCCGATCCCCAGACATGATTGACGACCGGGGTGTGATGCGCATGGCAAAGCGCGAGGACCCGAAGATACTCGCTGACGCCGCCAAGCGCGCAAACCTCGGGCTGCGCGATGTCCAGGCCCCTGTTCTCCAGGATTGCGCGCCAGCCCCAACGGTTGAATTCAGTTTCGCCGCCGGCAATGTTGATCTTGAGGCCGGTGCGCAGCTCTCGGTAGCCGTCCAGGTCTTCCGGCACTACGGGTTCCTCGAGCCAGTAGGCGCCCAGTTCTTCCAGCGCGTGGCCCACGTGGAAGGCATCGCTGGTCGTATAGCAGTGGTTCGCATCCACCATGAAGCGGAAGTCGGGACCGACCCCCTCCCGCACGGCTTCTGCAAGACGAATGTCATTCTCTGGCCCAAGGCCAACCTTCATCTTTGCCGCAACGAATCCCGCCTCCCTTATCGCGGCAGCCTCGTCCCGGAATCGCGCGGCAAGTTCGGACACCGGCTCGGGCCGCAGCATCATGCCATAGCCGTAGACGGGCACGTTCTTTCTGTGAGCGCCGCCGATCAGCTTGTGAAGGGGCAGTCCCGCCACCTTGCCGCAGATGTCCCATAGCGCGATGTCCACGCCCGAAAGTGCCTGGAGCGGCATTCCCTTCTGCCCATGATCACGAAGGAGGTTGTAGACCCTGTGCCAGATCGCGTCGCGGTCAAGCGGGTCGGAGCCCAGGGCCATCGGCCGTATCACGTCCTCGACGATGCCCTTGTTCGCCAGTGCCACCGCGCCCGGACCGAAGCACTCGCCCCAGCCGCTGACGCCTTCGTCGGTCTCGACTTCGACGAGGTGTGCCGTGCGCCGGGAATAGTACTGCTGCGAATACCCGAGCACTTCAGGCATGTCGCAGGACAGGACGTGGCTTGAGATGCGAGTGATCTTCATGGGATCCAGAAGCGCAATGCGGCAGGGCCCGTCGAGCCCTGCCGCCAATCTTTCCGAAGCGCCAACCGCCTACTGCATTGCGCCGATGTCGACTAGGAAGTCGATATGGCTTTGCAGAAGTGCCTTGGCTTCAGGAGTCGTGGCGAACTCTTCCCAGCCTGCCTTCACGGCAACGCGGAACTTCGCGAGCTCTTCCGGCGACCACTCGTAGAGATTCACGCCCTTTTCGCGCAGTATGACCGCGTTCTGGGCATTCTTGACCTCGTTGATGGACGCGTTGTGCATCGCCAGGGCATCCATCGCGACGATCATGATCCGCTTGTGATGCTCCGGCATCGCGTCCCAGACGTCCTTGCGGCAGGTCAGGTGGTCGGCCGGCATGGAGTGGAAGCCCGGGAAGTTGGTGTGCTTGGCGATGTCATAGAGACCCAGACCGATGTTGTTGGTCAGGTTCGCCGCGTCGGCGCCATCGATGATGCCCGTTTCAAGCGCCGTGAAGATCTCGTTGAAGTCCATAACGATCGGCGATGCCCCGAGATTGGAGAACACCTTTGTTGCCAAGCCCGGGGGCGAACGGAACTTCCAATCCTTGAAGTCGTCGACGCCGCGAATCGGGCGGGTTGACGAGAGCGATTCTGGACCCGGGATCCACCAACCCACGAACTCCATGTTGTGCTGGTTGTACAGCTCGTTGAGCGTGGCGCGCCCGTCTGCATGCAGAAGCCAAGCCATCTGCTGGTAGGGATTGGCGTAGCCGCCCATGAGGTCGCCGGCGAATTGGAACGCCGGGTTCTTGCCGGTCTGGTACGAACCGCCTGTCATGTCGCAGTCGAGAATGCCGGTTGCGGCCGCATCGAAGGTCTCGGCCGACTTAACGACGGACGAGGCATAGAACATCTCGATCTCGATCTCGCCATTCGACATGGCGGTGATGTCATCGATGTACTTTCCAGCCATCTGACCCGAGAGGGTCTCCTGGCTGAAGTGCGTCTGGATCCGCAGCTTCGTCTGAGCCGATGCGGCTGTGGCCCCGATTGCGAGCGCCGCAACCGACGCCGCGAGGATCATTCCTCTGGTGAATTTCATTCTAGGATTCCTCCCTTGAGAGTTCTGCCCGGACGTTCACTGGCCTCCCTTTGGCCATGCGCGCGCCCGAACCCGGATTTGATGCCCATAACGGCAAGAAACTGGTCACAAACACATTCAATTTCGCTGTCCTATCGTCCCATCCAGCCACCATCGACCACGAGGATTTCCCCGTTGACATAGTCGGACGCCGATGACGCGAGAAAGACCACCGGTCCGGCAAAGTCTTCAGGACTTCCCCACCGCCCCTGCGGAATGCGCTCCAGGATGGCCTTCCGCCTGGCGGGATCATTCCTGAGCGCCTCGGTGTTGTCCGTTGCGACATAGCCCGGTGCAATGGCGTTGACGTTGATTCCGTGACCCGCCCATTCGTTCGCCAAGGCCTTGGTCAACTGCCCGACGCCGCCCTTTGACGCGGAATATCCCGGCACCGTGACCCCACCCTGAAACGAAAGCACCGAGGCCGTGAAAATGATCTTGCCACGGCCGCGTTCGATCATGCCGCGACCGATTTCCCGGCTCAGGACAAACTGGGCGGAGAGATTGACCTCTATCACCTCGTCCCACCACTCGTCGGAATGGTCCGCTGCGGGCTTGCGCCTGATGGTTCCGGCGTTGTTGACAAGGATGTCAGGCTCCACCCCGTCCCGAGCCAGATCCGAGACAAGCGCATTCAGGGCAGCCCGGTCCGCAAAGTCGGCCTGGTAGGCCGCAAAGCTGCGTCCCATGCCGGCAACTGCCGCGCCGACTTCCGACCCCTCACCCTCCAAGTTGGCGCTGACGCCAACGATGTCGGCGCCGGCGGAGGCAAGCGCCTCGGCCATGCCGCGTCCGATTCCCCGCCTTGCGCCGGTAACCAGCGCGGTCTTCCCCGTCAGGTCAAATGCGGAAAGAACGTTCATGCGCCATCCCCAACCTTGATGAGGCTCTTCAGCGCCGTCGGACTGCTGTCCAAGGCCTCGAACGCTGCCTGGATGCCGGACAATGGACTTACATCCGTGATGATCGTGTCCGCATCAACTCCGCCGCCGGCGATGATCGCGATGGCCTGATCGTAGTCTTCCGGCTCGTAAACGCGCGCGCCGAGAAGCTCAACTTCACGCCAGAAGAACTGGAAGAGGTCGATCTGCGGCTTCTGTGGATGGATTGCGACCATGACGATCCGGGCCCGCGTGGCTGCGCAAGCCGTCATCGCATCGACCCCGGCCTGCGTGCCCGAAACCTCGAAGACGACATCTGCACCCTTCTTGCCGGTGCGCTCGCTGACCAGCGCCGGCAGGTCGTCCTCTGCCGGATTGACCACGTCGAATCCGAGATTTCGGGCAATTTCGATGCGGTTAGGGTTCACCTCGGAGAGCACGACCCTGCCGCCACGATCGCGCGCAACCATCGCACAGAGAATCCCGATCGGGCCTCCTCCGATGACGAGCGCGTCCTCGCCCGGTCTCAGCGCCGAGCGCCGCACGTCGTGGCAGGCCACGGCGACAGGCTCGATAAGCGCCGCGTGATCCATGCGCAGGTCGTCCGGCAAGGCATGGAGCGTATGTGCCGGCACGTTCCAGATCTCCTGCATGGCGCCGTCCGTATCGAGCCCGAGGAACCTTAGATTGTGGCAGATGTGCCTGTGACCCGCCGCGCATGCCGGGCACTCATCGCAATGGTCCAGAGGCCGGACCACGACCTTCTGCCCTACGGAGACGCCCGACACGCCCTCCCCGACGGCCGCGACGGTCCCGGACATCTCGTGCCCGATCACGCGATTCAGGCCGACCCTTGCATCCATGTTGCCGTGAAAGACATGCATGTCGGTCCCGCATATCCCGCAATAGGCAATGCGAACCGCAACTTCGCCCGGCCCAGGATCGCTTGCGCGCCTCGTCTCGACGGCGAAGGACCTGTTCCCCCGGTAGAATGCTGCCGTGACTTCCCTGTTCATGCCGCCCTGCCCGCTCTTGAGTTCCCGCGCGCAGTGTCATGCGCGGCCTCAAGCTTCTCCCAGTCGAAGGAAACGCCGATGCCGGGTTCGTTCGGCGCGACGGCGAGGTGATCCTCCACGACAAGCGGGCGGTGCGTGTATTCGTCAGTCGGAAAGCTGTGCACTTCAAGCCAGCCCGCGTTGGGACGCGCCGACACAAGACTGACGTGAAGTTCCTGCATTCCGTGGCTGCAGATCGGAATGCCATGCCGTTCGCTCAGTTCCGCGACCTGGAGCCAGCCGGTAATGCCGCCGCAATTCGAGGCGTCCGGCTGGATGTAGCTCAGCCCGGCATCGCGGAACGCATGCTCGAACTCGTGAACCGTGTGCAGGTTTTCGCCCATTGCCAATGGCACGCCCGTTGCCTCTGCAATCCGTGCATATCCCGCGTAGTCGTCGGGAATGACCGGCTCCTCGAACCAGAGAATGTCATGCTCGGCGAACGCATACGCGGCCTTGATCGCCTCAGGCACGGAGAACGCGTAATTTGCGTCCACCATGAATGCGCGGTCCGGCCCAAGCACCTCCCGGACGGCGTGGACACGATCGACGTCGGTCGCCAGTTCCGGCTGTCCCACCTTGATCTTCACCGCATTGAAACCCGCATCGACGAAGCCCTCGGTCTGCCGGACGAGCTTATCGAGCGAGAAATTCAGGTCGATGCCTCCGCGATAGGCCTTGCAACGGTCTCCTGCCCCGCCTGCCACCTGCCAGAGGGGCTTTCCGACTGCCTTGCAGCGGACGTCCCAAAGCGCGATGTCAATGGCGGATATGGCGAAAGACGCGACGCCTCCCCGGCCCACGTAGTGAACATGCTCTTGCATGGCATCGTGGAGCGTCTCGACTTCGGCGGCATCCTGACCTGCCAAGAAGGGCGCCAGGTCGCGCTCGATCATTGCCACGATGGCAGTGCCGCCCCTCCCGCCCGTATAGGTGTATCCGGTTCCTTCATGCCCATCGCTTGTCCGAACAGTGACCGTAACGAGCTCGAATTCCGTGTGGTCGCCATGCTTGGCATCGGCCAGCACTTCCGCGAGCGGAACGGCAAATCGCCTGACGGATACGTCTGAAATGACCGGCATGCGCGTCCCCAAGCGGCATATGCCTTGATCATTGCAAGGCTCGTTCCGGTTTGGTATGACAAAAATGCACAAACATGTCCAGCACTTCTTTCAATATGCCAGCAAAACAAGCCATTTTCACCACGTTTTGTCATACTAAACAGGCATTCGGCGGATGACGGAAGCGAGGATTCGAAACGCGCGGACCCGCGCAGCGGACAACTTGGTCTCGATCTACGAGCGCCAGATCATTGATGGCACGCTCGCTGTCGGAGAGCCGTTGCCGCCCGAACGCGAAATCATGCAGTCCTTCGGCGTCAGCCGCACCGTCGTTCGCGAGGCCGTGCAGGCGCTTTCCGCCAAGGGGCTTGTCGAAGCCCGGCCGCGGTTTCGGCCTGTCGTGCGAACGCCGGGTTACGATGCCGCCATCGAGGCGGTCGGATCCGTCGTCAACCGTCTCCTGACCGTGCCGGGCGGCGTGCGAAACCTCTTCGAGCTCCGCATCATGATGGAAGCGGCGCTTGTCCGCGACGCAGCACTGCATGCCGACAAGAATCATGTTGCGCGAATGAAGCAGGCCTTGGCTGACAACGAAGCGGCAATCAGTGATTCCCAACGCTTCTTCGATACCGACATTGCCTTCCACCGTGTTCTCTACGAGGTTCCCGACAATCCGGTGCTGCCGCCGATTCACCAAGCCTATACGGACTGGCTGTCGAGTCACTGGACGAGAATGCCGCGGGATCCGGAGCACAATCACGTGAACTACAGGGCGCATAGCAGGATCTTCGAATCGATCCTCTTCCGAGATCCGGACGCAGCCGAACTCGCGCTCCGGGACCATCTTGATTATGCATGGAACCAGGTGCGTCAGACATTTGCAGAGCCTTGAAGCCGGTGAACCGACATTTCCGGATAGCATGCGTTGGCGAAGTGATGATCGAACTCATCGCAGGAAACGGCAATGCCGCTGAACTGAACGTGGCGGGCGACACTTACAACACCGCAGCCTATCTCAAGCGCACCGCGCCAGAACTGGACGTCGAGTACGTGACGGTTCTTGGCAGGGACAGGTTCTCTGACCGCATCGTCCGCGACATGAAGGCAAGGGACATCGGCACCACGGCAGTCGCCCGGCATCCGAAACGAATGCCGGGCCTCTACGCGATCGAGACCGATGCCGCCGGCGAGCGCAGCTTTGCATACTGGCGTTCGTCCTCCGCGGCACGGACGCTGTTTGACGCGGACGGCCGCGACCCGGCGGATGTTCTTGCCGGCCACCACCTTGTGCTGCTTTCGGGGATTTCGCTCGCGATTCTGTCAAGCGCGGCGCGGGATCGCCTGCAGAGTGCGCTTGAGGGATTCCGGGCGAACGGCGGACTTCTGGCATTCGACAGCAATTTCCGCCCGCATCTCTGGGATGACCTCGAACTTGCACGCGCCGAAACGAAGAGGTTCTGGCGGCGCACCGACATTGCTCTTCCTTCCGTCGATGACGAGATGGCGCTCTTCGGCGATGCTGACAGCACTGAGGTCATTTCCCGGCTTCGATCATGGGGTATCTCGCGCGGGGCTCTTAAGCGCGGCGATGCGGGACCATTGGATCTGGGACCGGAGGGGCATGCCTTGAACGTACCAATCGCAGAGAATGTCGTGGATACAACGGCTGCGGGCGACAGTTTCAACGCAGGCTATCTCGCGGCAACGGCCACTGGCTGCTCGTCGATCAAGGCAATGGAGGCCGGGCATGCTCTCGCGCTCAAGGTCATCGGCAAGCGGGGCGCGATCGTGGACATCCTTGACAGTTGACAGACCGTCGATCGCTGCGAAGAGCCGGAATTCGGGATCAGGGTCGGCATTCGCGCAGCGCGGCAGCTTTCGACGAGGCGTTGGCTCGCCTGCAGGACTCCAGTGATAGCCAGCCTCTTTCGGTGCCCATTGCTTTCCGCTTCGGGGACGAAATCACGCACGAGATCATCCGGATCCCAGCAAGACGTGATGCTGCCGCCCGGCGGGTCTCCTCCTTGAGTTTTCGACCTGTTAACGCTATTCTTGGAGCGACGGCAGGCACCGTCATTCCACGTTGAATTGGATCGAGACATGCGGCATCGCCATCTTGTCGACACGAAAGCCGCCGCACGGTCGCCAACGGCGATCGACGACATCATCGCGCGCGGGCTATGGGCGGACTGGACGATGCTTCGCCAGTGGTGCGTCGAACAGCCATCCTTGCTGGATGTCGTGGAACGCGTCTGCGGCATGCATGTCGGCGACCCAAGCGCGCAGCGTCATCATTTCTGGCTTGCCTATGCAAAGGCGCGTCGTCGTGCAGCACCCTGACTGGGAAAAGGTAATTTCCGCCGCCGCACGCTTGCAGCGACATTTCCCGGACGCTGTGCTGGTTGGCGGAACGGCCGCCGGCATTCATTCCGGACACCGCTTCTCCCGCGACGCGGATCATGTGCTGACAGATCTCCGTGAACGGTTCGATGACGTGCTCGCGGACCTGGAGTCCGTGGCCGGCTGGAAGACCGCCCGTGTCCGGCCGCCTGTTTTGATCCTTGGTTCACTTGACGGAATCGAGACAGGAATTAGGCAGCTCATCCGCAGCCAGCCGCTGGAGACGGTCGAAATGTCGTGCGAGGGCGAGAAGGTCGTCGTTCCAACCATGGCGGAGACGCTGCGCATCAAGGCCGTCCTGATCCTGAAACGGAATGCCTTGCGAGACTATCTTGACTTTGCGGCGATGGCGGCAAGCCTCGGACACGATGGCGTCGCGAGAGCGATGTCGTCCTTCGACGCGCTATATCCCCAGGACAACGGCCAATCTGCAACGCAGCAACTGCTGGCCCAGTTGGCCAATCCTCTTCCCGGAGACCTGGGCGAGGAGGGAACGCGGATATTCCGCGGCCTGTCCGAGGATCTGCAGGAGTGGACCGCCGTTCGCGACCGGTGCAAGTCCATCGCCGTGGCGCTCTTTGACGAGCTTGCAAGTCCGAAGGCAGGGCCGGAAAGCCCGTCAAGCAAGACGGCTGCAGAAGGGCCAAAAGGTTCGGGCGAAGGCGGCTCGCACCTGCCGGAACCGTCTCCGATCGGCGATTCGAGGAATCCCTTCAGGACGTGATCCTGGCGCACAGTACAAGCAAGCTTCGCGGAAGTGCCAGGCAGCCACCCTCATTGCAGGTTCCGGCTTCAGCCCCAGGCATGTCCGGCCCAAGTGATTGACTTCCCGGCCAGCCAGTCGGCCCCGGTGGCATAAAGCGCTTCGACCTCGGGGCCCTTCAGGCCCGGCATGTCTCTCTTGACCGGATAGCCGACCTGCGACTGAAGATAGGCAAGATGCTGATATCCTAGGGGAAACGCGTCCAGAACCGCTTGATCAAGTTCAAGCGTCGCGCGCGGCGAAATCGGGTCCATCCGGTCCTTCTCATAGATCGGCTGACGCAGGCACATTCCCCAATTGCCTTCACGTTTCTCCAGGAAGTCGAAAAAGCGCCCCGTGCAGACGACATCCACCAGAACGCCGTGAACCTCACCGCGTTGGGAGATCGTCATCTTGGTTTGCGTGACTGCGCGGTCGCCTGCGGTCTCGCAACTGAAGCCGCCCAGAAAATGCAGGATCGACACGCCGCGCGCCCAGCCTTGCTTGTTCATTTCGATGAACTCGTCAGCCGTCCCTTGGGTCCAGGTCGCCATCATGCGGCCGTCGTCGTGCCAGACCGTACGGAACTTGTCCCACAAGCCGGCGTCCCGCAATATGACCCAGTTTTCGATCAATTCGCGCAGCTCAAGCTTGTCTTTCCAGTCGTCCATTGATGCCTCCTAAGGCGGTTTTTCCGGCTGCCGCGTTCCATGGTCAGCCATCGGGTTTCAGCAAAGGTCTCGACAGAGGAACGCGGATTCGAATGTCCAGTCGATCATCCTTCGGTGGGGAGGCCGCGGGGGTCCATGCGTCGTGCTATTCCGGCTCAAGCTCGGCAAGAGCACTTTGGATCGCCACGAGCATTGCATCGCGCCTTTGCGACAGCTCGGCCACGGTACGTCCTTCATTGGCTTCCGCCAGCCCCTCTTCCAGCAGCTTTGCGTTTGCGTCGTTCAGCTGCGGCGAACCCAGATCGTCCCACCATCCGTTGAAGGTGTCCGCGAAGTGATCGCAAAAAGCCGCCAGCCCGCCCTGGCCTGCGCCAAGACCAAACAGCGTCGTTGGCCCCATGGTTGCCCATCTGAGCCCCGGGCCGGACGCTATCGCCTTGTCCACGTCGCCCACGCTTGCAACGCCACTCTCGACCAAGTGAATCGCTTCGCGCCAGATGGCGGCCTGCAGCCGGTTGGCGACATGGCCCGGAACTTCCTTTTGCACGCGAATCGTGGTCTTGCCAATGTCCGCATAGAACGCCTCTGCAACTTCAATCACGCCGGGCTGCGTACTTTCGTTCGCCATCAGCTCCACCAAGGGAATCAGGTGAGGCGGATTGAAGGGATGACCCAGAATGAACCGGCCAGGAGAGCGCCACCCCTTCTGCATTTGGCCAAGCGTCAGTCCCGAGGCCGAGCTTGCGACGATCGCGTGTGGCGAAAGGTGCGGCTCGATGCGTGCAAACGTGTCGTGTTTCATTGCCATCCGTTCGGGAACGCTCTCCTGAATGAAGTCGGCCCCTTCAACCGCTGCTTCAGGCGATGCGTGGAAGGTGATCCGATCCGGATCGCCCCGTTTCGTCAGCCCGATCTCGGTCATGGCGGGCCAGGCATTCCGAACATGATCCCGAACGGCTGTTTCGGTTCCGGCGGCAGGATCGAATACCCTTACCGACCGTCCGGAGGCAAGAAAGAGAGCCGCCCAGCTTGCGCCGATAAGGCCAGCGCCAATGACACAGGTTCGCGTGATTTCCGCCATCAGAAAATTCCCGGGTTGATCGGCGATGCGGCGGTCATGCCGCCGTCCACCGTGAATAGCTGGCCGGTTGCGAAACCCGCCTCGTCAGACGCCAGCCAGACCGCGATTGCAGCGATGTCTTCGGGGCGCCCGAAACGCCGTGTCGCGTGGCGCAAGAGCGCGTCCTGCCTGGCAGCCTCTGGATTTGAGGCGAGTTCAAACCCGGCATCGAGCATTCCGGTTTCGATCCATCCGGGGCAAATCGCGTTGCAGCGCACCTCAGGTCCGTGATCCACGGCGATTGAACGGGTGAGGCCATGCACAAAGGCCTTGGACGCGTTGTAGAGCGCCATTCCAGGGTCGGCAGCCTGACCTGAAACCGAGCCGATGTTGATGATGGATCCTCCTGTCCGCATGCGGGGAAGGGCTGCGCGGCAAGCGTTGAACACGCCCTTGCAGTTCACTCCGATGACAAGGTCCCAGTCCGCATCCGTGCTGTCCATGACCGTTCGCTCGACCTGTACGCCGGCGTTGTTGACGAGGATGTCAAGCGTTCCCGCCGCCGCGGCCAGGCGTTCCATGTCCTCGGCGCTGGAGACATCTGCCGTCATCCAGACGCAATCCTTGGGCAGGTCATCGGGCGCAGGGCCGCGCCCGCAGGTCAGAACGCTTGCCCCTTCACTCAGGAATGCCTCGACGATTCCGCGTCCGATTCCCCGGGCGCCTCCCGTAACGATTGCCTTCTTGTCGACAAGTCGCATCAGCTCCTCCCAAGCATGCATCTGACCGGGGTGTCGGCACCACCCGTGCTTCCAGGCAAGGATTCGACGAAAAGGGAAGGCCTTGCCTGGTCCCTTCCTACGAAATAGCCGACGTTGAAGAGGTGACCGGGATCTTGGCATTCGAACCCGAACCTCGTGCAACGCACGTGGTCCAAGTGCCAAATCTCACGCTCGATCGTTGCGGATACGTTGGGACTCATGACTCCCTGGCCCGGGTGAGGAATTCTTGCTTCGGATCGAACTTCCGTTCGCTGAACTTCTTGAGAAGCGGACGGACCCCGAAATTCTTCGAATCCATGTTGAGGTTCGCCGTCTCGCGGCTGACTCGCGGCGTCGCATCCACCCCTGCGTCCGAGGTCACTTCCAGGGCCATCAAGGATTCATCTGCTGGATCTGCGCGCTCAGTCCGCCATCGAGAATCCACAGTTGCCCGCTGGCATAGCGCGCTTCGTCGGATGCCAGCCAATTTACGAGATTCGCGATGTCCTCCGGCGTGCCGTACGTCCGCATGGGATGCACGTCGCGAACTGCCTTTTGCAATTGCGTTATGGTCCTGCCGCCACCGCCCGAGCCTTCGCCTTCGAAAAAGCTCTGCAGCATGGGGGTGTCAACATAGCCCGGGCAAACCGCGTTGACACGAACGCCTTCCGGGCCGTGGTCGCAGGCCATTGCGCGGGTCAGCGCATGAACTGCGCCCTTCGTGGCACAGTAGGCCGCCAAGCCCGGATCGGCGATGAATCCGTCGTACGAGCCGAAATTGATGATGCTGGCACTGGTGCCCCGCTCTGCAGCCGAGCGGAGCAATGGCAAGGCATGCTTCGAGGTCAGGAACATGCCGGTGACATTGACCGCGAAGGACCGGTTCCATTCCTCGAGCGTGGTCTCCTCGATGGTCTTCTCGATCTCGATTCCGGCTGCGTTGACAAGAACATCGAGCCGGCCCGCCTCGTCGCGCACGCGGTCCAACGCGGCAATGCACTCGTCCTCGCGCGTGACGTCCAGCCGAACGAAACGGCTTCCATCATCATCGTGCAGGTCGAGCGAACCGCCCTCGCCAAGGTCCGCCGAATAGACCGTCGCGCCTTCGTTCAGAAAACGCGCAACGATCGCGCGTCCAATGCCGCCGCGGCCGCCCGTGACGAACGCCGTCTTTCCTTCAAGCTTCATGTGCGCCGACCTCCTGTCGCGGCCTTCCGAATTTCGCGGCGGTCGCAGCATGCCGCATTTGGTCTCTCCACCCTGTCCGAACCGGGATCGCGAAGCGAGCCGCATTCCTGGTGCATGCAGGGGCGACCGATGGCCGCCCGCGTCTCACGACATCCTGCATCGGTGGTCCGGCCTCGAACAAGACGATGCCAGCCCGCGTCACCGGGCTGCCCTGGCGTAGGAGTCCAGCACGAGTCCGTGAAAGTGGTGCACAGCGTGCTCCGACTTTCCCGAGCCCGTCGGATTGCTTACGATCCGCCCTTGAGCGAACGCAGGCGTTGCCATCCCCTTCTGCACGCTTTCGACGATGTCGATGTCTTCGCGCTGCAGCACCTCGTCGAGATAGCGGATGGCATCCTTCTCCATTTCATCCGGTTCGGGCGTCTCGAGGAAAAAGTCGTAAGTTTCCAGCGTTCGGTCGGCGCTGACGGGGATGATGTTCAGAACGATCATGGACGACCGACCCGGATAGCGCATGAAGCAGGTCGTGGGCCAAAGCCACCACACCGCATGGGTGCGTACCGTTGCATTCGAGACGTCATATGCGGTGTTGGCGCCTTGCCCAGCCTCTGCCATATGGCTCGAATAGATTCCGTGGGTTGTCACCTCGTAGGTGTCCATATCCACCAGGTTGCAGAAGTCCTTGTGGGCGATCGGGCAGTGATAGCACTCCAGGAAATTGTCGACGACGTTCTTCCAGTTCGACCTGATGTCGTAGGACAGGCGATGCCCGAACGTGAGTTCTTCGATGTCCGGCGCCCAGTGGCGGATCTCGGTCTCGAGGCTTTCTGACGCTTGGGACAGGGGCACCGCGGCCGGATCCAGGTTCACGAAGATGAAACCCGCGAATTCGGTCACCTGCACCTCGTCGAGGCAGATCGAATTCGCGTCGAAGCCAGAGAGGTTCTCGGTTTCCGGTGCACGGACCAGTTGGCCGTCCAGCCGATAGACCCAGGCATGATAGGGGCACATGATCCGCGACGCCGTCCCTTCTCCGCTGAGAAGATGGTGCGCGCGGTGCTTGCAGACATTGTAGAAGGCGCGAAGGACACCCTCACGATCTCGAACGAGGGCGATCGGCCTTCCGGCGATTTCGGTTGCAAGGTAGGAACCGGGCGCGCGCAGCTTCTCGACATGGCATACCCATTGCCAGTTGCGCGCAATGATCTCGGACCGATCCACTTTGTACCAGGCCGGGTCCGTGTAGGCGTCCGCCTTCAGCGACATTGAGCAGCTCACGTCAGGTGAGTACCCCGCGCCAATTGTCGCGAATTGTTCCCTGCTTGGCAGATCTGTCATCGAGTGTTCCCTCGTATCAAGCGGGCCTTGTTCGATCTTGCAGGCGAAACGAACTCCAGCAATTCACCAAATTGGCCGCCAATTTAACCTGACTGGCCGTGCGGCGTCCTGTGCATTGGCCACGACCGAAATTCAAACGGGACCCGACCTTCCACGCGGTCGGTCCGGGGAGAAATGCCGAAGCGCGTCTTGTAGGTCCTGCTGAAATGAACCTGGCTCGAAAACCCGGATGCAAGCGCGACCTGCGACATCGGCAATTCCGTCTGGGTCACGAGGCCACGCGCGCGGTCCAGGC
This sequence comes from Silicimonas sp., assembly GCA_022819605.1. Classification (GTDB taxonomy): domain Bacteria; phylum Pseudomonadota; class Alphaproteobacteria; order Rhodobacterales; family Rhodobacteraceae; genus JAJEFO01. The sequence continues at coordinate 7,462 of JAJEGW010000037.1, read as the reverse complement.
GAATGTCACGATAGTAGGCTGAGGGAGGTGTCTTCACGTACCGCCGGAACAAGCGGTCTAGCTGCCTGTGAGAGACTTGGACACGGCGACAGACTTCGGAGATCCTGAGCGGCTCTTCAAGGTTCTTCTCCATCAGGTCAATGGCGCGGAACAGCTTTTCGGGTATGCGGCGGCCAAAGGGTTCGGAGGACTCGGCAACCTGCCGCGTCCCGGCCGGCCGCACGGATTGCACGAACAGGTACTTGGCGGCCGCATTTGCAAGACCCTCGCCTCGCAATTCGCTCAACAGGAGAAGCGCGCACTCCGTCGCCGCCGTGCCGCCGGAACAGGTGAATCGGCCCTGATCGAAAACAAACAGGTCATCGCAAACCTCGATGCCGGGGAACTTCTCGCCAAATGCGCCGAGATGTTCGTAATGCATGGTGGCGCGACGTCCATCGAGCAGCCCGGCTTCCGCCAAGATGAAGGAACCAGTGTCCAGCGCACCAACGCTGCTTCCGGAGCGTGCGAAGCGCCACAGATTCGCATGCAGGACAGCACTGGAAAATGACTCGGGCGTCCAGCTGGCAGAGAGCATCACCAGTTCGGGGGCCTTGCCCCGGAATTCGGAGAGCGCGCCTGTCTCGATTGTCACGCCGTTGCTTGCCAGGCAAGGTCCGCCCCTTTCCGAAACGATCATCCAATGGAAAAATGACTTGCCTTCGATATAGTTTGCTGCGCGAAATGGATCCAAGAATGACATCGTGGCCGCAATGTTGAAATGCGGCGTGACCACGATCAGAATGTGAATGTCGTCGGTCCTCTCGAGGGGCATTTGACCAGTCATGTGAAATTGGCGGCCAATCCGGTTAAACCACGAATTCCGTGGTCAGGACAATCGCCACAGTGACGAGAGCTTAGGGAACTGAAGCTAAGGAGAGCAAAATGATCAAGACAATTACAACAGTTGCGACCGTGCTTGCCGCAACGGGTGTCCACGCGGCCGAGCTCGGTGCGGTGGACGAGCCGATCAAGCTTGCCATCAACGAATGGACGGGCCAGCACATCTCGACGCACGTTGCGGGAGAGATGCTCAAGGCAGCGGGCTATCAGGTCGAATATGTCACTGCGGGCTACATGAACATGTACCAGGCGATGTCGGACGGAGAGTTGCATGCGGCCGTGGAAATCTGGTCTTCGAACGTCTCTGACGACTACGCCAAGAAGGTCGAGGGCGGAGGCGTCGTCGAACTTGGTGATCTCGGGCTCGATGCGAAAGAAGGGATTGCCTATCCGGCCCACGTGGCAGAGCTGTGCCAGGGACTCCCGGCCTGGGAGGCTCTGAAGGACTGCGCCGCGACATTTGCCACCGCCGAAACGCTGCCCTCCGGTCGCCTCGTGGATTATCCTGCCGACTGGGGCACTCCCGGTGCCGATCGCATGACCGGGCTGGACCTGCCCTTCAAGGCGGTGCCCGCCGGCTCCGAAGGTGCGCTCATCGCGGAACTTCGCGCTTCGACCGAGCGGGAATCACCCCTGCTGATCACCTTCTGGCAGCCGCATTGGGCAATGTCCGCCTATGACGTGAAGTTCGTGGACCTCCCCGTGGGCAATGAGGATTGCTTCAACGATCCGGCCTGGGGCCCGAACCCGAACGCAGTCAATGACTGTGACTTCGCGCCAAGCCGCATCTTCAAGGCAGGCTGGGTCGGGATCGAAAACATGTGGCCAGCCGCCTTCGAGATTCTCAGCAACTACACGCTGTCGGTCGAAGACCAGCAACCCATGATGGGAGCCGTCGACGTGGATGGCGGCAGCGTCGAAGAAGTGGTCGCCGACTGGATGGCAGGCAACGAGGCCAAGTGGAAACCGGTCGTGGACGCAGCGACGCGCTGATCTCCATGGCGGAACAGCCTGCCATTTCCGTCGCCGGTCTCTGGCAGGTCTTTGGGTCAGATTCTGCGTCCGCCTTCCGGCGGGCGCAGGGCGAAGGAGGCAGCGCGCGGGACATTGCCGCGCGCTTGGAGGAAGGCGGGTGCATTCCGGCCGTTCGCGACGCCTGCTTCGAGGTGGCCGAAGGCGAACTCTTCGTGATCATGGGGCTCTCAGGGTCGGGTAAATCCACGCTGCTCCGGGGAATTTCGCGTCTTGTCGAGCCGACGGCTGGCCACGTCTCGATCGAGGGCGAGGATGTCCTCGCAGCCTCCAAGGCCAGAATGACCGAGCTTCGACGGTCCAGGATCGGGATGGTGTTTCAGCATTTCGGCCTGTTCCCGCACATGTCGGTGATCGACAATGTCGCCTTCCCGCTGAAGGTCGGCGGCATGGGCCGCCGCGAGCGACACGACAAGGTGCAAGACATCATCGAGATGGTGGGCCTGAAAGGCCGGGAAGGGGCGTATCCCCGTGAACTGTCGGGGGGCCAGCGTCAGCGTGTCGGGATCGCACGCTCGCTCGCGGGAGACTGCAGCGTCTGGTTTCTGGACGAACCCTTTTCGGCGCTCGACCCGCTGATCCGCCGCCAGCTGCAAGACGAGTTCCTCGACATTCGGGCCAGGCTGAACACCACGATCGTGTTCATCACCCACGATATCGCCGAGGCTTTGAAGCTCGCCGACCGGATCGCAATCATGCGCGACGGCGAGATCGTGCAGATCTGGACGCCGGCGGATATCGTGCTGCACCCGGTCGACAACTACGTGCGCGAGTTTGCGCGCGATGTCGTGCGCGGCCGGCACGCCAAGGTCGGATCAATCATGCGGTTGGATGACGATCGCGCAGCGAACGGCACTCCCGGATTGCGCCCCGACATGACCCTTGAAGACGCACTGGCGACCTGCATGGCTCACTACGAGCCGGTCGCGGTCTATGACGACGGCGGCAACCTGCTCGGCACGGTCGATCCTCAAGACATCGCAAGCGCCCTGAAAGCCGACCGCGCATGAGCGCGAGCCAGGGTATGCCCGCAGCGAGTCCGCCCGGACTGTCAAGGGGCCTGCTTGCAGCGCTCTTCACGTTGGTCACCGGAGCCGTCTGCCTGTTGCTGCAAGATTACGCACCCTGGATAGTGCGTTTTCCAGAGGCTTGGACGCTACCGGCGACCGAACTGGTCGGGGCCGGACTGGACGCCTTCCTGAATGCGATCAAGCCAGTGATGCGGGCATGGTCCTGGCTGCTTTCCTATCCGATGAGTTGGGCCAATGCGGTGCTTGTCGGCTCGCCTTGGCCGCTGATCATCGGCGCGTTCACCGCGTCGGGGTGGTACATCGGCGGGTTTCGCATGGCGTTTCTCACGTTCCTGGGATTCGGGTTCGTCCTGCTTTCGGGCTATTGGAGCGAAAGCATGAATACGCTGAGCCTCGTCTCGGTTTCGGTGCCCCTGGCAGTTTTGGCGGGCGGCAGCCTGGGCATACTCGCGAACGAATTGCCGCGCATTCGGGCTGCCCTTCTGGCGGCACTCGACGCCATGCAGACTATCCCGACCTTCGCCTATCTGACGCCACTCCTGCTTCTGTTCGGGTTCGGCCCGGTGGTCGGCCTCGTTGCTTCCGCAATCTACGCCGCGCCGCCCATGGCACGAAACGTCATCCTGGGACTCGAACGGGTTGATCCCGAAGTCAAGGAAGCATCGATCATGTCTGGCGCGAGCCGGTGGCAGCAATTGTTCCTGGTCGAGATTCCGGCGGCGAGCCAGCAGATCATGGTGGGCGTGAACCAATGCCTGATGGCATCCCTGTCGATGGTGATCATCGCCGCTGTCATCGGTGGATTCAACGACATCGGATGGGAAGTGCTTCTGACCATGCGCAAGGCACAGTTCGGCCAGGCATTTCTGGCCGGATTGGTGATCGTGATATTCGCGATCGTGATAGATCGCCTGTCCGGGTCGCTGGCACTGGAACGAAAGCGCCACGACCGGCGTGTCACGTGGGGCCTGCTCCTTGCAGGTGCCGTCGGGGCTGTCTTGCTGGCTCTGACAGGGGCCGACGCGGCTCCCGAAGGTGTGTTTTCGGCGGCCGCGGTCGCCGTGGACGACAGCTTGGGCGCGTTCACCGCGACGCACGGAGCCACGCTTGACGGCATCAAGAATTCGGCAATGTTCTATGGGCTGCTTCCGCTGCGCATCGGCCTTGACCAGGCCGTGCTTCCTTTCACCTGGGGGTTCCAGTGGACGCCAGCGATGAGCCTCTGGCTGTTCGCAATCGCGATTCTTGCCGGGCTCGGCCTTGCCGCGACCGGACGGCACATTGCCGGTGCGGGCCTTGTGATTGCCCTCGGGGTTGTCGAAACAGGAGTCGCGGAACTGCCTTGGCCGTTCGTGATCATCGGGACCACGGCACTTGCATGGGTTGCCCAAGGGACACGGCTTGCCGTCCTCTCGGCCTTCCTGCTTGGGCTCGTGCTGATCTCGGGCCTATGGGATCGCGCGTTGCTGTCGCTCTACCTTTCAGGCGCCGCCGTTGTCGCCTGCGTCGTCGTGGGAGGCGCGATTGGTCTCCTGTCGGCGGTTTCCGGAATCGCATGGATGATCATTCGCCCCGTCTGCGACATGCTCCAGACGATTCCCCTGTTCGTTTTCCTGATCCCGACGCTGATGTTTTTCCAGATCGGCGAATTCAGCGCATTTCTCGCGATCTGCGCCTATGCCGTGGTTCCGATGATCCGCTACACGCGTCACGGACTGGTCTCGACACCACCGGAGATGCTGGAAGCCGCTACCTCGAGCGGGGCAACGCCATGGCAGACGATGACCGATGTGCGCATGCCCTACGCCGCGCCGACGATCCTGCTGGGACTCAACCAGACGATCCTCTATGCCTTCGCGATGCTGGTAATCGCCGCCCTGATCGGAACGACCGGACTCGGCCAGTCGATATATCTGGCACTGGGCCAAGCCGACGTTGGACTGGGGGTAAGCGCAGGTGCGGCGATGGCGATCCTGGCTTTCGTCGCCGACCGGCTTGCACAAGGATTTGCCGAAGAGCGGCGGAAGGCACTGGGCCTCTAAGCGCGCATCTCGCTCGACGCGGATTGCGGCATCTCCTCCTTTGTCCTGACAGGCACAACGTCCATGTCAGGAAAGCCGCTCGCAAAACTCCTCATACTCGGCATCATCAATGTCCGCGGTCTCGTCTCGGCCGGGAAAGCTGCCGTCACGCGCCTCCTTGGCGAATGCTTCCAGCGCGGCGCGACGTTCAACCTTCATGCGTTCATGGAGCGCATGAAGGTTGCCGAAGGCCCGGGCGTGCCTGGGGCTCTCGGGTTGCTCCCCGCATATGTCGTTCTGAAACAGATAGATGATGTCGCTGCCGGATCCGGAACCGAGCGAGGACGTGACAAGCATAGTGCGACGGCTGATCTCCCTCATCACCCTGGCGCAAATGACCTCGGCTTCGACCGAGAAGGCGCCGGCATCCTCCATGCGCCGGAATGCCTGCCAGAGTTCGAAGGCTTCCTCAGCCGTTTTGCCTATGGCGCGCAAGCCGCCGTTCCAGGTGGACTTCCGGGGCACGAGGCCCAGGTGGCACATGACGGGAATGTCCTCGCGGGCAAGCATCTCCACCACATGGGGCCCCCGCGCAGTGTAGACGGAATCCGCGCCGTCCTTCATCGCGCGAAACGCGGCATTGAGCACGTCCCTGTCGGTCGGAAAATCCGGCAAGGCAATGGCGGCAGTGAAAAACATGTCCGGTGCACCGACCCGAATCGCCTTCGTGTTGTGCGCGTTGCCCATGACGAGATCCAAACCGGCATCCCAGGCAGCAGCAGCCTCTTCCGTCGTATTTGCCGTGGTTTGAACAAGCTTGCGCACGCCCTTCAGGGCACGCAGGTCGGCTGCAGTAAAGTTTCGCTGTTGCGGCCTCGCGTCCCAGTCGTAGATCCGTTTCACTGGCATCCTCCCCGATTTTGCGCAATTGAACCGTTTCGGTTTAAGTCTTGCAAGTGCCACAACGGATAGCATTTATTCGCCCTGCACGAAATGGACAGAGGGTGTCTCCCGGACCCGTCCGACGCCGGAAGCGGCGTGCGAAATCCCTCAACCGCCGCTAACGCCGGAAATTGCCGGCACTGAGGAGAGAAACGCATGAATACTGGAGTCATCGGTCTCGGAGACATGGGATCCGGGATCGCCCGCAACCTGATTAGGAACGGGTTCGAAGTCACCGGCCTGGACTTGAGCGCGGATCGCATGGCTGCCTTCGCCGACATGGGCGGCAAGCCCGCCGCCTCTGCGGCGGAGGTCGGCGCCAACGCGGATGCCGTCTTCGTCATGGTGATGAACGGAGACCAGGCAAAGTCCGCCATCTTCGGGGACGGTCTCGCATCATCCATGGCCAAGGGCGGCGCGGTGATCCTTTCTGCCACGGTCAAGCCGCGGGAAGCACGTGAGATTGGAGAGGCACTGGCGGATGCCGGACTCAACATGATCGACACGCCGGTGTCGGGTGGATTCCCCGGGGCACAGGGTGGAACGCTGACCATGATGGCGGCGGCACCTGACGAGGTCCTTGACCGCTTTGCTCCCGTGATGGAGGCGGTGTCGGCGAGCATTCACCGGGTCGGAACCAAACCGGGAGACGGACAGACGGTGAAGGCCTGCCTGCAATCACTGATCGGGGCGCAGTTCTCCGCAACGTTCGAAGCGGCAGCCCTCGCCGCCAAGGCAGGGATTCCAGGTCAAGTCCTCCTGGACGTGTTTTCGACCTCCTCGGCGGGATGCGGCATCGTGAACAACGCGCTCGAAAAGATCATCGACCGGCAGTTCGAGGACACCGGCAGCCACATCAACACGATGCACAAGGACCTCACGATCTCGATGGGACTCGGCGAGGAACTTGGCGTCCCCCTTCACACGGCGGCCGCGGCAATGCAGATTTTCCACGCTGGACGGACCAGATATCCGGACGGAGACAACTGGGTCTGCACGCGCGTGATGGAGGACATCGTCGGCGCGGAATTGCACAGGAGCGAAGCACGGCCTCAAGCATAGCGAACAAGCGCTGTCATTCCGTCGATTGCAGGGCCGTGCGTGGAACAAGACTTCTGTCGAGCCCCTGCCGCTATCGACATGCTTGATCCGGGCGAGCGCGAATCGATGCAGACCAGTCGTTCCATTGGCGTTGGGCGAAAGAACGGCGGCATCGAGCATTTGGTTCAAACGATCTGCCGAACCTGCTTGGTGAACACTCCGTCGCCTGAAGGCGGCGGCTTCTCGGCCAAGCTACGCGGCAACCCGCACGCTTCGCGACCGAAGGCCGGTTCCCGGCCCCTTGAGCTGCTGCAGCACGTTGCGGGCGGCGTTGACATCGCGGTCAAGCACGAGACCGCAGACGTCGCAGCAGTGCACCCTGTCCGCGAGCGTCTTCGGCCTGTCCGGCTCCGCCCCGCATCCGCTGCATCGCTGGGAGGTGCCGCGCGGGTCGACCAGGACCACGGACCCACCGGCGCTTCCAGCCTTGTAAGTCAGCATGTCCCGCAACTG